>NZ_JBVIIE010000034.1:0-103757 GCF_055569945.1 Streptomyces sp. NPDC031340
GCTGCGGACTTCGTCGTCGGGAGTCAGTGACATGCAACGAAAGTACCTTGCGCCTCCTGCCTCAGAGCGCTTGACGAGCAATAGGAGCATCAACGGCGTCCGGGCGAGGGGGCGGAGCGCGCGACGACCGTCCGCAGGCTCCTGATCCCCGCTGTGCGGGGAGTCCGGGGCGCCTGCGGCGGTCGGCTCGTGGTCCTCAGCGACGTTCGCGGGCGAGCTGCTCGTAGTGGTGCAGCAGGTCGAGGTTGTCGATCGAGCCCGGGTTCACCGCCTTCTCCAGCGGAGTGCCCTGGAGGAGGCGCTTGACCGGGACCTCGATGCGCTTGCCGGTGAGGGTGTGCGGGACGCCCGGCACCTCGATGATCTCGTCGGGGACGTGGCGTGGCGAGAGCTGCTCCCGGATCGTCTGCTTGATGCGGTTCAGCAGTGCCTCGTCCAGGACGGCGCCGGGGGCCAGGTGCACGAACAGGGGCATCCAGTAGCCGCCGTCGGGCTGTTCGATGCCGACGACGAGGGACTCCCTGATCTCGGGCAGGCGCTCGACGGCCTCGTAGATGTCGGCCGAGCCCATGCGGACGCCCTGGCGGTTGAGCGTCGAGTCGGAGCGGCCGTGGATGACGACGGAGCCGCGGGAGGTGATGGTGATCCAGTCACCGTGGCGCCACACGCCGGGGTAGGTCTCGAAGTAGCTGTCCCGGTAGCGGCTGCCGTCGGGGTCGTTCCAGAAGTAGATCGGCATCGACGGCATGGGGTTGGTGACGACGAGTTCGCCGACCTCGTCGACCAGGGGTTTGCCGCTGGGGTCCCAGGACTGCAGGTCGGTCCCGAGGCCGGGGGCCTGGAGCTCGCCGATGTGGACCGGGAGCGTCGGCACGGCTCCGGCGAAACAGGAGCAGACGTCCGTGCCGCCGCTGACGGACGCGATCCACAGGCCCGCGCCGCTCTCGGCGAACTCGTCGTGCAGCCAGCGGAAGCCGTCGGGCGGCAGCGGTGAACCGGTGGTGGCGACGCACTGCACCGCGGAGAGGTCGAAGTCACGGGCGGGGTGCACGCCGGCCTTGCGGCAGGCCATGACGTAGGCGGCCGAGGTGCCGTAGACGGTGGCCCGGGTGCGCTCGGCGATCCGCCACTGGGCGGCCGTGTCCGGGTAGCCCGGGCTGCCGTCGTACAGGACGATCGTGGTGCCCGTCAGGAGGCCGGAGACGAGGAAGTTCCACATCATCCAGCCGGTGGACGTGTACCAGAAGAAGCGGTCCTCGGGGCCGAGGTCGCAGTGCAGGCCGAGCTGCTTGAGGTGCTCGACCAGGATGCCGCCCTGGGACTGGACGATGGCCTTGGGCAGGCCGGTGGTGCCGGAGGAGTACAGCACCCACAGGGGGTGGGCGAAGGGGACCTGCTCAAAGACGGGCTCGACGTCCGCGCCGGTCAGGGCGGACCACTCCAGCGCGCCCTCGGGGGCCTCGGTGCCGAGCAGGGGGATGTGGACCACGGCCCGCAGGGTGGGCAGTTCGCGGCGCAGTTCGGCGACGATGCCGCGGCGGTCGTGCTCCTTGCCGCCGTAGCGGTAGCCGTCGACGGTGAACAGGACGACCGGCTCGACCTGCTGGAAGCGGTCGAGGACGCTGCGCGCGCCGAAGTCGGGGGCGCAGGACGTCCAGACGCCGCCCACGGCGGCCGTGGCGAGCAGGGCGACCACGGCCTGCGGGATGTTCGGCAGGTAGCCGCTGACGCGGTCTCCCGGGCGTACGCCCAGGGCGCGCAGCTCGGCGGCCAGCGAGCCGACCTGGCGGCGCAGCTCGGACCAGCTCACCGGGGCCGGCTCGTGGGTCTCGTCGACGTACAGGAGGGCCGGTTCGTCCGGGCGGGTGGCGGCCGCGCGCAGGGCGTGCTCGGCGTAGTTGAGCGTCGCCCCGGGGAACCATTCGGCGCCCGGCATGGAACGGTCGCCGAGCACCCGCGCGCACGGCGTGGAGAACCGTACGTCGAACCACTCGGTGACGGCTTTCCAGAAGGTCTCCAGCTCGTCGACGGACCAGCGGTGCAGTGCCGCGTAGCCGCCCTCGGACGGGGCGCCGTGCCGTTCGGCGGCCCAGGCCTGGAACTTCGTGACCTGTGCGCGCGCGATACGCTCCGGATCGGGCTGCCAGAGGGGCTGGGGGTTCTCGGTCGACATGGGGCGGCTCCCGGGCTGTGCGCGTCGTGTGCGTCCTCCGCGCACGGGCTGGGGTGTGCGCGTGACGCGGCTGACACGGACGATGCCATGTGATCGACTTCCGCACCAGGGCGGGGCCCACATAGTCGCTGTCATGAAGATGTGGCCCAGGCACGGGTGAACGGCAGTTGAACGAGCCGCGCGCGCGGGATGGGCAATGGCAGGCTGAGCAGCATGGACGGTCGTGACCTGGTGCGTTCGGTGAAAACGGTTGGTTCGGCGGGGGCGGCGCAGGGGCTGCGCCTCGTACGGGCCGCTTGGCGGAGGCGGCGTGCCGACGCCGGCGCGCTGCCGCCGCGGGGCGCCGAGCGCGCACGGGTGCCCGGCCCGGTGCGGGAGGTGGAGCCGGGCCCGGGGGGCGGTGTGATCCGGTTCGCCCGCTCCGAGCTGCGGATCGTGGTGGCCGTGAGCGGGGCGGTCTTCTGGGGCTGGGACGGGGCGGGCCCCGAGCCCTCGTACGCGCTCGCCGGCCGCTGCCCCGAGCCGGATCCGCGGGCGGTGCTGGAGCCCGACAAGGACGGCGGCTGGCGGGTCGTGGCCGAGCGCGCGACGGTGGCCGTCTCGCGGCACGGCGCGGTGGAGGTGCTCACGCCGGGTGGTGTGCCCGTGCGCCGTGATCTGCCGCCCCGCTGGTGGGAACCGGTCGGGGGCGGCGGCGCGCGCTGGATGCAGCGGACCGAGGTGCCCGCCGACGCGCGGTTCTTCGGGCTCGGCGGGCGGGCGTCGGGGCCACGGCTGCGCGACGGCACGTACCGGCTGTGGAACACCGATCCGGGCCGCCCGTTCGGTCCGGGCGACGATCCGCTGTACATCACGATGCCGGTGCAGCTGGTGGTGGCCGACGCGGCCACGCACCTGGTGTTCCACGACACCTCGTGGGACGGGACGGTGACCCTGCGCGAGGGGGAGGAGGGCGCCGGTTCCGGGCACGACCGGGCGGGGACGTCCGAGCTGCGGGTGGACGGCGGGCCGCTGCGCTGCTGGGTGATGGTGGGCACGCCCGCGCGCGTGCTGCTCGCCTGGGCCTCGCTGACGGGTGCGCCGGCGCTGCCGCCCGCGTGGGCGCTCGGGCATCACCACGCGCGCCGGGGCTTCGGCAGCGAGCAGGAGGTGCGCCGGATCGTCGCGGGTTACCAGGAGCGCGACCTGCCGCTGGACGCCGTCCATCTGGACATCGACCACTACGACGGGCATCAGGTGTTCACGGTCGACGAGGACCGCTTCCCCAAGCTGCCGGTGCTCGCCGACGAGCTGCGCCGGGACGGGATACGGCTGGTGTCCGTCGTGGACCCGGCGGTGAAGGCCGCGCCGGGCAACGCCGTGTACGACGCCGGGGCGCCCGCGGACGCGTTCGTGCGGGACGCGTCGGGGCGGGTGGTGCGCGGTGTGGCGTGGCCCGGAGACGTGGTGTTCCCGGACTTCACGCACGCGCGCGTGCGCGAGTGGTGGGGCGGGCTGTACGAGGAGCGGCTGGCGCAGGGGTTCGCCGGGTTCTGGCACGACATGAACGAGCCCACCTCCTTCGCCGCCTTCGGCGAGACGACGCTGCCGCGGTCGGCCAGGCACTCCCTGGAGGGACGCGACGGCGACCATCGTGAGGCGCACAACGTCTACTCCCTGTGCATGGCCAGGGCGGCCTACGAGGGGCTGCGCGGGCTGCTGCCGCAGGAGCGGCCGTTCGTCTTCTCGCGCTCCGGGTGGGCGGGCATGCAGCGCTACGGCGGGTCGTGGTCGGGCGGCGTGGCGACCGGCTGGCCGGGGCTGCGGGCCTCGCTGTCCCTGGTCCTGGGGCTGGGGCTGTGCGGGGTGCCGTACTCGGGGCCGGACGTGGGCGGCTTCGACGGACATCCGTCCCCCGAGCTGTATCTGCGCTGGTTGCAGCTGGGCGCCTTCATGCCGCTGTTCCGCACCCACGCGAGCGTGCGCGCGGGGCGCCGGGAACCCTGGGAGTTCGGTGCCGAGGTGCTGGAGCACGCGCGCGTGGCGCTGGTCGAGCGCCGGCGGCTGCTGCCGTACTTCGTGACGCTGGCGCATGTGGCCCGGCGCACCGGTGCCCCGTATGTGCGGCCGCTGTGGTGGGGGTCCCCGGAGGACCGCGCGCTGCGCGACTGCGAGGACGCGTTCCTGCTGGGCGACTGCCTGCTGGTGGCGCCGGTCCTCGATCCGGGCACGGAGCGCCGTGCGGTGCGGCTGCCGCGGGGCCGGTGGTACGACACGGTGACGGAGCGGGCGTACGAGGGGCCGGGGCAGGTGGTGGTGGACGCTCCGTTGTCGCGGATACCGGTGCTCGCGCGCGCGGGTGCCGTCATTCCCGTGCGCGGGGCCGGTGGCGGGCTGGAGCTGGAGGTGTGGGCGCCGGGCCGGGGGCGGGCCGGGGGCTGCCTGGTGGTGCCCGACGCGGGCGACGGATGGGCGGAGCCGGAGCCGGAGCGGTACGTCTCCCGCTGGGAGGGCGGACGGGTGGTGGTGGAGCGGGAGGGCGAGAACGGCGTGAGCGAACCGCCCTACCCGGTGCGTGTACGCGGGCTTCAGGAGAGCTGAGTCAGATGTACCGGCCTTCGAACCAGGCCCGGACGGCCAGTGTGTGCAGGGGGAAGGCGAGTTCCTCGGGCCTGCGCAGGAGGTGCCAGCCCTCCGTCTCGTCGGTGGCGGCCGGCTGCGGCAGGCCTTCGGCCGGGCGTTCGGGGAGGAGACCGAACAGCAGCAGGTGCCCGTCGGGTGAGGTCATGGCGTCGATGAGCCGTACGTCGCGGCTCGCCGCGTCGATGCCGGTCTCTTCCTTGAGCTCGCGGACGACGGCCTGCCGCCAGTCCTCGCGGTCGTCGATGTAGCCGCCGGGCAGTGCGACGCCTCCTGGTGCGGGGGCGACGGTTCGGGTGATGACGACGAGGGCCGTGCCCTGCGTGTCGTACACGGGCTGGATCGCGACCGCGACCGGCAGCGGGTTGCGGTAGGCCACGGCGTGGCAGGCCGCGCAGGTGCGGGGCCAGCCGGTGACGCCCTCTCCGTAGGGCGCTCCGCAGCTCGAACAGTGGGAGCCGGGCGCGGAGTTGGGGGTGGAGTGCTGAGTTTCGGACACGCGGCGGAGCGTATCCGATCACGGGGAGGGAGTTACCGGGGGGCGGCTCAGCGGGGGCCGGCGAGCGACTTCGAGGACACCGGGAAGTCGAAATAGGTGTCCGGGTGGGGCTCGGGTTTGAAGGTGTAGTGCCACCATTCCTCGGCGAGGTTCACGAATCCGAGGCCCTCCAGGGTGTTCTTGAGAAGCATGCGGTTGGCCCGCTGTACGCCCTGGACGCGCGGGTCGAGGGTGTGCGCGAGGGTGTCGAAGCAGTCGTAACCGGTGCCCATGTCGACGGAGTTGTCGGGGAACCGCTCGCCCTCGGGGGCGTAGCAGGGCACCAGCGGCTCTCCGGGGTGGTACGGCCTGGTCGGCAGGGCCGGGAGCTTCACGATGGTGAGGTCCATGGTCGAGCCGCGGCTGTGGCCGGATTTATCCGCGATGTACCCGTCCGCGAAGAGGCGGGTCTTGTCGACGTCCGGGTAGAACTCGGCCTTCATCGCCTGGTCGTCGAGGTCCTCCGCCCAGCGCACGAAGTGGTCCACGGCACGCTGCGGCCGGTAGCAGTCGTAGACCTTGAGGGTGTAACCCTCGCGCAGGAGCTCGGTCTGGGCCCGGTGGAGGGCCTCGGCCGCGGGGCGGGTGAGGATGCAGATCGGCTGCCGGTAGCCGTCGACGCGTTCCCCCACGAAGTTGTGCGGGGTGAAGTAGCGCATCTCCTGGAGGATCGTCGGGTCGACGGTGCTGAGCGCGACGAAGTCCTCCGGGGCCCTGGGCTCGGTGTCCGCGCGGGCGGTGGCGCCGGCGGCGGTCAGGCAGAGCAGGGCCGCGAGCACGGTGAGCGGGCCGCGTAAGACGGTGGTGAGTCGTGTCATGTCTCTGCCTCTGCCCATCTCCGGTCCACCATGACACACTTCTGACGTTCCGTCAGGTCCGATGTGCGGGAGGAACCGTGAGGCGTGAGCACACACCCGTGATGGCGGGCTGGTTCGCCGGCGACGGCGACGGCTTCCACCTCCTCGGCACCCGCTGCGCCGTCTGCGCCTCGGTCTTCTTCCCGCGTGAGGACGTCCAGTGCCGAAACCCCGACTGCGCCGGCGGCGAGCTGCTCGAGGTGCCGTTGTCCCGGCACGGACGCGTCTGGTCGTACACGGACAGCCGGTACCGGCCTCCGTCACCCTATGTGACCGATCCGGAACTTCCGTGGGAGCCATACACGTTGATCGCTGTGGAACTGGAGGCCGAGCGGATCGTGGTGCTGGGGCAGGCGGCTCCCGGCGTCACCGTCGCCGGCCTGACGGTGGGCATGGAGGTCGAGGTCGTCCCCGGCGTGCTGAGCGAGGACGCGGAGACGGTCTGGACGACGTGGCACTGGCGGCCGACGGGGGTGCGGGCATGACGGGCGAGGTGGCGGTGCTCGGCGCGGGCATGCACCCCTGGGGCAAGTGGGGGCGCGGCTTCGTCGAGTACGGGATGGCGGCGGCCCGCGCGGCGCTCGCCGACGCCGGGCTGGAGTGGCGGGAGGTGGGCTCGGTCGTCGGCGCGGACACCGTGCGCGGGGGCTATCCGGGGTACGTGGCGGGTGCGACGTTCGCCAGGGCGCTGGGCTGGCAGGGAGCCCGGGTGGCGAGCGTGTACGCGGCGTGCGCGTCCGGGGCGCAGGCCGTCGACGCCGCGCGGGCGCAGATCCTGTCGGGTCTCGCGGACGTGGTGCTCGTGGTCGGGGCCGACGCGGCGCCCAAGGGGTTCTTCCGTCCGGCCGGCGGGGACCGGCCGGACGATCCGGACTGGCTGCGCTTCCGGATCCTCGGGGCCACGAACCCGGTGTACTTCGCGCTCTGGGCGCGCCGCCGGATGGCCGTGCACGGGGACACGCTGGAGGACTTCGCGCAGGTCAAGGTGAAGAACGCGGCCGTGGGCGCGCTGAATCCGTACGCGCGCTACCGCAAGCGGGTGACCGCACTGGAGGTCGCCGCCTCCGCGGTGGTCGCCGACCCGCTGCGCCTGCTCGACATCTGCGCGACGTCGGACGGAGGGGCGGCGCTGGTGCTGTCCAGCATGGAGTTCGCGCGTCGGCACGGCCGGGCCGAACCGGTGCGGATCCGGGCGGTGTCGACGGTGACGCCGCGCTACCCCGCCACCGTGCCGGACCTGCCGGACATCGCGACGGACTCCGCGGCGGCGGTGGCGCCCCCGGCCGGCACATTCCGGGCGTCGATCGCGCGGGCCGCGTACGAGGAGGCCGGCGTCGGTCCCGAGGACCTTTCCCTCGCCGAGGTCTACGACCTGTCCACGGCACTGGAGTTGCAGTGGTACGAGGACCTGGGGCTGTGCGGCGAGGGCGAGGGGGCGAAGCTCCTGCGGGAGGGCGCGACGGCTCTGGGCGGGCGCATACCCGTCAACACCAGCGGTGGGCTGGCCTCGTTCGGGGAGGCGGTCCCGGCGCAGGCCATCGCCCAGGTCTGCGAGCTGACATGGCAGTTGCGACGGCAGGCGGGTGACCGTCAGGTGGCGGGCGCGCGGGTGGGGATCACGGCGAACCAGGGGCTGTTCGGGCACGGGTCGGCGGTGATCGCGGTGCGGTGAGGGGACCGAGCGGAGGACGGCGAGGACCAGGTTCGCGCGTGCGTGCCTGAACCCGCGGCGGCCCGGACCCGCGGCCGGCGGGGGTGCGGACCGCTCGCGGCGCCTCAGGTGGTGACGGCCTGCCGGCCCCGGGCGCTGTAAGCCATCGCGTGCTGGACGACCCCGACGAGGATCGCCTTGACCGACTCGCGGTCGCGGGCGTCGCACAGCAACAGCGGCACGCCCTCGTCCAGGTCGAGCGCCTGGCGGACCTCCTCCACGGGGTAATGGGCGGCGTCCTCGAAGCAGTTGACGCCGACCACGAACGGGATGGAGCGCCGCTCGAAGTAGTCGACGGCGGCGAAGCAGTCCTCCAGGCGGCGGGTGTCGGCGAGCACGACGGCACCCAGCGCACCCTCCGACAGCTCGTCCCACATGAACCAGAAGCGCTGCTGGCCGGGGGTGCCGAAGAGGTACAGGACAAGGCCCTCGCGCAGCGTGATACGGCCGAAGTCCATGGCCACGGTGGTGGTGTGCTTGCCCTCCACGCCGCTCGTGTCGTCATAGGGCCGTCCGGCCTCGGTGAGCAGCTCCTCGGTGCGCAGCGGCCTGATCTCGCTGACCGCCCCGACGAGAGTGGTCTTGCCCACGCCGAAGCCGCCCGCCACCAGGATCTTGAGCGTGACGGGCTCGACCGGAGGCTTGCCGCGCTCAGAACGCCCGAAGATCATCGATTTCTTCTCCTGCTCGATGGGGGTGGGACGGCGGCGGCCCGTAACCTCCGCCGCCGGGTGTCTCGATGACGAGTACGTCGCCGGGGCCGACGTCCGCCGAGTCGCTTCCGGCCAGAACCGTGACGGTGCCGTCCACGCGCTCCACACGGTTGGCGCCCAGCGCGCCCGGCTCGCCGCCCGCCATGCCGTACGGCGGCACCCGGCGGTGCTGGGACAGGGTGGAGACGGTCATCGGCTCCAGGAAGCGGATGCGGCGTACGGCGCCGTCCCCGCCGCGCCACCGTCCGGCTCCGCCGCTGCCGCGCCGGACGGCGAACTCCTCCAGCAGCACCGGCAGCCGCCATTCCAGCACCTCGGGGTCGGTGAGCCGCGAGTTGGTCATGTGCGTCTGGACGACCGGCGCGCCGGGGAAGCCGTCGCCGGCGCCGGATCCGGAGGCGACGGTCTCGTAGTACTGGTGGCGTTCGTTGCCGAAGGTGACGTTGTTCATGGTGCCGGAGCCCTCCGCCTGGACGCCGAGCGCCGCGTAGAGGGCGCCGGTGATGGCCTGGGACGTCTCGACGTTGCCCGCGACGACGGCGGCCGGGGGGGCGGGCGCGAGCATGGAACCGGGCGGCACGACGATGTGGAGGGGGCGCAGGCAGCCGTCGTTGAGCGGGATGTCGTCGGCGACCAGGGTGCGGAAGACGTACAGGACGGCCGCGTTGACGACCGAGAAGGGGGCGTTGAAGTTGCCGGCCAGCTGCGCCGAGGTGCCGCTGAAGTCGATGGTGGCGGACCGGTTGCCGCGGTCCACTCGCACGCGTACGCGGATGACGGCGCCCGAGTCGGTCTCGTAGGCGTACTCACCGTCGTCGAGGGCGTCGACGACCCGGCGGACCGCTTCCTCGGCGTTGTCCTGGACGTGCCTCATGTACGCCTGCACCACGTCGAGGCCGAAGTCGTCGATCATGCGGGCGACCTCGTCGACGCCCTTCTGGTTGGCGGCGATCTGGGCGCGCAGGTCGGCGAGGTTGGTCTTCGGGTTGCGGGAGGGGTAGGGCGCCTCGGTGAGCAGGCGCAGCGTCTCCTCCTCGCGGAAGCGGCCGTTCTCGGCGAGCAGCCAGTTGTCGAAGAGGACGCCCTCCTCCTCGATGGCGCGGCTGCCGGCGGGCATGGAGCCCGGGGCGATGCCGCCGATCTCCGCGTGGTGGCCGCGGGAGGCGACGTGGAAAAGGATCCGGTCACCCTCCGTGTCGAAGACCGGGGTGATGACGGTGACGTCCGGCAGGTGCGTGCCGCCGTGGTACGGGTCGTTGACGGCGTAGGTGTCGCCGGGCCGCATGGAGGCGCCCCTGCGCCGTACGACCTCCTTGACGCTGGTGCCCATCGACCCCAGGTGCACGGGGATGTGCGGGGCGTTGGCCACCAGGTTTCCGTCGGGGTCGAAGAGGGCGCAGGAGAAGTCCAGGCGCTCCTTGATGTTGACGGACTGGGCGGTGGACTCCAGGCGGGCGCCCATCTGCTCGGCGATCGACATGAAGAGGTTGTTGAAGACCTCGAGCAGGACCGGGTCCGCTTTCGTGTCCAGACCGGAACTCTGCGTGACCGCCACGCGTTCCATGACCAGATGCCCGTCGTCCCGCGCCACGGCCCGCCAGCCGTCGTCGACGACGGTCGTCGCACTGGCCTCGGTGATGATCGCGGGTCCGGTGACGGTGTGGCCGGGGGGCAGGTCCTCGCGGCGGTGCAGCGGTACGTCGTGCCAGGCGCCGTGGGTGTGCAGGCGCACGGTGTCCGGGGCGGCGGGGCGGCCCTCGTACGGGGCGAGGGCGGACAGATCGGGGGGTTCGGTGATGCCGGTGGCTTCCACTGACAGGGCTTCGACGACGATCGGCCGGTCGAGGGTGAAGGAGTACGTGGCGCGATGACGTTCTTCGAAGGCGTGCTTCATCGCGTCGGGCTCGGTCAGCTCGACGGTGAGGGTGGTGTCGGTGCCGTCGTAGCGGAGCTGGGCGCGGCGGGTGACCCGGATGCGGTCGTCGGGCACGTCCTCGGCGAGGAGCTCGGCGCGGGCCGCCGTTTCCAGGTCGTCGGCGGTCTTCCGGACGCCGGGCATCGAGGCGGGCCGCAGCGGCGCCTCGACGGACTGCTCGCGCATGGCGGTGGTGTCGGCGAGACCGATGCCGAGCGCGGACAGGACACCCGCCATGGGCGGTACCAGGACGGTGCGGATGCCGAGCGAGTCGGCGACCATGCACGCGTGCTGGCCGCCCGCGCCGCCGAAGGTGGTGAGCGCGTAGCGGGTGACGTCGTGGCCCTTCTGGACGGAGATCCGCTTGACGGCGTTGGCGATGTTGGCGACGGCGATCTGCAGGAAGCCCTCGGCGACCTGCTCGGGGGTGCGGTCGTCGCCTGTCGTCTCGCGGATCTCGTGCGCCAGGGCGGTGAAGCGTTCGCGGACGAGCGCGTCGTCGAGGGGCTGGTCGCCGCCGGGGCCGAAGACGCTCGGAAAGTGGGCGGGCTGGATGCGGCCGAGCATGACGTTGGCGTCGGTGACGGCGAGCGGGCCGCCGCCGCGGTAGCAGGCGGGTCCCGGGTCCGCGCCGGCCGAGTCGGGTCCGACGCGGTAGCGGGAGCCGTCGAAGTGGAGGACGGAGCCGCCGCCCGCCGCGACGGTGTGGATGTCCAGCATGGGGGCACGCAGCCGGACACCGGCGATCTGCGCGGTGAAGACGCGCTCGTAGTCGCCGGCGAAGTGGGAGACGTCGGTGGACGTGCCGCCCATGTCGAAGCCGATGACCCGGTCGAAGCCGGCGAGCTGCGACATGCGGGCCATGCCGACGATGCCGCCCGCCGGGCCGGAGAGGATGGCGTCCTTGCCGCGGAACTGCCCGGCCTCGGCGAGGCCGCCGTTGGACTGCATGAACAGCAGGCGGACGCCCGTGAGTTGGTCGGCGACGTGCTGGACGTAGCGGCGCAGCACGGGCGACAGGTAGGCGTCGACGACGGCGGTGTCCCCGCGCGGGACGAGCTTCATCAGCGGGCTGACCTCGCTGGACAGCGAGATCTGCGGGAAGCCGATGCGGGCGGCGAGCCGTCCGACGGCCTGCTCGTGGGCGGGGTGGAGGTGGCTGTGCATGCACACGACGGCGACGGCGCGGATCCCGTCGTCGTAGGCCTGCTGGAGCGGGCCGGCGAGGGAGTCGGGGTGGAGCGGGCGCAGGACGGTTCCGTCGGCGGCGATGCGCTCGTCGGCCTCGACGACCCGCTCGTGCAGCAGCTCGGGCAGTTCGATGCGGCGCGCGAAGATGTGCGGCCGGTTCTGGTAGCCGATGCGCAGGGCGTCGCGGAAGCCCCGGGTGACGACCAGCAGGGTGCGCTCGCCCTTGCGTTCCAGGAGCGCGTTGGTGGCGACCGTGGTGCCCATGCGGACGGCCTCGACGGGGTCCTGGGAGCCGCCCAGGAGTTCGCGCACGCCCGCGACGGCCGCGTCGGAGTACCGGGCGGGGTTCTCCGACAGCAGTTTGTGCGTCAGCAGGCGGCCGTCCGGGCGACGCGCGACGATGTCGGTGAAGGTGCCGCCTCGGTCGACCCAGAACTGCCAGCCTGTCACGTCAGTACCCCGCTTCCGCGCCGCTCACAGCGCCCGCAGGCCGTTGATCACGTCGCGCAGGATACTCTCGTCCACCAGCTCGGCCGGGGGCACGGGCCGGTTCACGTGCACGAGTTCCGCGTCCACGAGGTCCCCGACGAGGACCCGTACCACGCCGATGGGCAGGTCGAGCTCAGCCGCGAGCTCCGCGACAGACTGCGGGGCGTCGCGGCACAGCCCGACGATGTCCACGTGTTCCGGGGACAGCGTCGGGTCCGCTTCCGGGTCGTCGGCGTGGGGTTCGGCGACGACGACCGCGATCAGGTCGAGGCGGTGCTGGCCGGGGCTCGAGGTGCGGCCGCGCGTCATCGCGTACGGACGGACGACCGGTCCGGCCTCGTCGTCGAACCAGTGGCTTCTTCCCTGACCGTCAGCACTCATGACATTCCACTACCCGCCCGCGGGCAGATCGGTGCGCGGAGCCGCGCCCAGATGCACTCCGACCCGCTTGACCAGCAGCGTCATCTCGTAGGCGACCTGGCCGACGTCCGAGTCGGCGTCGGAGAGCACGGCGAGGCAGCTGCCGTCGCCGGCGGCCGTGACGAACAGGAAGGCGTCGTCGAGCTCGACGACCGTCTGACGGACGTCGCCCGCCTCGAAGTGGCGGCCCACGCCCTTGGCGAGGCTGTGGAAACCGGAGGCGACGGCGGCGAGGTGCTCGCTGTCCTCCCGGGACAGGTCCTTGGACACGCCGGTCGCCAGGCCGTCGCTGGACAGGACGACGGCTTTGCGGATGCTCGCGACCCGGTCCACGAGTTCGTCCAGGAGCCAGTTCAGCTGCCCGTTCCTGTCGGTCGCGGTGTGGCCGGTCGCCTTCGGTGCGGTCATCGACCGTCCCCCTTGTTCGTTCCTTGTGCTGTGCCGCCGTGGGCGTCGTCGCCCGCGGCGTTCTCCTCGCGGCCGCGCTGCCAGCCGCGCTGGAGTGCGGCCATACGGCTGCGTACCTCGTCGGCGTCCCGGTCCGCCAGCTCGGTGGTGTCCCGCGTCCGCCGGTCGGGGCCCTGCCTCAGCTGCGGGGCCAGATTGGCCTGCCGGACGCGCCGGGGCAGCGCCCCCGCCCCCGCGCCGGAGCCGGGTTCCCGCGCGTCCGCGGAGGCGTCGCGGGGGGCGGCCGCGGCGCGGCGGCCCCGCCCGGGAAGTGCGGGGACGTCCCCCGTGTCGCGGGCGCCGCGGCCCGACGGCGCCGCGGGCGCGGTCTGCCCGCCGGACCGGTCGGCTCCGCCCGCGCCGGGGCGCAGCGGGGAGGCGCCGCGCCGGCGGGTCGGCAGCGGTGGCGTGCCGTCCTTCTCCGGCCGGGCCGGTCCACCGTCGGCCGGCGGCTCCTCGCCGAGGCGGCGCGCCGGTCCGGCGGCCTGTGCCTGGGACCTGGCCGGGCCGATGGTGCGCCGGTCCCCGGCGTCCTCGCGGCGCGACCACTGCTCGACGACCGGGCGGCCGTGCGAGCTGACCAGCTTGGGCGCGCGGCGGCGGGGCAGCGGGACCGCGGCGTCGGCAGCCACGTCGCCGCCGGTGGCGTCGTGAGCCCCGCGGCGGGCGTCGGCTGCCTCGTGGAGCGGGTCGCCGTGCGGGCCCGTGGGCTCCTGGTCCGCGAGGGTGAGGGAGCGGCGGGGACGGAACAGCCCGCCGCGTTCGCCGTCCTCGTCGTCGAGGGCGTCGGGGAATTCCCCGATGGCCTCCAGGTCGACGGGGGCCTCCAGCTCGACGGGGCCGTCCAGCAGCGAGGCGGTCAGGCCGGGCAGTTGGACGGGCGCCGGGGAGAGCGCGCCTCGGCGGCCCTCCTCCGGCCCGGCCTCCTTGGTGCGGTGCGGGCGGTCGAGCCGGAAGCCGATGCCGTTGGTGTCCGGGACGTCGTCCGTCAGCAGCGCGTCGGGGATGAAGACGACGGCGGTGGTGCCGCCGTACGGCGACGGCTGCAGGGAGACCCGGACGTTCTGCCGCTGGGCGAGCCGGCTGACCACGAACAGGCCGAGCCGGTCGGTGTCGGACAGCTCGAACTCCGGTGTCTCGGCGAGCCGGAGGTTGGCGTCCAGGAGCGCGTCGGCCGCCATGCCGAGGCCGCGGTCGTGGATCTCCAGGGTGAATCCGTTGGCGACCCGCTCCCCCACCACCTGCACGGCGGTGTGCGGCGGGGAGAACACCGTGGCGTTCTCGAGGAGTTCGGCGACGAGGTGGGTGAGGTCGGCGACGGCCGGTCCGGTGACGGCGACCCGTGGCAGGCGCCGCACCTCGATGCGTTCGTAGTCCTCGACCTCGGCGACGGCGGCCCGTACGACGTCCATGAGCTGGACCGGCTTGCGCCACTGCCGGGAGGGGGCGGCGCCGGAGAGGATCACCAGGCCCTCGGCGTGCCGGCGCATGCGGGTGGTCAGGTGGTCGAGGCGGAACAGGTCGGCGAGTTCCTCGGTGTCCTCGGTGCGGCGCTCCATGGTGTCGAGCAGGGTGAGCTGCTTGTGCAGCAGGACCTGGCTGCGGCGCGCGAGGTTGACGAACACCTCGGAGACGCCGGCGCGCAGTTCGGCCTGCTTGACCGCGGCCTCGACGGCGGCCCGCTGAAGGGTGTTGAGGGCCTGGCCGACCTCGCCGATCTCGTGCTTGTCGTACTCCAGGCGCGGGACCTCGGTCTCCACGTCGACCTGTTCGCCCGCGGACAGCCGGCGCATGACGCTGGGCAGCCGGACGCCTGCCGCGTCGTGCGCGTCCAGACGCAGTTGCCGCAGGTCGCGGATGAGGCCGCGGCCGACCCGGACGGACAGGAAGAGCGACAGGAGCAGGGCTACCAGTCCGAGGACTCCGGCGACGGCCGCCTTGGCGATGACGTCCATGGCGACCGGACGGACCCGGTCCTGGTAGCGGTCGCCGGCCTGGTCGTTGAGGGCGCCGAGTTCGTCGAGCACGTCCCCGGCGGCGGTGTCCCAGCTCTTGGCGCTCACGTCGTGTGGGACGCCGGGCCCGGAGGAGACGGCCGCCTCCTCGGCGACGCGCAGCGGGGCGGTGGCGGCGTTCTTCCAGAACCCTTCGTACCGCTCGCGTTCCGCGGAGGGCAGCAGCGGCAGGCTGACGTCGTAGAGCAGGGTGCGTTGCGCCACGAGGTCGGAGACGTCGCGGATCTCGCGGCGGGAGAGCTTGCCGACGATCAGGGCGGAGCCGAGGAGGGCGTCCTCGCGGGAGAGCAGTTCGCGGGCGCGGGCTAGGTTGACGAGCGCGCGGTACTGCTTGTCCATCTCGACGTTGTCGACGACGTGGAGATTGGCGAGCAGGACGTAGCAGGGGTCGACCAGGCGGTTGTACAGGTCGAGGGCCTGGGCCCGGCTGACGGTGCCGTCCTCGACGCTGCGGCGCAGGGAGTCGATGCCGTCGAAGGCGTCCAGTACGGCCGTCAGCCGCTCGCCGGCGGCGTCCCCCAGGGCGTCGCGGACGTCGGAGTCCTGGGCGTTCTTGCGGATCTCCGAGACGGCGTCGTCGGTGACGCCCCGGCTGCGCCGGAGGTCGGCGAGTCCGTCCGAGGCGCGGGGGTCGGCGAGGTAGACGAGGGTCTGGCGGCGCTCCTGCTGCAGGACGCGGACGGTGTCCTCGATGGGATAGCCGATCTTCTCCACCACGTCCGACACGTCGAAGAGCTGTTGGGCCTCGCGTCCCGTGAGCACCGTGGTGAAGCCCCAGATCGCGGTAAGGGACACCAGCGGCACGAGGAGCAGCGCCACGATCTTCCGGCGGATCGACTTCCCGCGAAAGCGCATGGCCTCCCCCAGCTCGACCCCCAGCGGCCGGGGGCACGGACGTGCGTAATAAACGGCGCGAGCCTACTACCGACGCGCGGCTATCTCGAAGAGCCGTCCGGAGGATGAACTTCCGCTTGAGTGGCGAGAGATACGGAGTTGTCCGGCCATTGCGGGAGATTGCCTCCCGCGATCCCCGCGCCGGGCGACGGAACCGCTCCAGGCGGATCACCGGCCAGTTGGCCGAAATTATCTGGTCCTCGGGAATCTTCGGGACGTGCAGTTCGTCCTTGTACCTGGGAGACGGGGCGGAATCGGCCACAGGAGCCGCATCCCGCGCCGGGGCTGCGTGAAACAGCGCAAGCCGGGCAATCACAGGGGAGCCGTGCGGTCCGGGCACGGGGCAGGCGGTCTGCTGGGGATGGGGAGTGACACGTTGATGGGCACGGCGGAGCGGCATCAGACGCACCGGGGCGGTGTGGCGGCACAGGGGGCGAAGCTGCGGGGCCCCGGAGCACCGGAGCAGCACATCGCGGCGGCCGTGCCGCCGCAGGCGCGGCCGTTGTGGGTGGAGGAGCCGGCCCGGCGGCGCCGGCTGCCCGATCCGGTGCGGACCTCGGCGGTGCGGGCGGTGCTCTTCATCGCGGTGACGCTGATACAGGCGATGGTGGCCTTCCTGTGCACCATGGCGGGCTCGTGGCTGGCCTTCCCCATGGTCATCAGCAGCGTGGTCAGCACCATCGCGGCCACCTGGGGCGCGCTCGACGTCTGGGTGACGCGTCAGGTCTGGAACCAGCGCAACGGCGTGGTGTCGACGCCGAGCAGCACGGCCCGCGCCCTGCGGCGCGAGCGGCGCCGCGCCCGGCGCCAGGCCAGGGCCGCGGAGCGCGCCCAGGCGCGGATACGCAGGCGGGGCGGTGCCGGACGGCTGTCCCATCCCTGAATCCCCGGGCGGCGGAACCCCTGGGCGGCGACCGACTCCCCGAGAGGCGTCCGTTCAGGACAGAAGGGGCGGGCAGCCGCGCCGGGTCCGTCCCACCGCCCCGCCCCGTCGCTACGGAGCGCTGGGCGTCGGCCGTTTGAACATCCGGGTCGCTGTGATCTCGCTGTGCACCGCTTCGCCCTCTCCGGCCGGGGCCGGCTGCGGAAGGCCGGGGCGCAGATGTTCCTCCACCCTGATGTACTTCAGGCCGGCCCTGAGGTCGGCGTCGTTGCGCAGCCGGATGACCAGCGGGAACTCGGCGAGCGCGGTGGTGTCGAACAGGCCGGTGGTGTAAAGGAGCTGGACGCCCAGCGCGTCGGACACCGCCCGCTGGAGCTCCAGCAGGTAGGTCGCGTTGGCGCGGCCGATGGGGTTGTCCAGGAACAGCGTGCCGGCGTGCCGGTGCCTGTCGCGGCCCCGGTCGTTGCTCCTGAGCGCCGCCATCGTGCAGTACAGGGCGATGGCCGCGGTCAGCAGCTGGCCGCCGGAGAACACGTCGCCCATCTGCCCGACGGGGACGCGCTCGGCGCGCAGCACGGCATCCGGCTTGAGGATCTCCACCGCGACGCCCTTGGGCTCGAGGGCGGCCGCGACCCCGCGCAGCAGCAGGGACACGCCGTCGCGCCGCAGGTCGGAGTTCTTCTTCACGGCCGCCCGGGTGGCCTCGTCGATGACCTCGCCGAGCCGCTCGGTGAGCGTGGCCTGGTCGGGCTCCTCGAAGCGGATGCGCAGGAATTCCTGCCCGGACCACTCGCCGAGCCCCTCGGGCAGCCGGGACAGCCGCTGGGCGGAGTGCAGCGTCGCCAGCGCTGACTCGACCAGGCCCCGCAGCCGGTCCACGATCGAGTCACGGTTGCGCTCCAGCTGCGCCAACTCGTCGGTGAGGACACGCAGTCGGGGCGCGAAGGCGTCCGCCCAGCGCTGTGCGTGCTCGGGCAGCGCGGACGCGGGCAGCTCGCGGATCTGCTGGCGGGCGGGGGTGCGGACCTGCTCGTAGCGCGTGGAGTTGGCGTGCCGGACGAGGACGTCGCTCGCCTCGCGCACCGCGGCCTCGGCGGCCGACAGGTCGGCGGCGCAGCCGCGCAGCGAACGGCGGGCCTCGGCGGCGGACTGCCGGGCCTCCTCCAGGCTGCCGGGATACGGCTCGGGTTGCTCCGGTTCCTCCTCGCTCGCGTGCTCGCGCATCAGGTCACGGAGCATCGCGGCCGTCTCGTCGAACCCGCTCGCCGCGTCCTCGGCGGCGCGGTGGGCCTCCAGCAGTTCGGCGTGCGCTTCCCGTGCCTGCGTCAACGCCTCGGTGCGTGAGGCTAGTTCGGCGGTCGCCGTACGCAGCAGCGCCTGGGCGTGCTCGGCGTCGCGCGGGACCAGCTCCTCGGGCAGCCCGGTGTGCGCCTCGCCGTCCTCGGGCGCGTGCCGCTCCGTCTCGCCGCGCAGCCGGCCGAGTTGCTCGCTGGCGCTGGACACGCGGGTCTCCAGCAGCTGCACGAGTTCCTCGGCACGGGCCGCGGCGGCCTGCCGGGACGGTCCGTCGGACCCGTCGGGCGACTGCAGCAACTGCTCCGCCCGCGTGCGGACCTTGTTGCTCAACCGGTCCAGCTCGGCCCGGGCCGCGCTCTCGTCGCTCTCCGCGCGGGCCTGCTCGGCCCGCAGGTCGGCGCCGACCCCGACCTTCTCGTACACCTGCGAAGCGGCCCGGTAGGCCTCGCGCAGGGCGGGCAGGGACGTCTCGGACCGGTCTCCGTCGGTGTCCGGTACGTCGTCGGGGGCGCCGGCGATCTCGGCGCGCTCGGCGCGCAGCGCGCGGGCGGTGCGGCGGGCGTCGTCGGCGGCCCGCTGGGCGGCGCGCCGGTCCTCGTCGGCGGCGCGGGCGCGCTCCAGGCACGCCTGGGCACGGGCCTCCGACTCGGCCGCCTCGTCGGCGAGTTCACGCAGCCCCGCCTGCCAGCCGGCCCGCTCGCGCAGCCGGAAGGCGAGCCCGGCGAGGGCGTCGGCGGCGCGCCGGGCCTTCTGTGCGGTCTCCTGCCGCTCGTCGCGCATCTGGGCGGCCTCGGCGGCGGCTTCGTCGGCCTCGGCCCGGACCGTGCGCGCCTCCGCCAGCTCGGCCTCGGCCTCCTTCGCGAACACGCGCGCGTCGTGCGCGGCCCGCGCGAGTTCGGCGAGCCGTCCGGCCGGGCAGCCCGTCCGCCAGGAGGCGAGCCGCGCCGCCAGCTCCCGGTCCTTGCCGAGGCGGGCGGCGAGGGCGCGGATCTCGCCGTCCCGCTCGGTGGCCCGGGCGCGCAGTGCCTGCCGCTCCTCGTCGGCGGCGTGCTCGTCGTGCATGGCCGGGTTCGGCGGTACGAGGAACACGTCCCCTTCCCCGGCGTCGGGTGCCGGCGTCGGTGCGAGCAGGGCGGCGGCGGTGCCGACGGCCACGGCGGAGCGCGGGAGCAGGGCGGCGTCGGAGAGCGCCTCACGGGCACGCGCGTGCGTGCCGGGGTCGGTGATGATCACGCCGTCGACCAGCTCCGGCCGCGCCGCGAGGACGCGCGCGTGGTCGGCGGGGTCGACGGCCTGGGCGAGATACCGCCAGCCGGGCAGGGCCGGGATGCCGTGCTCGCCGAGGAACTCCACGGTGGCCAGCACGTCCGGGCCGGGCGGCAGCAGTCCCCCGTCGCCGAGCGCTCCGAGGATGCGGGCGTCGTCGGCGGCCACGGTGCGCAGGTCGAACAACTGCCGTTCGGCGGAGGCGACGGCGTCGTCGAGGAGTTCGCGCAGTTCGTCGGCGAAGCTGTCCAGTTCCTCGGCGGTGAGGGCCGCCTCGTCGTCCTCGGCCGCGGCGCGCGGGTGCGGGACCGCGGGCCGTACGGCGCCCCCACCGCCACCGCTGCCACTGCCACTGCCACCGCCGCTGCCGCTGCCGGACAGGCTCAGCAGTTCCGCGAGCCGCTCCTCGGCGGCCAGTGCCTCGGCGATGCGGCGCTCGGCCTCGTGGGACCGCTGGGTGGCCGTGGCGGCGTCGGCCGCGCGGGCGGCCGTCAGCTCCGCGCGGGACTCCGCGGCCGCTGCCTCGCGGGCGTGGTCCGTGGCCCTGCGGGAGGCTTCCCGGGCGGCGTCCCAGGCGGCGACGGCCGTCTTCTCCGCGTCGCTGGCCGCGAGGGCGGCGCGGGCCGGGTCGGCGTCGGGCGCGCTGTCGTCGAGCCAGCCCGCGCGGACCGCCTCGGCGGTCTCCTGCTCGACCTCCGACAGGCGCTGCCGCAGGTGCCCGGCCTCGCTGCGGGCCCGCTGCGCGTCCGTGGCGGCGGCGGTCGAGTCGCGGTACGCCGACTCGCCGACCTCCTGGAGGGCGGCGGACCGCTCCTCCTCCTCGTTGGCGAGGGCCTCGGCCCGCTCCGCGGCCGCGTGCAGGGCCCGTACCAGGTCCACGGCGGCCTTGGCGCGGGCGGCCAGGGCGGGGGCGGCGTCCCGCTCGGCCTCCTGGATGGCGGCGGCCACGCGCGCGACCCGGTCGGCGGCCGCTCGGTGGCGCAGCACGGCCTCGGCGGCCTGCCAGGCGGCGTGCAGGGTGCGCGCGTCGGCGAGTTCGCGCTTCTGCGCGGCGGCCGACTTCTCGGCCGCGGCGAGCGCCAGGGAGGCGTTGCGGTAGGCCAGTTCGGCGGCGATCAGGGCGCTGCGCCCGCGGGCGGCGTCGGAGTGCGTGACCGCGTACGCGGCGGCGGTGACGCGCTGGGCGAGGTCGGCGGCCCGGACGCGCTCCCGCACGCCCCGCGCCGACAGCCGGCGGGCCAGCGTGCGGGTGCGGCGCTCGGCGGCGGCGTGCACGTCACGCGCGCGGGCGCGGGCCTCGGCGGCCTCCACGATCCGTCCGAGCAGGTCGACCGACCCGGCGGTGAAGTCGCGTTCGGCGATCAGCTCGGCCCGGCGCCCCAGCTTGTTGCCGAAGCCGCTGACCAGGTCGGCGAGCCCGTCGGTGTCCCGGGTGTCGGTCACGGCGCGCAGCAGCAGGTCGGTGAAGTCGGAGTCCTTCTTCACCGCGAACAGGCCGGCCGCCTCGCCCTCGTCGGCGTTCATCTCGCGCTGGTAGCGGAAGAGTTCGGGGTCCAGGCCGAGGTCGCCGAGGTGCTCGATCCAGCGGTCGTGGATCTCCTCCCAGTGCACCTCCAGGTGCGGATAGGCCTTGCCCGCCTCGGTGAGGGCGTCCCGGAAACCCTTCATGGTGCGCCGGCGGCCCTGTGCGCCCGAGCTGCCCTCGACGGGCGGCCGTACGGCGGTGGACTCGGCGACGGGCAGGTTGTCGAGGCTCAGCCCGGGGCCGGGCCGGAAGGAGTACCAGGCCTCGGCGAACTTCCGCGGATCGCTGGAGACCTGGCGTCCGCGCCACTCGCTGGCCTTGCCGACGACGACGCACTCGCCGGTCTGCACGTGCTGCCACTCCAGGGCCACGTGCCCGCAGTCGTCGGCGAGGAGGAACTTGCGCAGCACGCCGGAGCTGGCGCCGCCGAGGGTGTTGCGGTGGCCCGGCAGCATCACCGAGAAGATCAGCTTCAGCAGGACCGACTTGCCGCCGCCGTTCTCCAGGAAGAGCACGCCGGCGGGCGCGGGCCGACGCGGCGGGCCGACGGGCTCGTCCTCGAAGAACTCCGCCTGGGTGGGCGCGGGGTCGGGCACGACGGCGCCCACGCCGCGCAGGTCAAGCACGGTGTCGGCGTAGCGCGCACCGGCGGGCCCGATGGAGTAGAGGCGGACCCGGGACAGCTCGTACATGGCGGACTCTCGTGAGTATGGGGGGAAGTGCGGTACTTCAGGTGCTTCAGGAGTGGAACGGCAGCCCGGCGTCGGCCACCAGCTCCAGGTCGTCGGTCTGCTCGGCGGGCAGGAGCGTCGGCGTGCCGTCGGTCACCGGGACCACGCCCAGCTCGAGCAGCTCCGCCATCGCGGCGCTGCCCGCCATGTCCCGCACCTGGAGCTGGTAGCGGGCCGTGGTGCGGTAGGTGCCGCCGTTGTCGTCGCCGGTTCGCTGCAGGAAGCCGGAGTCGGTGAGGAAGGCGACCGCCTTGCCCACGATGCCGGTCGTGGAACCGGCGAGTCTGCGCGCGTCCTTGGTGGCGCCGGTCGCGCTGCGTCTGGCCCAGACCCGCCAGGCGGCCTCCAGGCCTGGCGTGTCGGTGGCCGGGTCGGTGTTCTCGCCCTGCTCCTCGGCCCGTTCCTCCAGCCGGCGGCAGGCCTGCCGTACGAAGGTGTCGACGCCGTTGACCGTCACGCGTCCGATGTACCCGTCGTCGGCGAGGTCCTCGGGGCGCGGGAAGGCCAGGGCGGCGACGGCGAGATGGGCCAGCCCGTGCAGGAAGCGGTCCCCGCCGTCGGCCGAGGTACGACGGGCGTAGTCGCTCATGCGGACGGCGAACACCGAGTCCTCGGCGGCCGTCACGGCCATCCCCGCGCGCGGGGACACCTCGAGGACGACCAGCCCGAGGCCGGCCGCCACGGCGTCCGCGAGCCGTGCGAACGGCGGGTCCTCGCGGTAGCGGCGCAGCAGCTCCGCGTACTCCTGGTCGCGCGCGGGCTGCAGTTTGGGCTGCAGGCCGAAGGCGACGAGCCGCGCCGCGTCGGCGGCGTCGGCGGGCGTGACGGCGCCGTTCGCCGGCGGGGCCGGGGCCGGGGCGTCCGCGTCGCTCCACTCGGCGTGCTCGGTCACGGCTGTGGCTCCTTGTCGCGCTCGTGCTCACTCATGCTGCTTCCGTCCGGTCGGCCGCCATTCCCGCCGCGTCGAGCAGTGCGGTGCCGACTATCAGGTCGGCTCCGCCGAACTCCGGGTCGTCCAGTTCGGTCCCGTCGTCGACGGCGAACAGCAGCTTCTCCTCGCCCTGCCGGTAGGCCGTCCCCACCGGCGGGCTGGCGGCGTGCACGGCCAGCAGCGCCACCAGGTACGGCAGGTCGGGGTCCTGCCGCCGGGCCTGCGCCAGCAGCCCGGACAGCCGGCGCGGCGCGTCGGCCGGCAGGTCCAGCAGTTCCATGGCGGCGGCGAGCTGTTCCTCACTGAAGCGGCTGTCGTCCGGGGTGGCGACGAGGTCGGGCTCCGGCATCTCGGCGCCGAGGTGCTCGCGCTCCACCGGGGGTGTCAGCAGCAGGTCGACGAGGTCGCCCACCCGCACCGACGCCGGCGTACGCAGTCCGGTCCCCCGCGTGAAGAAGGCGTCCGTGACGCGGACGGCCTGTTCCAGGGGCAACGGCATTACCGGGGATACCAGTTGGCCGTACAGGTCGATCCCGGACGTCGTCGTGGGTGTGGCGAAGGCCTGCCGGTCCTGCTCGGCGCGGAACAGCGGGCCGGCCTCCAGCAGGCGCGACTGCAGCTGGGTGTGGCGCCGGATGCAGTCCTTGACGATGTCGACGAGTTCGGCGGCGCGCCGCTTGTGCTCGGGGTCCTCGGTCTCGTCCCTGGCCTTGCGAATGTTGGTGAGGATCGCGTTCTCGTGGCGGTAGCGGTCGGCCACGTGGTCCAGGGCCTCGGCGATCATGTCCGGGACGGAGTTGAGCCAGTCCACCGCGCGGACGTTGCGCCGGGTGGCGTCCAGGGCCCTGCGCAGCGTCTCCGAGTACTGCACCGTGCGGTAACGGGCCTGTTCGGCGGCGAGCTGGGCGTCGGCGAGGCGGCCGCGGCTGATCAGTACCTCGAGCTTGACCTCGGCGGCGATCTGAGCGCTGGTGACATCGGTGTCCAGGGCGCCGACCAGGACGTTGACCGCCTCGTCGGTGGTGCGCAGGTAGACGGTGCCGCCGGGGCCCGGGACCTCCTCGACCAGCTTGAAGTCGTAGTCGCGGCGGACGTAGCTGCCGTCCGGCGCGAAGGTGCCGTACACGGCGCGGAAGCCGCGGTCGACGCTGCCGACGTTGATCAGGTTCTCCAGGACCCAGCGGGCCACGCGCTCGTGCTCGGCGGCCGGGCGCTGCGGGGCCTGCGCGGCGATGCGGGGGACGAGGCGGGCGACGATCTGCTCGTGGTCGGCGCCGGTGTCGAAGTCCATGTTCAGGGTGACCAGGTCGATGGCGGCCAGGGCCACCTCCGCCATGCCGTAGACCGAGTACTCGCCCGCGAGGCTGCCCTTGCGGGCGTCCAGGTCGTGCAGCGGGGCGGTGCAGGCGAGCGCGCGCAGCCGCCGCGCCAGTCCCTCGTCGGCGGCCGGGCCCGGCGCGGGGCGCGGCCCCGCGCTGAGCTGGGGCGGAACGCTGTCCGTCGATGCTGGCGAAGTCACGGTGCACAGACTAGGTCCTAGGTCTGACAACGGCCCAAACGGCACAGACGCAGCCCATGGTCCCGGTCACACCGTGGCGGGCGTCGTCTCAGCCGTCGTCGCCGACCCGGCGCCGGTAGACCTCGACGACCCGCTCCAGGGAGTCCCGCAGGTACACCGCGAGCAGCCTCTCGGCCTCGCCCCGGTCGCCCTCCCGCAACGCCTGGAGGATCTGCAGGTTGCGGGCCAGGTAGGGCTCGTGCAGGCGCCTGGGCTCGTCCACGACGTGGAAGGCGAGGCGGAGTTCGGCGAAGACGCTGCGCATCAGCTCGTCGGTGCGGGCGCTGCCGGCGAGCGCGACAAGTTCCCGGTGGAAGTGGATGTTGGCGGTACCCAGGCCTTTCCAGTCATCTTCGCGCGCGGCCCGCTGCCCCTCCTCGACCGCCTCGGTGAGCGCGTCCAGAGCGTAGGGCGGCTCGCCGAGGCCGCGGACGACGGCGCACTCGACGAGGCCGCGGGTGCGGTAGATGTCCTCCACGTCCTCCACGGTCAGGACCCGCACGAACACGCCCCGGTTGAGCTCGTGGACGAGCAGCCGCTCGTGCGTGAGCAGCCGGAACGCCTCGCGCAGCGTGTTGCGGGAGACGCCGAGCGCGCCGCCGATGCTGTCCTCCGACAGCCTCGTGCCGGGCGGGAAGAACCCCTCGGCGATGCGGCTTCGGAGGATGTCCGAGACCCGCTCCGCGGTGCTGGTGCGCCCCAGGAGGGCCCGGTCCTCGGCGAGTGAGGTCAGCTGCTCTGCCATGCCGGAATTCAATCGCAGAGAACAAGAACGAAACAACACGGGTATTGAGGGATCGTTGAACAATCCTCTACGGTGCTCTCTGCGTGGCGCCGTTCCCTCAGTACGGCGCCACCGCTTCTCGCACACGCACGGCACGGCTCGGTTCCCGCACCCTTCGTCCTCCCTCTGCGAGGTGCCCATGAGCACGACCCCTCCTCCACAGGCCCTGGCCACCGGCCCACGGGCCGCCGAACCCACCGGTCATGACGGAGCGCTGGGCTGGCTGCGCGCGCTCGGCCCACGCGGCCGCCGCGCCTTCGCCGGCGCGTTCGGCGGCTATGCCCTGGACTCGTACGACTACTTCACGCTGCCGCTGAGCATGGTCGCGCTGGCCGCGTACTTCGGCCTGGACAGCGGTCAGACCGGTCTGTTCACGACCGTCACGCTCGTGGTCTCCGCGGTCGGCGGCGCCCTCGCGGGCGTGGTGGCGGACCGGGTGGGCCGGGTCAGGGCGCTGATGATCACGGTGATCACGTACGCCGTCTTCACCGTCGCCTGCGGTTTCGCGCCGAACTACGAGACGCTGCTGGTCTTCCGGGCTCTCCAGGGCCTCGGCTTCGGCGGCGAGTGGGCGGTCGGCGCGATCCTCGTCGCCGAGTACGCGAGCGCCCGGCACCGCGGCCGTACGCTCGGCGCGATCCAGAGTTCCTGGGCCGTCGGCTGGGCGCTGGCCGCGATCGTGTACACGCTGGTCTTCTCGTTCACCGGCGACGAACTGGCCTGGCGCATCATGTTCTGGACGGGCGCGCTGCCCGCGCTGCTGGTGATCTGGATGCGGCGCCGGGTGCACGACGCCCCGCAGGCGGTCGCCGTACGCGAGCACAGCCCGCGGAGGGGCTCGTTCACGGCGATCTTCAAGCCCGGTCTGCTGCGCACCACCGTCTTCGCGGGCCTGCTGTCCACCGGCGTCCAGGGCGGCTACTACACGCTCGCCACCTGGGTGCCGACGTACCTGAAGACCGAGCGCGGCCTGTCGGTCGTCGGCACCGGCGGATATCTGACGTTCCTGATCTCCGGCGCCTTCCTCGGCTACCTGACCGGCGGCTACCTCACCGACCGGCTCGGCCGCCGGCGCAACATCTGGCTCTTCGCCCTGCTGTCGGCCGTCTGCATCCTGGCGTACGCCAACATCCCGAGCGGCGCGAACACCCTGCTGCTGGTGCTCGGCTTCCCGCTCGGGTTCTGCATGTCGGCGATCTTCAGCGGCTTCGGCTCCTACCTGAGCGAGCTGTACCCGACGGCGGTGCGCGGCACGGGTCAGGGCTTCACGTACAACACCGGACGCGCGGTGGGCGCGGTCTTCCCCACCACGGTCGGGTTCCTCGCCGACAGTTGGGGCGTGGGCGGCGCGCTGGTGTTCGGCGCGATCGGCTACGGCATCGCCGCGCTGGCGCTGCTCGGCCTGCCGGAGACGCGCGGGAAGGAGCTCGTGTGAACCGGACCGAGGACCGCCCGCTGACCCTGGTCGACGAGCAGGCGCACACGTGGAGCCCGAAATCCGCCCGGGCCCGCTTCCGCCAGGGGCTCACGGGCCCCACCGCCGGGGTCGCCGCCGGCCACACCCAGGCGAACCTGATCTCGGTGCCCGCCGAATGGGCGTACGACATGCTGCTGTTCTGCCAGCGCAACCCCAAGCCCTGCCCGGTGCTCGACGTGACGGACGCCGGCTCGTACACGACCGTCCTCGCGGACGGCGCGGATCTGCGCACCGACCTGCCGCGCTACCGGGTGTGGCAGGACGGGGAGCTGGTGGCGGAGCCCACGGACGTGCGCGCGCACTGGCGCGAGGACCTGGTGTCGTTCCTGATCGGCTGCAGCTTCACCTTCGAGTGGGCGCTGACCGGGGCGGGCGTCCCGATCCGCCATGTCGAGCAGGGCCGCAACGTGCCGATGTACGTCACCGGCCGTGCGTGCCGTCCGGCGGGGCGGCTGCACGGCCCGATGGTGGTGTCCATGCGCCCGGTGCCGCCGGAGCACCTGGCGGCGGCGATCCGGGAGAGCAGCCTGCTCCCGGCGGTGCACGGCAGCCCCGTACACTGCGGCGATCCCGCCGGGCTCGGCATCGACGACCTCGGCCGGCCCGACTTCGGCGACCCGGTGGACGCCGAGCCGGACGACATACCGGTGTTCTGGGCCTGCGGCGTGACCCCGCAGGCGGCGGTGATGGCCTCCCGTCCGCCGTTCGCCATCACCCACGCGCCGGGACAGATGTTCCTCACCGACGCCCGCGACGAGCAGTACCGCGTGGCCTGAGAACCGCGGTCCGAGAACCACGCGGCCCGAGAACCGCGCGGTCCGAGAACCGCGCGGTCCGAGAACCACGTGGCCTGAGAACCGCGTGGCCTGAGAAGGAGACACGAAGGACCCATGACGCCCATCGATCTCAACGCCGACCTCGGCGAGGGCTTCGGCCGCTGGCAGCTGACCGACGACGAACAGCTGCTGTCGGTCGTCACCAGCGCCAACGTGGCCTGCGGCTTCCACGCCGGGGACGCGGCCACCATGCGGCGGGTGTGCGAGCTGGCGGCCGAGCGCGGCGTCCGGATCGGCGCCCAGGTCTCCTACCGCGACCTCGCCGGGTTCGGGCGGCGCGCCATGGACGTACCGCCCGAGGAGCTCGCGGCGGAGGTGGCGTACCAGATCGGCGCCCTGGAGGTCTTCGCGCGTGCGGCGGGCACGCGCGTGTCCTACGTCAAGCCGCACGGCGCGCTCTACAACCGCGTCGTGCACGACGAGGAGCAGGCGGCGGCCGTCGTGGACGGCGTGCTGCTGGCCGACGCCACGCTGCCGGTGCTCGGCCTGCCCGGCTCGCGCCTGCTGGAGCTGGCCGGGAAGGCGGGGCTGGGAACCGTCACGGAGGCGTTCGCCGACCGCGCGTACACCGAGCAGGGCACGCTCGTGCCGCGCGGCCGGGACGGCGCCGTCATCACCGACCCGGAGGCCGTCGTGGAGCGCTCGGTGACGCTGGCCCGCTTCGGCACGGTCACCTCCCACTCGGGCGCCCGCGTCGACGTACGCGCGCGCTCGCTGTGCCTGCACGGGGACACGCCCGGCGCCGTGGAGCTGGCCCGGCGGGTGCGGCGGCGGCTGCAGGAGTCGGGCGTCCGGGTGGAGGCCTTCGCATGAGGGTGCTGCCCGTCGGCGACGACGCCCTGCTCGTCGAGGTGTCCTCGGACGAGGAGGCGTGGGCGCTGCACGCCGAGCTGTCGCGCCGCCGCGCCGACGGCGCGCTGTCCGCCCGCGAGATCGTCCCCGCGGCCCGCACCGTGCTCCTCGACGGACTCGACGAACCGGAGCGGCTGGCCCGGGAACTCGCCGCGTCCGACGTCCCGCCCGCTCCCCCGCGCGCGCGTGCCGCGGTCGAGATCCCGGTGCGCTACGACGGCCCCGACCTCGCCGACGTCGCCGAGCACTGGGGCGTCTCGACGCGGGAGGCGGCCCTGATCCACGCGGAGACCGAGTTCAGCGTCGCCTTCTGCGGGTTCGCGCCCGGCTTCGGCTACCTCACCGGTCTGCCGCCGCGCTACGACGTCCCGCGCCGGGCCACCCCGCGCACCGCGGTCCCGGCCGGTTCGGTGGCGCTGGCGGGCCCGTACACGGGCGTGTACCCGCGCTCGTCGCCGGGCGGCTGGCAGCTGATCGGGCGGACGGACACCGTGCTGTGGGACCCCGCGCGCGTGCCGGCCGCGCTGCTGTCGCCGGGCACGCGGGTGCGCTTCGTCCCGGTGGGGTGCCCATGACGGACCGCGCACTCGTCGTCGTCCGGGCCGGCGCGCTGACCACCGTGCAGGACCAGGGGCGCCCCGGACACGCCCACCTCGGCGTGCCCCGCTCCGGCGCGCTGGACGGGCCAACGGCGGCGCTCGTCAACCGGCTGGTCGGCAACCGGCCCGGGGCGGCCGTGCTGGAGACCACCGTCACCGGCTGCGCGCTGCGGCCGCGTTCGGCGGTCACGGTGGCCGTCGCGGGCGCCCCCTGCCCGGTCACGGTGGACGGCCGGCCGGTGGCCTGGGGCGCGCCCGTGCGGGTGCCCGCCGGCGCGGTCCTGGACGTCGGAACCGCCACTTCCGGCGTACGCGGCTACGTGGCCGTCTCCGGGGGCATAGCCGTCGAGCCGGTGCTCGGCAGCCGTTCCACGGACCTGCTGTCCGGGCTCGGCCCGGCGCCGCTCACGGACGGTGCGGTGCTGCCCCTGGGCACTCCGGAGAACCCGCACGCGCGCGTGGACGTCGCCCCGTGTCCGGCGCCGCCGGCCGAGCTGGTCCTGCGGGTGACGCCGGGACCCCGCGACGACTGGTTCACGCCGGAGGCGGTCCGCGTCTTCACCTCCCGCACGTTCCGGGTGTCTGCCGCCGGCAACCGCATCGGACTGCGTACCGAAGGACCGGTCCTGGAGCGTGCCGTGCCCGGCGAGCTGCCCAGCGAGGGCATGGTGCTGGGCGCGGTCCAGGTTCCGCCGGACGGCAGGCCCGTGGTCTTCCTGGCCGACCACCCGACCACCGGGGGATATCCGGTGATCGGGGTGGTCCGCACCGACGATCTCCCGCGGGCGGCACAGGCGGTACCGGGCACACCGGTGCGCTTCGTGACGGTACGACGGCGCTGAGGCTCAGTCCTCGGGGGAGGCACCGCGCCCCAGGTCACACGGCGTCCCCGGTCACGGCGCCCCCGGACACACGGCGCCTCCGGTCACACGGCGTCCCCGGTCACACGGCGTCCGCGCGTTCCGCCGCCGACAGCGCGGCCAGGGCCGCCGACACCGCCGCCGACGCCCGCGCGTCGAGGCGGGCGCCGGTGCCCCGCGCGCGGTGGCGCGTCTCGTCGGCGGCCAGCCGCAGCAACTGCGGCAGCAGGTCGGTGCACCGCCGGGCCACCCAGCCGGTGCCCGAGGTGGCCAGCCAGCGCAGGTTCGCCGCCCGGCTGGGCGCCGGAGATTCCGGTTCGGCCGAGGGCGCGGCCCCCGTCGCCAGGCCGGCCTCGGCGAGCAGTGCGTGAAAACGCACGGCCAGCGCCCGGTGGCCCCGCTCGCCGGGATGGAGCCGGTCCACGCTCCACATCGCGCGGTCGGTGAGCCAGCCGCCCTCGCACGCGTGCAGGTGCACGGCGCCGTACCGGTCGGACAGGGCGTGGACGACCCGGTTGACCGCGCGTTGCCGCCGGGCCAGCGGACGGGCCAGCGCTCCCGGCAGCCCGAGCATCGCGCCGGGATCGGGCAGGCAGGCCGTGAGCAGCACCGCGCCCCGGCCGGTGAACGCGGCGTACACCTCGTCGAGCCGTTCGGCCACGGCGCGGATGTCGAAGGTGCGGCGCAGGGTGTCGTTGACGCCGACGACCACCGACACGACGTCGGGCCGCAGGGCCAGGCCCGCGGGTGTCTGCCGCTGGAGCACCTCCCGGGTCTGGGCGCCGCTGACCGCGAGGTTGGTGAACGCCACGCCGTCCTCGGCGAGCCCGTCGGCCAGCAGCGCGGCCCAGCCGCGCCACCCGCCCCCGACGGGGTCGCCCACGCCCTCGGTCAGCGAGTCGCCGAGGGCGACGAACCGCAGGGGTGCCATGTCACGCTCCCGGCACATGCGGACGCACCGGTACCGTCGCGTCGTGCGCGGCGAGGAACGCGTCGACGGCCGTGTTCCAGCCGAAGCACTCCGCACGCGCGCGTGCGGCCTCGCGCCGTGCCCGCTCGGGGAGGTCCAGCAGCATCTCGACGGCGTCCGCGAAGGCGTCGCCCCGGTCGGCCGCGACGGCTCCCGCGGGCCCGATGACCTCGGGCAGCGCGGAGGAGACGCTGGCCACCACGGGCGTCCCGCACGCCATGGCCTCCAGCGCGGCGAGCCCGAAGGTCTCGGCGGGCCCGGGTGCCAGACACACGTCGGCGACTGCCTGCAGGGCGCCGAGCGCGCCGCGGTCGCCGACGTGCCCGAGGAAGGTGACCGGCAGCCCGCGCTCGCGCGCCCGGTGTTCGAGGCGCGGGCGCAGCGGCCCGTCCCCGGCCACCACCAGGACCGCCTTCCTGCCCCGCCGCAGCAGCACCTCCACGGCGTCCAGCGCCGTGCCGGGGCGCTTCTCGACCGACAGCCGGGTGCACGTCACGAGCAGCGTCTCGGACGTGTGCGCGTACCGGGCCCGCAGCCCCGCGTCCCGCAGTGCGGGGTGCCGTTCCACCAGGTCGACGCCCAGCGGGGCCCGTACGACGTTGCGCGCGCCGATCCGCACGAACTCCCGCTCGGCGAACTCCGTCGTGCAGACCACGCGCGCGTACGTGTGCGCCGTGCGGACGTTGAGGGCGTCGGCGGCGCGCCGCGCGGCGCCCTCCGGCACGCCCCAGGTGCGCAGCACGCCGTCCGCCGTCTCGTGGGACACCATCACGGCGGGCACCCGGGCGCGCCGGGCCCATTTGCCGGTCCACCGGAGGGTCGTGCGGTCGGACACCTCCAGGCGGTCGGGCGCCAGTTCCTCCAGCAGCCGTGCCACGCGCCGCTTGTCGGTGAGCACGCGGTATCCGCCGGTGCCCGGCAGGAGCGGCCCGGGCAGGGTGATCACCCGCCCCTGCTCGGTCTCCCGGTCGTCGGCGCGTTCGCCCGGCACCACGAGCACCGGGTCGTGCCCGGCGGCCCGGAAGCCCTTGCCCAGTTCCCGCAGGGCGGTGCGCAGCCCGCCGGACGCGGGTGCGACGAAGTTGGCCAGCCGCACGATCCGCAGCGAGGTCATGCCGCCACCGCCGTTCTGCGGGCGGCGAGCACGGCACGGTAGTGCTCGATCAGCTGGTCGCCGACGGCCGCCCAGGTGCGCCCCTCGACGGTGGCGCGCGCGGCGGCGCCGTAGGCGGCCCGTGTGCCGGGTTCGGCGGCCAGGGCCCGTACGGCGTCCCGTACCGCGTCCGCGTCGCGCGGTGGCACCAGGAGCCCGGTGCTCCCGTGGTCGACCAGGTCGAGGGGTCCGCCGGCCGCGGGCGCCACGACGGGCACGCCGCTCGCCATGGCCTCCTGCACGGTCTGGCAGAAGGTCTCGAAGGGACCCGTGTGCACGAAGACGTCGAGCGAGGCGAAGATCCGGGCGAGGTCCTCGCCGGTGCGACGGCCCAGGAAGACGGCGCCCGGCAGTTGCTGCCGCAGCCCGGGCAGGCTCGGCCCGTCGCCCGTCACCACGACGCGGACGCCCGGCAGGCCGCAGACACCGGCCAGCAGTTCGACCTGCTTCTCGGGGGCGAGCCGCCCGACGTAGCCGACGATCAGCTCGCCGTCCGGGGCGAGTTCCCGGCGCAGCGCCTCGTCGCGCAGGTCGGGGCGGAAGCGGACGGTGTCCACGCCGCGCTGCCACAGCCGCACCCGGGGCACGCCGTGCGCCTGCAGGTCGTCCAGGGCCGCGCTGGAGGGCGCGAGGGTGAGGTCGGCCGCGGAGTGGACGGAGCGGATGCGCCGCCAGGCGGCGGCCTCGCCGGCGCCCATGTAGGTGCGGGCGTATCCGGCCAGGTCGGTCTGGTAGACGGCCACGGCGGGCACGCCGAACCGGGCCGCGGCGGCCATGCCGCGGACGCCGAGGACGAAGGGGCTGGCCAGGTGGACGACGTCGGCACGGTGCTCGACGAGGGCCGCGGCGAGGCGCCTGCTGGGCAGGGCGACGCGCACCTGGGGGTAGCCGGGCAGCGGGAGGGAGGGGACGCGGACGACGGGGCACGGCGCGAGGGCGTCGAACGTGTTCCCGTCGGACTTGGTACCGGGAGCGGGGGCGGGGGCGACGACGACAGGGGTGTGACCGCGATCTACGAGGTGCCGGGCGGTCTGGAGCGCGCAGTGTGCCACGCCGTTCACGTCTGGGGGAAAGGATTCGGTCACGATGACGACACGCATACGGGTGTTCTCGCCGGACCGGACGTGCCCGCGTCAACGTGGATCTTTCCGGGCGAGGAACGTCCCATGAGCGTTGCGGGCCGCACCCGCGCGGGTCAGGCCGTGTCCACGACCGCCTGACCCGCGGGTCACCCGTCGTTCATCCGCGGACCGCGCCGGCACCCGGTCCGCTGCCGCACGACCCGCTCCCGAGCCCGCTCCCGAGCCCGCTCCCGTTCCCGAGCCCGCTCCCAGGTCCCCGTTCACCCGCCGAGGCTCACACGCCGGCTCCGTCGGGTCCGATGCGGCTGCGTACGGCGGTCTGGACCTCGGCCTCCTCGGCCGGGTCGGCGGCGAGCCGGCGGAGTTGTTCGACGACGCGGGCGTCTCCGGTCTCGGCGTGCCGGGCGGCGATCTCGCGGGTGGACTCCTCGCAGTCCCACAGGCACTCGACGGCGAAGCCGGCCGGGAAGGAGGGGTCGGTGGCGGCCAGGGCGCGGGCGGCCCGGCCCCGCAGATGGGAGGAGGCGGTCTCGCGGTAGATGTGGCGGAGCACGGGGGCGGCGCAGGCGATGCCGAGCCGGCCGGTGCCGTCGACGAGGGTCCACAGCGTGGGCGCGTCGGGTCCCTCGCCGCGTACGGCCTCGCGGAGCGCCCCGAGGACGAGGTCCTTGTCGCGGGTCCCGCCCCGGCAGGCGAGGACCCGGCCGGCGGCGGCGCCCAGCGGGTCGGGCCGGTGGGCCCAGCCGCGTGCCCGGTCGACGGCGGCGACAGCGCTCATCCGCTCGAAGGCGTCCACGGCGGCCTCCGCGACGGCCGCCGAGCCGGTGACCACCGCGCCCTCGATCAGGTCCAGGGCGGCTGGATCGTTGCGGTCGGCGAGGTAGCGCAGGGCGGCGCAGCGGGCTCCGTCGGCGCCGCCGGCGGCGGCGCGCAGGATCTCGGGCCGGTCCTCGGGACCCGCCACGGCCATGAGGCAGCGGGCGGCGGGGACGTGCAGCGCGGCACCGCGTTCGGTGCCCTGCTGAGCCCAGTCGAGGACGGCCCGCACGCTCCACCCTGGACGGGGCCCGGCCGGTCGCATCTGCCGCTGCCAGCGGTCGAAACAGCCGGCCTCCTGGGCGGCACGCACGCGCGTGGCGACGGATTCCCGGGGATCCTCGGCCCACAGCCGCCATGGCCGGGGCTCGAACGCGTCACGCACGGCGACGGCCAGCTCGGCCTCGCCCTCCGGGTCGGTGGCGAAGCGCGCCAGCACGGGCGCCGCGAGGGCCCGCAGGCCGGCGTCGTCGTCGCGCAGCGCCAGCTCGTCCAGGGCCCAGGCCCAGTTGGAGCCGGAGGCCGCGTATCTGCGCAGCAGCTGGAGGGCGTCCCGCCTGCCGTAGGAGGCGAGGTGACCGAGCACGGCCAGCGCGAGGCCGGTGCGGGACTCGTCGGTGTCGAAGACGTCCTCGGTGTCGAAGAGGTGTGCCTCGATCTCGTCCAGCTCGCCGTTGAGGTCGAGGAAGAGACGGGCGTAGTAGAGGGAGCGGTTCTCCACCTGCCAGTCGTGGCGGGGGTCGCGCAGCACACAGTGGTTCAGGGCCGCCAGCGCTTCCGCGCGGGGGGCGGTGAGTGCGTGCAGCGTCCCGTCGCCGCGGCCCCGCTGAAGCAGGCCGAGCAGGGTACCGCTGGGCGCTATGACCGGATCGAACATGGGAAACAGCCTCACATCAAGCGTCGACGCAACCGGGGACGTGCACTACCTGGCCGCGTGACAACACGTCGGGGCGCCCGCCGTTTCCTGCTTGCTGTAGACCATCTTCCTCTGCCTCTCGTCGGTGGCCCATGCGGACCGCATCACGGTCCGCGCGGTGCGGCAACACCTGCCCAGCCCTCGCGTCCGTGAATCACTTCGTCATGATGACTCGGCGGTCCGACCTGCCGCGACCGAAATTTCCGCGGCCCTGCACCGCCTCCCCCGTTTCCCGTGTCTTCGCTGATCAGAACATGCGACAGACCGTGCCGGTCAGTGCGCACCGAACAACTCGAGCAGTTCCCTCTTGCCGAACATCCGGGCCGTGTCGACGGCCGACGGGGTGCCGGCGGCGGGGTCGGCTCCGGCTTCCAGCAGGACCTGGATCACTTCCGTCTCGCCCTTGAAGACGGCCCCGGCGAGCGGGGTCTGGCCCCGGTCGTTGACCCGGTCGGCCTGGGCTCCCCGGGCGAGCAGCGCGCGCACCGCCTCCGCGTGCCCGTGATAGGCGGCGAGCATGACGAGCGAGTCGCCGCGGTCGTTGGTGAGGTCGGCAGGTACGCCCGCGTCGACATACGCCACGAGTGCCTCGGTCTGCCCTCGCCGGGCCAGATCGAAGATCTTGGTCGCCAGCTCCACGACCTCGGGGTCGGGGGCTTCAGTCATCGCGCCTCTCCTCACAACCGTTCAGGTGAATCGCCAGGGTACTGGCTCGTACGGCCCGGGGCCGGACGCGCCGGGGTAAGCATCACTCGGGGACCCGGCCCGGCGGGCACGCCCTGGCTCGTCCGGTAGGTCCGGCCGGTCCGGCGCGCGGCCGCTCGGCCACCTGGGGGAAATCGCGAGTATTTCACCCGTTTGCACCTTTTATCGTATGGATACATGCTGTGATCCTGGAAGTACTCATGGTGACTGTCCCCACGAACCAGGAGACCCAAATGATCCTGTCCATCTCAGGCGTGTTCCTGCTCGGCGTCATCGTCTTCCTCTTCTTCCGGAAGGACGGGCTCAAGGGCTCGCACGCCACGGTCTCGGTCCTGTTCGGCTTCTACCTGTCGAGCACGGCCATCGCCCCGAGCATCAAGGCCGGCGGCGAGAGTCTGGCAAGCCTGCTCGGCGGCATGAAGTTCTGACGCCGTCCCTCCCGCCCGTACGCACCCACAGGAGACAGCAGTGGCCCGGCGCCCCCTCCCCCGCATCCTGAGCACAGGCAGCGCGCACCTCGCCCGGAGCCGGGAGCTGGCCCGGACGGCGGCCGACAGCGCCACCGACGTCCTCCACCCGCTGCTGACGATCATGCGCGGACTGCGCCGGCTGGCCTCGGCCGGGCGGCGCAAGTGGACCGGCACGCCCAGTGACCGACGTGGACCGCTCCTGTTCCTGGCGGCGTCGGTGGTCCTGGTCGTGGCGCTCATGCCGTACGGCCCGCTGCTCGCCGCCGTCACCCTGATGACGGCGGCGGCCTGGCACGGCCGGGACCGCGTCCCGGCGGCCCCCGAGGGACCCGACGAGCCGCAGATGCAGCGGCTGCGGTCGCTCTACGAGGCCCTGGTCCCCTGTTTCTCGGTCGCCGAGGATCCCGCTCCCCTGTACGCGCACGGCGGCGAGTGGGAGACGGTGTTCCCCGAGTACGAGTTCGACGCTTCGGGCCGGGTCACGTACCTCGTGGTCCGGTATCCGGCCTACTTCCCGGACGGGGAGGCCGAGTCCCGCGCCCGGATCGAGCACCTGCTGCACGCCAAGTCGGGCCGCAGCCGTGAGTACCGCTTCACCTGGGACGAGGAGGGCAACGAGCTCACGGTCAGCGCGCTGCCCCCGCTGCCCACCGGCATCGCCGCCCAGCGGTTCGTGACGGCGCCCGGCGAGACGGTGCTGGGCTTCACCGATCCCTCCGAGGTCCAGCGCACCCTCCCCCTCGCCTACGGTGACGAACAGCGCGACATGCCGCCGGTCGTCTGGCGCACCGGAATCCGCTCCACCGAGCCGCATCTGCTGGCCATGGGCCAGCCGGGCAGCGGGACCTCCACCCTCCTGCGCTCCCTCGCGCTGCAGGCGCTCCAGTACGGCGACATCGTGATCGTCGACGGCGGCGCCACCGGCGAGTACGCGTGCCTGACCGGCCGGGACGGCGTCCTGGCGGTCGAGTGCGCACTGCCCGGGGCGGTGGCCAGCCTGGAGTGGGCCGCCGCCGAGACCGAGCGCCGGCTGATCGAGGCCAACCGCGCCCGTCAGGCCGGCAATCCACCGCCGGACGACACCAGGCGGCCGCTGTGGATCATCGTGGACCGTCCGAGCGCCTTCACCCATCTGGCGGACGCGGACGGCCGCAAGGACCCGCAGGCCCTGCTGCAGGTCCCGCTCCGGCACGGACGCGCGGCGAACGTGACCGTGGTGGTGGCCGAACAGTTCGACAGCGCGGACGCCCTGAGCGAGGCGGTGCGCCGGCACACCCGCGCGCGCGTCGTGCTGGGCGCCGCCACGGCGGAGCAGCTGCGGACGGTCCTCGGCGCCCCGCCGCACACCACCCCGATCGCGCAGGTCCCGCCGGGCCGCGGCTACGCCCGCCTCGGCGCGGGCCCGGTCCACCGTCTCCAGGTGCCGGCGACGCCGGACCCGTACGACGACGCGACGAGCGACGCGGACCGGCAGGCCGTACTGGCGCTGCTGCCGCCGCGGACCACGCCGGCCGACGGGGCGGCCGTGCCGTCGCTGGAGAAGAGGGAGCAGTTCGACAAGGAAAGGAAGGGGGAGAACGGGGAACAGGCGGAGAAGGCGGAGGAGGCGCAGAAGACGCTGCTGACGAAGAAGACGGAGCAGACGGAGGAGGCGCAGTCGGCAGCCGAGGTCGAACCGGCGCCCTTGAACGCGGCACCGGTACCGGTACCCGCGGAAGCCGGGGCGGCCGAGCGGTCGTAGCCGGGGTTCCGGCCGCCGGGGATCCGACCGGCAAGGCCCGCGCCGCAGCCGACGCACCCCGCGGCCCGCCCGACCCTGCGGCCCCCGCGACCGGCGTGCCCCTACGCCACGAACGTGCGCGGTGCCTCGCCCGCTCCCGACGCGCCCGTCTCCACCGCCCGCGCCGCCGCGGCCAGCCGCACCGCCGCCTCCTCGGCCACCGCACCACCCACCGTGAACGGCAGCCGCACATATCCCTCGAAGGCGCCGTCGACCCCGAACCGCGGCCCCGAAGGCACCCGCACGCCGACCCGCTCCCCCATCTCCGCGAGCCGCGATCCCGACAGTCCCCCGGTCCGCACCCACAGCGTGAGCCCGCCCCGGGGCACCTCGAACTCCCAGTCCGGCAGCTCGCGGCGCACCGCGGCGACCAGGGCGTCCCGGTTGTCGCGGGCCTGGATCCGCCGTACCTGCACGGCCTGTTCCCAGCCCCCGGTGCCGAACAGCCAGTTCACCGCCAACTGCTCCAGCACGGGCGTCCCGAGATCGGCGTACGCGCGCGCGGCGACCAGGCTGCGGATCACGTCCGGCGCCGCCCGCACCCATCCGATGCGCATCCCCGCCCAGAAGGCCTTGCTGGCCGAGCCGACCGTGATCACCGTGGAGCCGGCCGGGTCGAAGGCGCACACCGGACGGGGCATCGAGACGTCCTCGTCCAGCCACAGTTCGCTCATCGTCTCGTCGGCGATGAGCACCGTCCCCGCCGACCGGGAGGCCTCCACGAGCCGCCGCCGCTGGTCCTCGTCGGCGAGGGCGCCGGTGGGGTTGTGGAAGTCGGCGACCACGTAAGCGATCCGGGGCGCCGCGTCGCGCAGCACCTGCCGCCAGCGGTCCATGTCCCAGCCGGCCAGCCCCTCGGCCATCGCGACGGGGACGAGCCGCGCGCCCGCCTCCCGCATCAGCTGGAGGATGTTGGCGTACGACGGCGACTCCACGGCGATGCGCTCGCCGCGGCCCGCGAACAGGTGACAGATCGCGTCCATCGCGCCCATGGCGCCCGTGGTCACCATGATCTGCTCGGGCATGGTGGGGATACCGCGGGCGGTGTAGCGCTCGGCGATCATCGAGCGCAGCGCGGGCAGCCCGGCCGGATAGTCGCCGTGCGTGTGGGCGTACGGCGGCAGTTCCTCGAGGGCGCCCTGGACGGCGCGGGTCAGCCACGGTTCGGGGGCGGGCAGCGCGGCGCAGCCCAGGTCGATCATGGAGCCGAGGGCCTCGGGCGGCAGGGGTTCCAGACCGCGTGCCGGGAAGGGGTTGCCGGCGGGTACGGCCGTCCAGCTTCCGGCGCCGCGCCGGGACTCCAGGAACCCCTCGGTGCGCAGCGCCTCGTAGGCGGCGGCCACCGTCGTACGGCTCACCGACAGCGCCAGCGCCAGCTCGCGTTCGGCGGGCAGCCGGGCGGCCACCGGCACCCGCCCCTCCAGGACCAGCAGCCGGATGCCGTCGGCCAGCGCCCGGTAGGCGGGCGGACGCCGGGAACCGGGGCCCGCCGGGCGTTCCTGCTGGGAGTTGAGCAGCCGGGCGAGCTGTGCCACACCCATCGCCGAAGTCCACTGCGCCACAGAAATCAGTCCACCTTCCCCGGATTGGCCATGGATGGCGTTTCTCCCCGGGCCACAGGGTGTCATGTGTCAGGCCACTACCACCACGCGGGGGGCACCGTTGTCCGCAAGAAGCCGTCTCGGGCGGCGATTGATCCAGCTGTACTCCGGACTCGTTCTGTACGGGGCCAGCTCCGCGCTCCTGGTCGAGGCGGGGCTGGGGCTGGAGCCGTGGAACGTGCTGCACCAGGGACTGGCCGAGCTCACCGGCCTGACGATCGGGGTGGTGTCGATCGTCGTCGGCGCCGCGGTGCTGCTGCTGTGGATCCCGCTGCGTCAGCGCCCCGGCCTCGGCACGGTGTCCAACGTGTTCGTGGTGGGCATCGCGATGGACGGCACGCTCGCCCTGGTCCCGGACGCGCACTCGCTCGCCGTGCGGGTGCCGCTGCTGCTCGCCGGTGTCCTGCTCAACGGCATGGCCACCGGCCTGTACATAGCCGCCCGCCTCGGTCCGGGTCCGCGCGACGGACTGATGACCGGGCTGCACCGGCGCAGCGGGCGCTCGATCCGGCTGATCCGCACGGCGCTCGAGGTGGCCGTCGTGGCGACCGGCTTCGCCCTCGGCGGCACGGTCGGCGTCGGCACCGTCCTGTACGCGGTGTCGATCGGCCCGCTCGCCCAGCTCTTCCTGCGGGTGTTCGACGTCCCGTCGGCATCCGGCGGCAGCGCGGTCGTTGCCGAGGGGCAACCGCTGGGCGCGATACTGCGTCCGTGACCACGCGGATACGCCACCCCTATCTCGACCATCCCGGCCCGATCGCCTTCGCCCACCGGGGCGGGGCGGCGGACGGGCTGGAGAACACCGTGCTGCAGTTCCGGCGCGCGGTGCGGACGGGTTACCGGTACATCGAGACCGATGTCCACGTCACGGCGGACGGCAGGCTGGTCGCCTTCCACGACGAGACGCTCGACCGGGTCACGGACGGCGCGGGGCGCATCGCCGACCTGCCCTGGCGGGAGGTGGCGGGCGCGCGTGTGGCGGGAACCGAGCCGGTGCCGCTGTTCGAGGAACTGCTGGAGACGTTCCCCGAGGTGTGCTGGAACGTCGACCTGAAGGCGGAAGCCGCACTGCACCCCTTCCTCGCCCTCGTCGAACGCATGAACGCCTGGGACCGGATCTGCGTCGGCTCGTTCTCCGAGGCTCGCGTCGTGCGGGCGCAGCGCCTCGCCGGGCCCCGCCTGGCGACGTCGTACGGGACGCGGGGCGTCCTGGGCCTGCGGCTGCGGTCCTGGGGAGTGCCGGCCGCGGTGCGCCGCTCCGCCGTCGCCGCGCAGGTGCCCGCGGCGCAGTCCGGCGTCCAGGTCGTCGACCGCCGCTTCGTGCGCACCGCCCACGCGCGCGGGCTGCAGGTGCACGTGTGGACCGTCAACGAGCCGGAGCGCATGCACCGGCTGCTGGACCTGGGCGTGGATGGCATCATGACCGATCACATCGACACGTTGCGTGAGGTCATGGAGGAACGCGGCGTCTGGGTCTGAGGATCCGGCACGCCGTCCCGTGCCTTCGCACGGCACCTTCAGCGGGGAAGCGAGGGCACGGGTGACCATCGACACCGTGCGGGCGGAGCCCACCGACCGGCGGCGCGAGCAGCGCGGCTGGTACTTCTACGACTGGGCCTGCTCCGTCTATTCCACCAGCGTGCTCACGGTGTTCCTCGGCCCGTACCTGACGTCGGTCGCCGAGTCGGCGGCGGACGCGGACGGGTTCGTGCACCCGCTGGGCATCCCGGTGCGCGCCGGGTCGTTCTTCGCGTACGCGGTGTCCCTGTCGGTGATCGTGGCGGTGCTGGTGATGCCCCTGGTGGGGGCCGCGGCAGACCGGACCGGCCGCAAGAAGCCGCTGCTGGGGGCGGCCGCCTACGTGGGGGCCGCGGCGACGACGGGCATGTTCTTCCTGGCCGGCGACCGCTATCTGCTCGGCGGGCTGTTGCTGGTGGTCGCGAACGCGGCGCAGTCCGTGGCGATGATGCTGTACAACTCCTACCTGCCCCAGATAGCCCCGCCCGAGGAGCGCGACGCCGTCTCCTCCCGGGGCTGGGCCTTCGGGTACGCGGCGGGCTCGCTGGTCCTGGTCGTGAACCTCGTCCTCTACACCGCGCACGACACCTTCGGCCTGACGGAGACCGCGGCCGTGCGCGTCTGCCTGGCCTCGGCGGGCCTGTGGTGGGGCGCGTTCACGCTCGTGCCCCTGCGGCGGCTGCGCGACCGCCGGTCCCGGCCGGAGCAGGCGACGGCCCCCGGTCTGCGACAGCTCGCGGCGACCGTGCGCGGCATGCGCCGCCATCCGCTGACGCTCGCCTTCCTGCTGGCGTACCTCGTCTACAACGACGGCATCCAGACGGTGATCTCGCAGGCCTCGGTGTACGGGTCCGAGGAACTGGGCCTCGGCCAGTCGACGCTCATCGGGGCCGTGCTGCTGGTGCAGGTGCTGGCGGTGGCGGGAGCGCTGGCGATGGGCCGGCTGGCCCGGATTTACGGCGCGAAGCGCACGATCCTCGGATCGCTGGTGGCGTGGACGGTGACACTGGGGGCCGGGTTCTTCCTGCCGGCCGGGGCGCCGTTGTGGTTCTTCGTGCTCGCGGCCGGGATCGGCCTGGTGCTGGGCGGCAGCCAGGCGCTGTCCCGGTCCCTGTTCTCGCACCTCGTCCCGCCGGGCAAGGAGGCCGAGTACTTCTCGGCGTACGAACTGAGCGACCGCGGCATGAGCTGGCTGGGTCCCCTGCTGTTCGGGATCACGTACCAGCTCACCGGGAGTTACCGGGACGCGATCCTGTCGCTGGTGGCGTTCTTCGTGATCGGGTTCACTCTGCTCGCGCGGGTTCCGGTGCGCCGGGCGATCAGCGACGCGGGCAATCCCGTTCCCGAGAGGATTTAGCGCTCACGGCCAAAGAGCGGTAGTGTACGCGTTTGGCCTGCCAGGCGTACCGTTACTGCGCGTCAATGATGCCGAAGCACTGGGTGACATCTCATATCAGATGTGACAAACCGGGCGCGGGTGGGTAGAACAAGGGCGGCTACGACGGCGACGCATGACCCGGAACGGGACTCGGAACGGGAATCTTTACCGCCGACCGGACGTTGACCGGATGACGACGACAGCGACACCTGTCCTGTGGGCGACAAGCCCGGGAGGCACGATTCATGAGTGAGCGAGCTCTTCGCGGCACGCGCCTCGTGGTGACCAGCTACGAGACGGACCGCGGCATCGACCTGGCCCCGCGCCAGGCCGTGGAGTACGCATGTGAGAAGGGGCACCGTTTCGAGATGCCCTTCTCGGTCGAGGCGGAGATCCCGCCGGAGTGGGAGTGCAAGGTCTGCGGGGTCCAGGCACTCCTGGTCGACGGCGACGGCCCGGAAGAGAAGAAGGCCAAGCCCGCGCGTACGCACTGGGACATGCTGATGGAGCGGCGCACCCGCGAGGAACTCGAAGAGGTCCTCGAGGAGCGTCTGGCGGTACTGCGCTCCGGCGCGATGAACATCGCAGTTCATCCGCGGGACAGCCGCAAGTCGGCGTAAGACCTCACGGTCAGGCGGACGACGACAACAGCACACGAACACGGCTGCGGGCGCTCGCGTGGAACTCCACGTGGGCGCCCGCAGCCGTGTGGCGTGCGACGGGCTCAGCGGGTCAGCGGCGGCCGGGGGCCCGGCTGCGCGTCCCGCGGCTCGTCGTCACGGATCACCTCGCCCTGCACGACCTTGCCGTCGGGGCGGTGGATGCGGGCCTGCTGGAAGGCGTCGCCGATGCTGCCCGGGGAGGCCGTGCGCAGCTTGCGCTCCAGGGTGCGTTCCGTGTAGCGGCCGAGGGCCTTCTGGACCGGCGGGACCAGCAGCACCAGGCCCGCCGCGTCCGAGATCAGGCCGGGGAGCATCAGGAGCAGGCCGCCCAGCATCAGCAGGCCGTTGCCGCCGCCGCGTGAGGGGCTGCCGCCGCGCTGCAGCGCCTCGTTCAGGTTCTGGAAGGCGCGCCGTCCGGCCTTCTTGATCACCGCGGAGCCGAACACGACGCCCGCGAGCAGCAGCAGGAACACGACGAACCCGCTGGACGCGTCGGCCACCACCGTCAGCAGCCAGATCTCCAGCACCAGCCAGGCCGCGATGCCCAGCGGCAGCCAGGTCCGCAGCCGGGAGCGCCGGGGCCGGGGCCGGGCGGGGTACGTGGGGGTCGAAGCGCCAGTCGTCATGACTCCAGTGTGCCTGGGCCCGGCTCAGCACGGGATAAACCGCGGCCTCCCGGGCCCCGGGGCAGCCGAGGGCGGTGCTAGGACTTCTTGTCGCGTCCCAGGACCTTGCCGACGCGTTCGGTCGCACCCCATGCCGTGACCCGCCACAGCGCCTCGACCAGGATGTCCCGGCTCATCTTGGAGTCGCCGAGTTCGCGCTCGACGAAGGTGATGGGGACCTCGACCACCTGGTAGCCGGCCTTGACCGCGCGGCGGGCGAGGTCGACCTGGAAGCAGTAGCCCTGGGAGGCGACGTCGTCGAGGCCGAGGCCCTCCAGGGTCTCGCGGCGGAAGGCGCGGTAGCCGCCGGTGATGTCGCGCAGCGGCAGGTCGAGGGCGAGCCGCGAGTAGAGGCTGCCGCCGCGGGAGATGAACTCCCGGCTGCGCGGCCAGTTCACCACCCGGCCGCCGGGCACCCAGCGGGAGCCGAGGACCAGGTCGGCGGTCTTGAGCGCGGTCAGCAGGCGGGGCAGCTCCTCGGGCTGGTGGGAGCCGTCGGCGTCCATCTCCACCAGGACGCCGTACCCCTTCTCCAGGCCCCAGCGGAAGCCCGCGAGGTAGGCGGCGCCCAGCCCTTCCTTGCCCTTGCGGTGCAGCACGTGGACGTGGTCGTCCTCGACGGCCAGTTCGTCGGCGAGCTTGCCGGTGCCGTCGGGGCTGTTGTCGTCGGCCACGAGGACGTGCGCCTCGGGAACGGCCTTGCGCACCCGGCCGACGATCGCCTTGATGTTCTCCGCCTCGTTGTAGGTCGGAATGATCACCAACGCCGTGCCGAGCGGGCCGAAGCGCCTCTCCTGGGCCCGTGCCGCCTGGGTCCCGTCGCCGTCGTTCACTGCTGCCCCTTCATCTCCGTGGAGCTCCACCATAGTGGCCAGGGCCTGCGATGACGTGACAGAAGGTTCGTACGGTGGTGTCGTTTCCGCAAAAGCGGGGTAAGAACGCGCTCCGGTGACCGCACGCTGCGGATGGGGGCCCGGCGCCCTTCGGGCCGACCTGGGACCCGCCGGCTGCGGATCGACCTGAAGCCGTTGTCTACTGAGCACCCGGGCCCCACCCGGGTCACACCTCCCCGACCGGCCGGAACCTTCCCTCGTCGCGGCGCGGGCACTGAGCCTGGCTGCCAGCGACGGCGCCCCGGTGCGGGACCCCGTCCCTGACCCAGCGGCGCCGCGGCGACTGCGCGGACGTTCCCCGGTCGGGCGTCCGGTGGTGGACCCGGCCGAACCTACCGGCCCCCTGCCGCCGCCTGTCAACAGCCGTCCCACCTGCGGTTTCTCGGACAGAGCCCTGGTCAGGGCGGAGGATGCGCAGGTCGTGCGACCGGGTGGCGGCGGCCTCGCGCGCCCGCACCGCGGCCGTAGATCACTCGCCCGGCCGTACGAACACCGTCCGTCCGCCGACCACGGTGCGCAGGCAGACGGGGAGGTCCCGGCCGGGGGTCAGGTCGGGCAGGCCGGGGGTGCCGGAACGGGGGTCGGTGGACCAGCGGGCGACCCGGTCGTCGGGGGCCTGGACCACCAGTTCGTCGGTGCGCCACACGGCGTAGTCCGCGGGCGCCCCCGGTACCAGGACACCCGCGTCGTCCCGGCCGACCGCCCGCCAGCCGCCCCGCGTATGGGCGGTGAACGCCGCCCGCACGGAGACGCGGTGCCCGGGCGTGCGGTGGAAGGCGGCGGCGCGGACCGTGCCCCACGGGTCGAGGGGCGTGACCGGGCTGTCGGAGCCGAAGGCGAGCGGGACGCCGGCCCGCAGCAGCGCCGCGAACGGATTGAGGGTGCGCGCCCGCTCCGCCCCCAGACGCTGGGCGTACATGCCGTCGTCGCCGCCCCACAGCGCGTCGAAGGCGGGCTGCACGGAGGCGGTCAGGCCCAGTTCGGCGAAGGCCGCGACCGTCTCGGGGGTGAGCATCTCGGCGTGTTCGACGCGGTGGCGGGCGGCGCGGACGCGGGCGAGGCCGACCTTGTCGGCGGCGGCGCGCACCCCTTCGACGACCGCGGTGACGGCCGCGTCGCCGATGGCGTGGAAGCCCGCCTGGAGACCGGCCTCGGTGCAGGCGGCGACGTGGGCGGCCACGGCCGCCGCGTCCAGGTAGGCGGTGCCGGTGTGGTCGGCGTCGGCGTAGGGCCGGTGCAGGCAGGCGGTGTGCGAGCCGAGTGCGCCGTCGACGAAGAGGTCGCCCGCGGCGCCGGCCGCGCCCAGTTCCCGGGCCCTGGCGACCCCCTCCTCGCCCTGCTGGGCCCAGTAGCCGACGACACGCGGTGCGGTCTCCTCGGCCGCGAGCCGCAGCAGGCCGGTGAGGTCGTCCTCCGAGGAGATCTCGGGGCCGGCGCACTCGTGGACCGAGCCGATGCCGAGGGAGGCGGCACGGGCGAGGGCGGCGCGCTGGGCCTCGGTGCGCTGCCGCGGCGTGATCGCGGCGAGGGCGGCGGCGCGTACGGCGTGGTGGGCGTCGGCGGTGAGCGGGCCGTCCACCGGGCCGAGGTCGCGGCCCACCAGGTCGAGCAGCGCCGTCGTGACGACGGCCGAGTGCACGTCGATGCGGGACAGGTACAGCGGGCGTCCGCCGGTGGCCTCGTCGAGTTCCGCGCGCGTGGGCGGGCGCCCGCCGGGCCAGCGGGCGGCGTCCCAGCCGTGGCCGAGCAGGACGCGGTCGTCCGGGCGGGCGGCGGCGAAGTCGCGTACCCGGGCGAGGGCCGCATCGAGGGACGGGGCGTCGGACAGGTCGAGGCCGGTGAGCGCGAGGCCGGTGGCGGTGGTGTGCACGTGTGCGTCGGTGAACGCGGGGGTGACCAGGGCGCCGTCCAGGTCGACGGTCTCGTCCACGCCGTCCGCGAAGGCGTCGGCGGCGCCCTCGGAGCCGACCCAGGCGACCTGGCCGCGCTCGACGACCATCGCGGTGGCGAAGGGGTCGGCGGGGCTGTGGATCTCGCCGCGGCGGAGCAGGACGGTCTCGGGCTGGTCGGTGCGTTCGCTCATGACCGACAGTTTCTCGCGCGGCGGCGCCCGGCCCGCACCTGGGGCGGGTCCGCGGGGCGGGAGACCCGACCTCGAAACTTAGATGCGCGGGGGCCGGGCCTCGTACGGGGTGGACAGGACGACGGTGGTCCGGGTGGACACCCCGGCCAGGGAACGCAGCCGGGCCAGCAGTTCCTCCAGCTCGTGCGGGGTGGCCACGCGCACCTTGAGGATGTAGTTCTCGTCGCCGGCCACGCTGTGGCACGCCTCGATCTCGGGAACGCCGGCCAGGCGGTCCGCGATGTCGTCGGGGGCGCTGGGGTCGAACGGTTTCACCGAGATGAAGGCGGTCAGAGGCAGCCCCACGGCCTCGGGGTCGACGACCGCGGCATAGCCGCGGATGACGCCACGCTGCTCCAGCCGGCGCACCCGCTGGTGCACGGCCGACGTGGACAGGCCCGTGGCCTTGCCCAGGTCTGTGTAGCTCATCCGCCCGTCCTTGACGAGCAGCTGCACGATCTGTCGGTCCAGCTCCTCCATGGCGCAAGAACCTACAGTGCGCTTGATCTCCTCCGATACCTGAGCAGCCCAGGTCATACCCGGTTCGTGATGTGGACGGGAGCGGGATGTGAGCCGCCTGTGGGACAAAACGTCCGCCACGGGCACCGGCGGGCGGCATGTGACGAACACCACAGCCACCGGGCGCTCTCCGTGATGTTCTCGTGATTACCGCCGGTGGCGGAGGGGAAATGCTTGCTGTGGTCGAGGCCGCAGCGCCTTCACGGCCCAGCCCGAGGGGGAGAATCCCATGCAGAGTCTTAAGCGTCCTGGTCGTACCGCACCCAAGCGTCTCCAGGCGGTCGTCGAACCCGAGCCGGAGGGCGTCGAACCCGACGCCTACGACGACGAGTTCGACGCGTACGACACCTTCGAGATGTACCGGGTGGTCTGCCCGGACTGCGCGCAGCCCATCGCCCTGCTGGCGGACGAGGAGGTCCTGCCCGAGCACGCGCTGTGCGCCTCGCCGTGGAACCCGTTCGGCCTCACGGTCTGCGCCGGCACGGGCCGCGACGCCGCCGACGCCCGCCCCGCGGACGAGTCGGTGAAGCCGCAGGAACAGGAGACCGCCCTGCTGCTGACGCTCCCCCAGGGACTCGACTGGCGGATGCAGCCCTTCTCCCACGTCGGCGGCCCGGGCTCGCGCCCCATCCGGGTCCCCGTGATGCGGCGTCAGGCAGCCTGAACGCCCGCCGGGACGGGTCGTCGCGCCTTCCCGGTCACCCGGTCACCCCGGTCATCCAGGTTTCCCGGTCACCCCGGTCATCGTCCTGCACCAGGTCCGGCAGAGCGCCGTGGTGCAGGTTCGCCGTGCCCGGATCCGCCGGCCCGGCGGCCGTGACGCGGTTCGCCGGGCACTCGTGGACGCACGGCCGAATCCACCGACGGTGACCTGGACGCCGTCCGGCACGTTGTTCCGGCATGACCGCCACCTACCGAGCGACTGGGCGTCTGCGCCGGGTGTTCGTGCCGCCGCCCGCGGGAACGGTTTCGCCTGCGCCGTCGGCGCCCCACGACCCGCCCATCTACCGTGACCTGATGCGTACCTGGGCCGACCGGGGCCGCACCCTGCCGGGGCGCCACGACCCGGAGTGGGTCCGGCTCGCGGCGCCGCAGGTCAGACCGGGTCAGTTCAGCGGGTCTCCGGACCCGCGAGATGACGGGCGATGACCATCCGCTGGATCTGGTTGGTGCCCTCGACGATCTGCAGGACCTTGGCCTCGCGCATGTAGCGCTCCGCCGGGAAGTCGGCGGTGTAGCCGTATCCGCCGAGGATCTGCACGGCGTCGGTCGTCACCTTCATCGCGGTGTCGGTGCAGTGCAGCTTCGCCATGGCGGCCTGCTTGGCGAACGGCCGCCCCGCGTCGCGCAGCCGCGCGGCCGCCAGGTACAGCGCGCGGCCCGCCTCGATCTGGGTGGCCATGTCGGCGAGCATGAAGCGCAGCCCCTGGAAGTCGGCGATGGGCCGGCCGAACTGCCGCCGCCCGGTGGCGTAGGCGACCGCCTCGTCGAGTGCGGCCTGGGCGACGCCGATCGCGCAGGCGGCGATGCCGAGCCGGCCGGAGTCGAGGGAGGCCAGCGCGATGGCGAAGCCCTGGCCCTCCTCGCCGATGCGCCGGTCGTCGGAGACCCGCACGTCGTCGAAGTGGACCTGCGCGGTGGGCGAGCCCTTCAGGCCCATCTTCTTCTCCGGCGCGGCCCCACTGAGGCCCTCGGCGTCGCCGGGAACCAGGAAGGCGGTGATCCCGCGCGGGCCCTCCTCGCCGGTACGCGCCATGACCGTGTAGAAGTCGGCGATACCGCCGTGCGTGATCCACGCCTTGGTGCCGGTGATCACCCAGTCGTCGCCGTCGCGGACCGCCTTCGTACGCAGCGACGCCGCGTCCGAGCCGGACGCGGGTTCGGACAGGCAGTAGGCGCCGAGCAGCCCGCCGCCGAGCATCGCGGGCAGGTGCTCGACCTGCTGCTGCTTGGTGCCGTAGGCGGCGAGCGCGTAGGAGGCGAGGGTGTGCACGCTGACACCGAGGCCGACGGTGAGGCGGGCCGCGGCGAGTTCCTCGAGGACCTGGAGGTAGACCTCGTACGGCTGGTCACCGCCGCCGTACTCGGAGCCGTAGGGCAGGCCGAGCAGGCCCGCCTCGGACAGCAGGGAGAAGACCTCGCGCGGGAAGCGCCCGGCGTCCTCCTCCGCGGCCGCCTCGGGGGCGATCTCACGCTGCGCGATGTCGCGGACGAGCGAGATCAGATCCCGGGCCTCGTCCGTGGGCAGTTGCCGGTCCACCGGCTGCGGGGCGCGGTCGGGCATGGCGACGCTCTCCTCCCTGTCGGGCGCATGGGCGGACGTGCACCTTGGGTGGGGGCGGCGCCGCCGGCTGGTTCTTCGGGCGCGGCCGGTGCCCGCGCTTCCGGGTCACGGAAGCTGCTGACCAGCGGCTGCGCGCTGTGAGTATGCCCGATCGGCGACACCGCGTCACCAGTTAACGACCGCTTACTTCAAGAAAATCGTACAGCCGGGGGCCCGGCGGCACCATCGCTCCAGAACGGTCAGCCCCTCCTGCGATCAGCAGTGCGCGGCCGAATTGTCATAGCCATGACAGCTTTTGAGCGGCTGCCCGCCGGCCCGCCGTCGGCCCTGGTCAGCCGTCGCGGCGGGCGGGCCGCGGGGCCGGGTAGGCGGGGTCGAGTTCCTCGATGGCGCGCATCGCGCCGCCCAGCGTCTTGACGAGCAGCTCGCACATCACCTCACGGCTCAGCTCCGGGCGGGCGATCCAGTCGAGGGTGGCGCCCTCCACACTGCACACCCAGGCGAGCAGGGCCACGCGCGCCAGCGGGGCGATGTCACCGTGGCCGTACGCCCCCTCGGCCACGGTCGCCACGATCGTCTCGCGCACGCCGTCCCGGATGGCGTGCACCTCGGTGTCGAAGCCGACGCCGCCGCTGACGATCGTGCGGTAGGCGGCGTGGTTGTGCTCGGCGTAGCGGAGGTAGCCGTCGATGGTGCGGTGCACCCGGTCCACGGGCGGCAGTTCGAGGCCGCTCGCCGCGAAGGCGACCAGGTCGGCGACGGAGTCCTGGACGATCGCCAGGTAGTAACCGCGCTTGGACCGGAAGTAGTAGTAGATCAGCCCCTTGGCGACCCGCGCCTGCCGGGCGATGTCGTCCATGGAGAGCGCGTCGTACGAGGTGTCCGCGAACAACCTCCGCCCGATGGCGATGAGTTCGGCACGACGAGCGACCGACCGCTCGGTGCCGCGGGCCGGGAGGCGTACGGTGTCGCCCTGCTGGCTGATGTTCAATTTCGACCCTGATGTCCGAGGGGCGGCGGGACATCCGCAGTATGGCAGGTCGGGCACGGATCGGATCACCGCTCACACGCGCTCGCCACGGAGCGCTCGGACGCCCGTCCGTCAGTTCGACGGATCCATGAGACGTCGCATCAGGTTCCGCGCCTCCTCGGTGGCCTCACGCACCGTCTCACCGAGGAACGGACGTTCCTCGGTGACCGGCGCTCGTCCACGTCAGCGGATCCCGACGCTCCGGAGAGCGCGGCGCTGACTCGGTGCCGGGTCGGCCGGGAAGTAGAGGTAGCAGACGCCGCCGGTGCCGCTTCTGACGCGGCCGTTGGCGTCGTACCTCTTGGTGCGCAGCCAGATGTTCTCGAACTCCCTGCGCAGGTAGACCCGTCGCACCGCCTCGTCGCTCGGGGAGGCCGGGTCGTTCGCGATCACGTCGCCGTCGGCGGTGAAGCCGATCACCGTCATCAGGTGCCCGGAGGTGCCGTAGCCCGCGCCCGTGAGTTCCGTCGCGAGGAAGGACTGTGAGGTGATGGCCGGGATGCCGGCCGCGATCAGCGTCTCCAGGTCGGTGAGCGAGCCGAGCCGGGTGACCACGCCCCGGATGCCGTGGAAGGTGCCCGCGTAGGCCGCGTTGAACGGCCAGTTGCCGCAGCCCTGGTACTGGTGGTCGTAGGTGGACCGGGCCGCGTGGCAGATCTGCGGGTCGGCGTACGACGGGTCGACCCAGGCCAGTTGCTCCGGGGTGAGCCGGCCGCCCCAGTACTCGATGATCATCTGCGAGGAGGTGGGGCTGCACCAGGCCTCGCCGCCGTTGTCGTACTCGGGGTACTGGCCCTTGTGGATCTCCTGCGAGTAGCGCGGCACGGCCAGCTCCCGGGCGATACCGGGCACGGAGGCGGGGACGGTGAAGCGGTCGGGGATGTCGGAGCCCATCGCGCCGAGCCGCCGGACGATGGGGGTGAGCCAGGTGCCGGGCCGGCGGTAGAGGGTGAGCCGCAGCCGGTACGACGTCAGGCGCAGGCCGCCGGTGGCGTCGTCGATGGCGAAGGTGTCGGTCCAGATGCTGCTCTTGCCGTCGGTCTGGTCGTCCACCGAGGTACGCCTGATGTCCTGGTCGCCGGCCGCCCAGCGGCCCATCACGTACCAGGGGGTGTCCGTGCCGTCGGAGTACGTCCCCTTCAGCTCGACCTGGAGCCAGGTGCCGGCCGGGGTGTGCGCGTTCCAGGAGGCGATCACCTCCGTGGACGGCACGGAGAGCTCGTGGACCGGGGAGGTCCAGGTCGCGTACTCCCACGCGGCCGTCGTCCCGGTGTGCGGGTCCGTGTAGTCGGTCGTGCCGACGGGTGCGGCGATGGCCACGCCGGGACAGGGGCCGGCGACGGTGCGGACGCCCTGCGCGGTGCCGCTGCGCCAGTCGGCGTGCGTGGTCCAGGCCCGGTTGTCGACCTGACGGTCCGGGGCCGTGGCCGTTGCCGCGGCCACGGCGGGGACGGCGGTGGCCACGGGTACGGTCACCGCCGCCGCCATCGCGGCGGCCAGGACTGTTCTGCGGGACGGCTGTTCGGCTCTGCTCATGGACGGAATGACCCCCAGGTGATCGGTCGGGGCAGGTCCCCCGCACGGTCGTGCCGCACGGCCGTACCGCACGGTTGTGCCGCACGGTCGTACCGCACGGTTGTGCCGCACGGTCGTACTGCACGGTTTTGCGCCAACTATGGCCGCAGGCGGCAGGTCGTGCCAGCGCTTCAGGGCATGCGGCGGCCACCAATATTGGCCTGGACCACTGGCATTGCCTTCGGCCCGGCGGGCCTCACACCAGGTCCATCGCCGCGACCTCGTCGGGGCGGCCGTAGCTGACCGGCCCCCGGAAGCGGCGCCGGGCGGTGGCCAGCCACCACACCGTGGCGACGATCAGCACCACGGCCAGGGCGACCGGCGCGTAGTTGAAGGAGTCCACGGTGATCGGCGCGGCCTGCGGGAGCATGAACAGCACGCTGCTGAGCACGATCCAGGTCACCGCGACCACGCCGACCGGCCGGCTCCAGCGGCCCAGGTGCCACGGCCCCGGCCGGAACTCCGCGCCCAGCTTCAGCCGGAGCAGGATCGGGACGGCGTAGGCGAGGAACAGCCCGACGACGTTGACGCTGACGATGGCGGTGAACGCCGTGTGCGACCACCAGCCGGGCAGGACCAGGGCCAGCGAGCAGCCGACGGCGAGCCAGACGGCTTTGACGGGGGTGCGGGTGCGCGGCGAGACGGAGTGCCACCAGCGCGAGCCGGGCATGGCGCCGTCCCGGGAGAAGGCGAAGATCTGCCGGGTGTTGCTGGTGAGGTTGGCCAGCCCGCAGAACAGCATCGCGCCGATCACGATCAGCAGGAGGGCCTTCGCGGCGCCGAGTCCGAGTCCGTCGATGAGAATCCGCACGGGCGGGGCGGCGGCGCCCGCCACGGCGTCGTAGTCGCGAATGCTGTAGATCAGCGCGAGCATGAGGATCAGCCCGGTGATCGCCGAGCAGGCGATCGCCCGGGTGATTCCCTTCGGCGCGTTCACGGTGGCCCGCACGGTTTCCTCGGACATGTGGAAGCTGCCGTCGAAGCCGGTGAAGGTCCAACTGGTGACGAGCAGGCCGAGGGTTCCGCCGTAGAGCCCGTTCGTGAATCCGGTGTTGTTCGCGAAATGCGTGACGAACGACGCCGGCCGGTGCTGGTCGGGGCCGGCGGTCAGGGCGCCCACGATGACCACCAGCCCGATCAGCAGCCACCACACGGAGATGCGGTTGAGGACGGCCACCAGGTGGACGGTGTAGGTGTTGGCGAGCCCCTGCACCACGATGATCAGCGCCGTGATCAGCACCGTCTGCTGAGCGGTAGGCACGTAGGACGGCCACTGCAGGGCGACCAGGGCCTGGACGAACGTGGCGGCGGCGTAGCCGGTGGCGGCCGTGCCGCCGACCTGGCCCACGAAGTTCAGCCAGCCCGTGTACCAGGACCACGCCCCCTTGTGCCGTCTGGCGAGTTTTCCGGCGGAGAAGTACAGCGCGCCGCTGGTCGGATAGGCGGAGGCGATCTCCGCCATGGCGGCGCCGACGAACAGCACCATGACGGAGACGCCGATCCAGCCGAAGACGAGAACGCGCGGACCGCCGGCGTTCAGGCCGAATCCGAAGCCCGAGAAAATGCCGGAGATGATGTTGATGATGGTGAAGGAAATGGCGAAATTGTCGAACGCCTGGAAACGACGGGTGAGTTTACGCGGATAACCCATCGCATGCAGTGTGGCATCGTCGTCGATGGCTTCGGGAGTGCCTTTTCGGCGGGTTCTCGCACGCGGGCTGGATGTCCGGTCCGACATTTTCCGGCCTTTCTCTCTACGATTCTCTTCACGAGGGGACGGGGAGGCCGCAGGCGCGGCGGGCGCGGGAGAGCTGCTCCTCCGGGTCGCCGAAGGCGCTCCACGGCATCCGCGAGGCGTACGGGCCCATGACCTCGAAGACCGCCCGCGCCTGCGCCGTGCGCCCGCCCATGACCAGCGCATGCGCCAGGTACGCCAGGTCGAGGACCGGCGTGAAGCGGTAACCGGCCACCGCGGGAAGCCAGTTGTGGTGGATCGCGAGGGCGGTGGAGCGCCACTGCGGCTGCTGCCAGACGCGGTCGGCGAGCAGCCCGGCCGGGTCGTGGCTCGCGATGAGGGCGACGAGCGGCAGCAGACGGAGCGCGGAGTCGGCGGGCGCGCGCTGGGCGAGGAACGCGGCGACGTCCCAGGCGGCGTTGACGGAGCCGCCGTGGCGGGTGAAGAAGCAGGCGAGGAAGCGGTGGTGGGCCTCACGGTGCCAGGGGTCGAGGGACAGGACGTGCGCGAACAGCCGCCACGGACCGGGCGGCGCGGTGAGCAGACCTCGCGGGGCGGCGTCGCGCAGTCGGTGCAGCCTGGCCATGGCCAGCCGGGCGACCCAGGGGGTGGGGTCGGCCGGGGCCTCGGCCGCGGCCCGGTCACAGGCGGCCAGCGCGATCCGCTCCAGCGCCCCGGCCCGCTGGTCGTGCGCGTCGGCGGCGCGCAGCGCCCGCAGCACGGCCACCCGGGCCCACATCAGCGCGGCCTCGGGGCTCGGCTCCTCGGCCAGCCAGCGCTCGACCAGGTCGGAGTCGGCGGCCTCCGAGGCCAGCACGAGGGAGCGGTGGGCGCGCAGCGCGAAGTCGCCGCGGGTCTCCGCCAGGGCCTCGCGTGCGCTCAGGCAGCGGCCCGCGCGCACGTCGACGCACACGCTCGCGAGGACGCGGTCGTCGGCTGCCGGATGCCACACGTACTGCCCTTGGAACAACCCCGCGGCCATCTTCCCCTCGCCCGTCCCCGTAACGACGCCTCGCAGTTGTGCATCAGGCACCCTACTCAGCCGCGGAGGCCACCGGAACGCCGTTTTCGACCGGGCCACGATTTTTCCCGGCCGGAATACGGGACGGCTGATGGCCGGTCAACCGATGGTTCAATTCGGCACTATTTCCGCAGGCCCCGCTAGAATGTTCCCGGAGAATATGCCGAGCCCGTGTCCCGCCTCTCCCGAGGAACCGTCATTCGCCTTCTCGCCTCCCGGCTCCGTCGCCTTCGCCCGTCCTGCGGGCCGGTCCGCCTGATCGGCGTCGACGGGCACGCCGGGTCCGGAAAGTCCACGTTCGCCGGGCAGTTGGCCCGGGAGCTGGACGGTGCGCCGGTGCTGCACCTGGACGACCTCGCCACGCACGACGAGCTGTTCGAGTGGACCGGGCGGCTGCTGACCCAGGTGGTCGCTCCGCTCCGCCGCGGCGAGACCGCGCACTACACCCCCTACGACTGGCGTGCCCGCGGCTTCGCGCCGCCCCGCCCGCTGGTTCCCGCTCCGGTGGTGCTCGTCGAGGGTGTCGGCGCGGGCCGCCGCGAGCTGCGGCCCCATCTGGCGCATCTGCTGTGGATGGAGCTGCCCGAGGAGGAGTCGTGGACGCGAGGCAGGGCGCGGGACGGGGAGGAGCAGCGGGAGTTCTGGGACGGGTGGGTCCGGGCGGAACGCCGGCACTTCGCCGAGGACCCTTCCAGGCCCTTCGCCGACCTGCTGGTACGGCAGTCGACCGGCGGATATGAGGTGCTTCCAGGGCCGGTGACCACCGTGTCGCCGGACCGGTGAGTCACGCAGGGTGACGAACCGTCCGCAATGTGGTGAACCTGTGAAAGGGCTTGCGGGCGAACTTCCCGGAGTGCTTCAACTCGGCTTGACCGGGGGGCCATACAGGTCTTACGTTCTCAATGAGCGGCCGATCGGGCCGCCCACAGACGCGAAGCCCCCGGTTGTTCCCCCGTGACCGGGGGCTTCGTTCTGCCCTCCGGCTCCGCTCCGGACGCTCTGCGGCGCGGCCCTCTCACCCTCCGTCACCGTCCGAGATCCGCCCCAGGTGCTCCCACCTCGCCGAACGGCCTGTGCGGCACCCTACGGCGGGCGACACCACCGCAGGTACGATGCCCTCGGTGCGACCGGCGGACGCCGCTCCGCGCACCGTTGCAACTCCGGTCCGCGGCACAGCCGTTGGACCAAGGCGGCCGACGGGCGACGGCCCGGCGGTGAACCGACGGGGGCACGGTTTGTGGGGGACGTGATGGACTTCGGCACGCGGGGCCCCGAGGCCCCGGCCGACCTCGCCTGGCTGCGAGGCGTGGACGCCTACACCATGGGGGCCTACCCGCAGGCGGAGGAGGAGTTCCGGGCCGCGGTGCGGATGGACCCCGGGATGGCCGACGGCTGGCTGGGGCTGCACGCGCTGCGCGTCGACACGACGACCGCCCTGCTGCGGATGTTCCGGCACCGCGAACGCTTCGGCGAGCAGCGCGCCCGGCACCGTCGGGCCCTCAACTCCTGGTACTGGCTGGGCTGGTGGGTGCAGCCGGTGCTTGAGAGCCCACGCGACCTGCTGCTCGCGCACGCCTCCCACTGGCTCGACGGCCGCCACGTCCCGGAGCTGGACCGGGCCCTCGCCGGACTGCCGCCCGTGGACACCGACCCCCAGGTCCGCTTCCTGCACGCCTGCCGCGCCTACCTGGTCAAGGACTGGGAACAGTTGGTCCGCCACACCGACCCGCTGATCGACGACTCCCTGCTCGGCATCGAGGCGGGCCTGTTCGGCGGCATGGCCCGGGTCCGGCTGGAGATGTACGGCCAGGCCGAGCCCCTGCTGGCGGCGGCCCTGATGCGCTGCCGCAGCGAGCAGCCGCAGCGCAAGGAGCTGCGGTACTGGCTGGCCCGGGCGCACGAGGGCACCGGCCGCAGCGCCGCCGCCCTCCCGTTGTACCGGGCCGTGCACCGCGTCGACCCCGCCTTCATGGACACCTCGGCACGGCTCGCGGCGATCGCCGAGGGCGACGGCTACGACGAGTCGGCCGACCTCGCCGCGATCACGCTCTCCGGCGGCCAGGACGCCCTGGAGGGACCGGACACCCTCGACCCGCTCTTCGGCATCGAGGGCCGTGACCTCCGTCTTCCCGACGCCGACCTGCCCCCGGCCGGCCCCCTGCCGACGGTGACCGATCCGGCGGTGCGCGAGAAGAACGCGGCGGCGTCCACGCTGCCCGCCGGCCCGACCGATCCGGTGCTGCTCGAGGAGGCGCTCGCCGAACTGGAGCGCATGGTGGGTCTGGAGCCGGTGAAGCGTCAGGTGAAGGCGCTGTCCGCGCAGCTGAACATGGCGCGGCTGCGGGCCGCGCAGGGGCTGCCGGTCCAGCCGCCGAAGCGGCACTTCGTCTTCTCCGGTCCCTCCGGCACCGGCAAGACCACGGTGGCCCGCATCCTGGGCCGCGTCTTCTACGCCCTCGGCCTGCTCGGCGGCGACCACCTCGTGGAGGCGCAGCGCGCCGATCTGGTCGGCGAGTACCTGGGGCAGACGGCGGTGAAGGCGAACGAGCTGATCGACTCCGCGATCGGCGGGGTCCTCTTCGTCGACGAGGCGTACTCGCTGTCCAACTCCGGCTACGGCAAGGGCGACGCCTACGGCGACGAGGCGCTGCAGGTGCTGCTGAAGCGGGCCGAGGACAACCGCGACCACCTGGTGGTGATCCTGGCCGGCTACCCCGAGGGCATGGACCGCCTGCTGGCCGCCAACCCCGGCCTGTCCTCCCGCTTCACCAGCCGTGTCGACTTCCCGTCCTACCGCCCCCTCGAACTGACCGCGATCGGCGAGGTGCTGGCGGCGGAGAACGGCGACGCGTGGGACGAGGAGGCCCTGGACGAGCTGCGCTCGATCGCCGGTCACGTCGTGGACCAGGGCTGGATCGACGAACTGGGCAACGGGCGGTTCCTGCGCACGCTGTACGAGAAGAGCTGCGCCTACCGGGACCTGCGCCTCACGACGTACCCGGGGACGCCGTCGCGGGACGATCTGGCGACGCTGCGGCTGCCGGACCTGATGCAGGCGTACGGGGAGGTGCTGTCGGGGCGGGGGCCGCAGGATCCGTCGGCGACGTGACACCCGCGGCCCCGCCCGTCGGTCAGCCGGCCAGCGCCTGCTCCGGGGCCCCGCTCCCGCGCGGCTCCGTCACCTTCACCTCGGGCAGGTCCCGGTGCGCCGGGTCCCGTACCTCGCCGACCAGCAGCTCCAGCACGTCCTCCAGCGCGACCAGGCCGAGCACCCTGCCGGAGGCGTCGGCCACCTGAGCGAGGTGGGTCGCCGCGCGGCGCATCACGGTCAGGGCGTCGTCCAGGGGCAGGTCCGAGCGGAGCGTCGTCATCGGACGCCACAGCTGCTGCGGCACCGCCCGTTCCGAGTCCTCCAGGTCGAGGACGTCCTTGACGTGCAGGTAGCCCATGAAGGCGCCGGTGTCCGCGGCGACGGGGAAGCGGGAGTAGCCGGTGCGGGCGGTGAGCCGCACGATCTCCCCCGGCGTGACCGAGGGGCTGACCGTGATCAGCGACTCGCGCCGCAGCAGCACGTCCGTCACCGGGCGGGAGCCCAGCTCCAGCGCGTCCTCCAGACGCTCCTGCTCCTCCGGGTCCAGCAGGCCGGCCTGGCCGGAGTCCTCCACCAGCCGGTTGAGCTGCTCACTGGTGAAGACGGCCTCCACCTCGTCCTTCGGCTCGACGCGGAACAGCCGCAGGATGCCCCGGGCGCAGGCGCCGAGCGCGACGGTGACGGGCCTGCACAGGCGGGCGAACGCGACCAGACCGGGGCTGAGCCAGAGCGCCGCCTTCTCCGGGGCCGCCATGGCGAGGTTCTTCGGGACCATCTCGCCGACCACGAGGTGGAAGAAGACGACGGCGACGAGCGCTATGACGTAGCCGAGCGGGTGGATCATCCCCTCGGGGAGGCGCACCCAGGCGAAGACCGGCTCCAGCAGGTGCGCCACCGTCGGCTCGGCGACCGCGCCCAGGGTCAGCGAGCAGACGGTGATGCCGAACTGGGCGGCGGCCATCATCTGCGGCAGCCGCTCCAGCCCGTACAGCACCTGGCGGGCCCGGGCCGTGCCCAGTGGCTCGATCTGGCTGCGGCGCACCGAGACCAGCGCGAACTCGGCGCCGACGAAGAAGCCGTTGGCGAGCACGAGCAGCCCGGCGAACAGCAGTTGCAGCACGCTCATCGGACGACCTCCATGACCGGGCCGGTCCTGACCAGCCGGACCCGCTCGGCGCGGTAGTGGCCGACCCGGCGCACCGTCAGCCGCCAGCCCGGCAGTTCGGCCTTGTCGCCGACGGCCGGGATCCGGCCCAGCAGGTCGGCGACCAGACCGGCGACGGTCTCGTACGGTCCCTCGGGCACGTCGAGGCCGATGCGGCGGAGGATGTCGACCCGGCAGCTGCCGTCGGCGTCCCACGCGGGGCGGCCGTCCTCCGGCGGCGCGGCCGCGAGTTCGGGCAGGTCCTGCCCGTCGTGCTCGTCGCGGACCTCGCCGACGAGCTCCTCGACGATGTCCTCCAGGGTCACCACGCCCGCCGTGCCGCCGTACTCGTCGACGACGACGGCGATGGGCTGCTCGCTGCGCAGCCGCCCCAGCAGGGGCTGCACCGGCAGGGTCTCGGGGACGAGCAGCGCCGGGCGCGCGATGTCGCAGACGGGCGTGCGCAGCCGGTCCGCCGCCGGGACGGCCAGCGCGTCCTTGAGGTGGACCATGCCGACGACCTCGTCGATCTTCTCCCGGTACACGGGGAAGCGGGACAGGCCGGTGGCGCGGGTGAGGTTGACCACGTCCTCGGCGGTCGCCGAGGACTGCAGCGCGCTCACCTTCACGCGCGGGGTCATCACGTGCTGCGCGGTCAGCTCGCCGAGGGAGAGGGTCCGCACGAAGAGGTCGGCGGTGTCCTGCTCCAGGGCGCCGGCCTGCGCGGAGTGCCGGGCGAGGGAGACCAGCTCGCCGGGGGTGCGGGCGGAGGCCAGCTCGGCGGTGGGTTCGACGCCGAGTGTGCGGACGAGCCGGTTGGCGACCGCGTTCAGCACGGCGATGACCGGGCGGAACAGGCGCGCGAACACGTGCTGCGGGCCCGCGACGAACCGGGCGACCTGAAGGGGCCGGGACACCGCCCAGTTCTTGGGCACGAGCTCGCCGATCACCATCTGCACCGCGGAGGCCAGCAGCATGCCGACCACCACGGCGATGCCGGACACCGCGCCCGCGGGCAGGCCGACGGCCGTGAACGGGCCGTGCAGCAGCTCGGCGAGCGCCGGTTCGGCGAGCATGCCGACGACGAGGGAGGTGATGGTGATGCCGAGCTGGGTGCCGGAGAGCTGGAAGGACAGTTCCTTCAGCGAATCGACGACCGTGCGGGCCCGTCGGTCGCCCTCGGCGGCGGCCTTCTCGGCGTCCGTGGGTTCGACCGTGACCAGGCCGAACTCGGCGGCCACGAAGAATCCGTTGGCGAGGATCAGCAGAAAGGCGGCGGAGAGCAGGAGCAGGGGGATGGTCATGCCGCCGCCTCGAAGGGCCGGGAGGTGGCGGCGCAGGTACTACAGGACGATCCGTCCATCGCTGGAGGGAGTCACTCCTCGGGTAGCAGGAAGCCTCCGACGGGCCGGCGGGCCCGTCGCGGCGGAGACGTCTCGAACGACGTCTCCCCCAACAGATTAATCAAGACATGGGTCCGGACGGCAGGGTGAACGCGGGTGAACGCCCCGAGTCAGCCCCGAGGCGGCTCGGGATCCCTGGCACAGCGGGCGTCGGCCAGCGCGCGCAGGGCCCGCGCGTCGGCGATGGCGCGCTGCCTGGCGATGCCCGGCTGGATGCCGAGCGCGGGCAGGCTGGTGCCGTCGCTGAGGTTGAGGAAGACCCAGGGGTCGCCGGGGCGGAGGTTGACCTGGACGATTTCCGCCCAGTCCAGGCGCCGCCTGCTGACGATGTTGACGACGGTCACCCCGGACTCGTCCGCGACGACCTTCACCCGGGCGAGCAGCGCGAGCACCGCGAACAGGATCGCCCCGGTGAGGATGAAGCTGAGGCGTTCGCCGGAGCTGAGCTGCTCCAGCAGGAACGCGACCGTCGTGATGACGGCGAAGATCGCGGCACCGGCGCTGAGCAGGACGATCCTGGTGTGGCCGGGCCGGAACGTGACGGGGAGAGCGGGCAGGTCGGACATCTGCGCGGCCTCTCAGAGACGGCAGGCGTGGATCGCGGTGGTCAGGATGGCCCGGGCGCCGATCGCGTACAGGTCGTCCATGATGCGCTGGGCGTCCTTGGCGGGCACCATGGCGCGGACGGCGACCCAGCCCTCGTTGTGCAGGGGGGAGATCGTCGGGGACTCCAGGCCGGGAGTCAGGTCGACGGCCTTCTCCAGCTGCTCGACCCGGCAGTCGTAGTCCATCATCACGTACGTGCGGGCCACCAGGACGCCCTGCAGGCGGCGCAGGAACTGCTGCACCTTGGGCTCCTCGGCGTCGGCGCCGACGCGGCGGATGACGACGGCCTCGGACTGCATGATCGGCTCGCCGATGACCTCGAGGCCGGCGTTGCGCAGGGAGGTGCCCGTCTCGACGACGTCCGCGATGACCTCGGCGACGCCGAGTTCGATGGCGGTCTCGACGGCGCCGTCGAGGTGGACGACGGAGGCGTCGATGCCGTTGTCGGCGAGGTGCCCGGCGACGATCCCCTCGTAGGAGGTGGCGACCGTCATGCCGGTCAGGTCCCGCACGCCGTTCGCCGTGCCCGGCTTGGTGGCGTAGCGGAAGGTGGAGCGGGCGAAGCCCAGCGGGAGGATCTCCTCGGCCTTGGCTCCGGAGTCAATCAGCAGGTCGCGGCCGGTGATGCCGATGTCGAGGCGGCCGGACGAGACGTAGATCGCGATGTCGCGGGGGCGCAGGTAGAAGAACTCGACCTCGTTCACCGGGTCGACGATCCTGAGCTCCTTGGACTCCCGGCGCTGCCGGTAGCCGGCCTCATGCAGCATCTCCGCCGCAGGGCCTGACAGGGAACCCTTGTTGGGGACGGCGATGCGCAGCATGAGGTCGGCTTCCTTTGCGTGATGGCGTGACGGGGTGACGTGGGTGGTGCGTGTCTGACGGAGCTGGGGGCCCGAGGGGACCGGGGGCTACAGGTGGGCGTAGACGTCGTCCAGGGAGATCCCGCGGGCGACCATCATCACCTGGACGTGGTACAGCAGCTGCGAGATCTCCTCGGCGGCCGCCTCCTTGCCCTCGTACTCGGCGGCCATCCAGACCTCGGCGGCCTCTTCGACGACCTTCTTGCCGATGGCATGGACGCCCTTGCCGACCAGTTCTGCGGTGCGGGAGGTGGCGGGATCGCCGTGGGCGGCCTTGTGCTGGAGCTCGGTGAAGAGCTCCTCGAACGTCTTCTTGGACATGGTGGTCCTTACCCTACGCGCAAGCCGGGGTTCCTCAGCGCCAGGGTTCGGATACTGAGCGGAGGGTGGCAGCGGTGGCCACCGCCGCCGTCACCGCTTCGTGCCCCTTGTCCTCGTTGGAGCCCGGAAGGCCGGCCCGGTCCAGCGCCTGCTCCTCGGTGTCACAGGTCAGCAGGCCGAAGCCGACGGGCACGCCGGTGTCGACGGAGACCTGGGTGAGGCCCTGGGTGACGCCCTGGCACACGTAGTCGAAGTGGGGGGTGCCGCCGCGGATGACGACGCCGAGGGCGACGACCGCGTCGTAGCCGCGGCCGGCGAGGACCTTGGCGACCACCGGGAGCTCCCAGCTGCCGGGTACCCGCAGCAGGGTCGGCTCGTCGATCCCGAGGTCGTGCAGGGCGCGCAGGGCGCCGTCCACCAGACCGTCCATCACCTTCTCGTGCCACTGGGCCGCGACGACGGCGACCCGCAGGTCGCCCACGTTGCGTACGGACAGTTCCGGTGCGCCCTTGCCGCTCACGTTCTCGTGTCTCCTCGGTGTGTTCTCACTGGTTGCTGCAGGTCGTCGCCGTGCCCGCGCCGGCCGTCTCCAGCCAGGGCAGGTCGTGGCCCATCCGGTCCCGCTTGGTGCGCAGGTAGCGGAGGTTGTGCTCGCCGGCCTGCACGGGCATCGGCTCGCGGCCGGTGACGCGCAGGCCGCCTCGCAGCAGCGCGTCGGTCTTCTCGGGGTTGTTGGTCATCAGGCGCACGCTGCGCACGCCGAGGTCCCGCAGGATCCGGGCGCCGGCGCCGTAGTCCCGGGAGTCGGCGGGCAGGCCGAGTTCCAGGTTGGCGTCGAGGGTGTCGCGGCCGCGCTCCTGGAGTTCGTACGCCCTCAGTTTGGACAGCAGGCCGATGCCGCGGCCCTCGTGGCCGCGCAGGTAGACCACCACTCCCCGGCCCTCGGCGTGGACGCGGTCCAGGGCGGCGTCGAGCTGGGGGCCGCAGTCGCAGCGCAGGGAGCCGAAGACGTCGCCGGTCAGGCACTCGGAGTGGACGCGCACCAGGACGTCCTCGCCGTCGCCGATGTCGCCGTGGACGAGGGCGATGTGCTCGACGCCGTCGGCGGTGGAGCGGTAGCCGAAGGCCGTGAAGGTGCCGTGCACGGTGGGCAGGCGGGTCTCGGCCTCGCGGCGGACGAGGGGCTCGGCGGCGGGCGTCTGCTGCGCGGGAACGCCCGCGTGTTCGGCGGCGCGGCGGTAGGCGATCAGGTCCTCGATGGAGATGATCGTCAGGCCGTGCTTGCGGGCGAAGGGGAACAGCTCGGGCAGGCGCAGCATGCGGCCGTCCTCCCCGGCGATCTCGACGATCGCACCGGCCGGGCGCAGGCCGGCCAGGCGGGCCAGGTCGACGGCTGCCTCGGTGTGGCCGTCGCGGACGAGCACGCCGCCGGGCCGGGCGCGCAGCGGGAAGACGTGGCCGGGGCGGACCAGGTCGGCGGGCTCGGCCTCGCCGCCCGCGAGCAGCCGCAGCGTGGTGGCGCGGTCGGCGGCGGAGATGCCGGTGGTCACGCCGTGGGCGGCGGAGGCGTCGACGGAGACGGTGAAGGCGGTCTTCATCGACTCGGTGTTGTCCTCGACCATCTGCGGCAGCTTCAGCCGGTCCAGTTCCTCGCCCTCCATGGGCGCGCAGATCAGCCCGCGGCACTCGCTCATCATGAAGGCGACGATCTCGGGGGTGATCTTCTCGGCGGCGACGACGAGGTCGCCCTCGTTCTCGCGGTCCTCGTCGTCGACGACGACGATCGGGCGGCCGGCCGCGATGTCGGCGATGGCCTGCTCGACAGGGTCGAGCGACCAGTCCTCGATGCCGTCTGTGCTGTCCGTGCCGTACAGGATCGGTGCCGTGGTCATGCCGGCGCTCCTTCCATGACGGGCCGCGCGTCCTCGCGGGAGCGCAGCCACCAGTCGCGCATGCCCCACAGGACGAGTGCGCCGTAGATGACGTAGACGAAGCCGGAGAAGGCGTAGCCGTTGGCGAAGTTGAGGGGCACGCCGACCACGTCGACGAGCAGCCAGGCGAACCAGAACTCGACCATGCCGCGGGCCTGCGCGTACATGGCGACGACGGTGCCGACGAAGATGTAGGCGTCCGGCCAGGGGTCCCAGGACAGGGACGGGTAGGCCTTGAAGAGCAGGGCCACGGCGACCGTGCCCAGGGCGGCGGCGCCGGCCATGGCGGCGCGCTCGCGCCAGGTGGCGAACCGCGGCACGATCTGGCCGTCCCCTGAGCGGTCCTTGTCGCGGTTCCACCGCCACCAGCCGTACAGGGCGACGACCATGACGACGACCTGCTTGCCGGCGCTGCCGGCGAGGTGGCCGTAGAAGGCGATGAAGAGGACCATGCCGGAGAGGAACTGCACCGGCCAGGTCAGCAGCGAGCGCCGCCAGCCGAGGGCGAGGGTGATGAGGCCGAGGATGTTGCCGATGGTGTCCGACCAGATGATGTGCTGGCCGAGCAGGGTGAAGGCCTCGGAGTTGAGCCAGTTCACCGGGTGGCCCCCTGACCGGCCGCGAGCAGCCGCTCGACGTACTTGGCGACGACGTCGACCTCGAGGTTGACCGGGTCGCCGGGCTGCTTGCGGCCGAGCGTGGTCAGGGCGAGGGTGGTGGGGATGAGGCTGACGGTGAAGTGGTCGGAGCCGGCGTCCACGACGGTGAGGCTGATGCCGTCGACGGTGATGGAGCCCTTCTCGACGACGTAGCGGGCGAGTTCGGCGGGCAGCGAGATCTTGACGATCTCCCAGTTCTCGGACGGCTTGCGTTCCAGTACCTCGCCGGTGCCGTCGACGTGGCCCTGCACGATGTGCCCGCCGAGGCGCGCGCCGACGGCGGTGGGACGTTCGAGGTTGACACGGGAACCGACGGTGAGGGCGCCCAGGCTGGAGCGGTTCAGGGTCTCGGCCATGACGTCGGCGGTGAACTCGTCGCCCTCGTGCTCGACGACCGTGAGACACACGCCGTTGACGGCGATGGAGTCGCCGTGCTTCGCGCCGTCCGTGACGACGGGGCCGCGCAGCCGGAAACGGGAGGCGTCGCCGAGGTTCTCGACGGCGGTGACTTCACCCAGCTCTTCGACGATTCCGGTGAACACTTCCCGGGTCCTCCCTGCCTCATTCGGGCACGGACTCCGGGGCTGTCGAGACGACAGAATGTACGAACGGGAACACCGGGGGCGACGCCGGACGGGGTTCGTCGACTTGGACGAACCGGTACGGCGGCGCGCACGAATGCCCGCCCGCCGCGCACTGCCTCCCATCCGGACTTTAACCGTCGGTCCAGGAATTTCACCTGGTCAACCGGCCGCTGGAGGCGGCCGGGTCGCGGACTGTAACCGCCGGTTCGGACTTTCACCGACCCCGGAGTGCGCTGCTGCTAAAAGGTACAGGCTCAGTGTGCCATGCCCCATCGGCGTCCATCTGGGTGAGGGGCTGTGGAGTGGCTCACACGGGCGCCCGCCGGATTCGCCGCATCCTCGCGGATCCCTTACGAAATCCTCACGGATTCCTCGCGGATTCTGGCGGATTCCGGCGGATTCCTCGCGGCCGGACCCGGACGACCGGCCCGGCGGCGGGCCCCGTCAGCCCCTCAGCGCCCTCAGCCCCGTCAACGCCCGTCCTCAGACACCTCAGCCCCGCCGGCCGTCGCCGAAGCGCCGGGCCAGAAAGTCCTCGAAGGTGCCCTTGCCCACGACCTGTTGCGGGGCGAGGTGGCCGCCGGAGCGGAAGGCGCGGTAGGCCTTGCCCCACAGGGGGACGTTCACCACCGCCCGCCGGCGGCCCGTCGCCCGCAGGTACGCGCGGGCCAGCGACTCGACGGTGCGCGCCTCGGGGCCGCCCATGTCCGCGGCCCGCCCGGCGGGTGCGGCGAGGGCCAGCTCGGCGAGGCGGTCCGCGACCTCCGCCACCTCCACCGGCTGGTCCCGCACCCCGGCCGGCAGCAGCATCACCGGCAGCCTGGCCAGGGACCCGAGGACGGTCACGAGCAGGTCGTGGAACTGGGTCGCCCGCAGCACGGTCCAGCCGAGCCCCGACTGCTCGATCTGCCGCTCCACGGCGAGCTTGGTCCGGTAGTAGCCGAACGGCACCCGGTCGACGCCGACGATCGAGATGTAGACCAGATGGCCCACCCCGGCCCGCCGTGCCGCGGCGATCAGGTGCCCGGCCGCCTTCTCGTCCCCGCCGGTCTGGGAGGTGGCGCAGTGCACGATCGTGTCCACGCCGTCGACGGCCCGGTCCAGGCCGGGGCCGCCCGCACGCAGGTCCACGGCGTACGGCTCGGCGTGCCTGCTGAGCACCCGTACCTCGTGGCCGTCCGCCCGCAGCCGCTCGGTGACGAGCCGGCCGAGGGTTCCGGTACCGCCGGTCACCAGGATCGTGGTCATGCTGTCGAGTCCCTTCGGACGCCGGACGCCCCCGGACGGAGCGCCCTTCCTCCGACTGGGACGGACCGGCCCCCGCGAAACGTGACACGCCCCCGGTCGCACATGCCCGCCGTGACTCAGACCCGCCGTCGCACAGGCCCCCCATCGCGCTTGCTCGCCGCTCGTTCAGGCCCGCCGTCGTTCAGCGCGCCGGCGGGAACAGTTCGTCCTGCGCGCGGTCCCGGGCCGTCAGCAGCGCCCCGCGCAGGACCGCGCCGCCGCCCAGGGTGCTGGGCCGTACCTCCGTGGGCAGCGGCGACATCCTGCGCAGCCGCCGGGCGACCCGGCCGGCCAGCGCCTCGCCGCCGGCCTGCCCGATCTCGCCGCCCAGCACCACGCAACCGGGGTCGAGGATCGACACGACGGAGGCGACGCCGACGGCGAGCCGGCCGGCGAGGGCGTCGAGGAAGTCCGCTGCGGCCGGCGCGGCGGGCCCCGGCCCGGCGGGCGGTGCCGCCACCAGGCGCACCGCCTCCCGTACCGCCCCGGCGGCCCGCGGTTCGTGCCCCGTCGCCCCGGCCGTCAGCCCGTACTCCTCCGCCAGCCGGGCGACCGCCGCGGCGCCGGCCAGGGAGTGGAAGCCGCCCTCGCAGTCCGTGGCAGACGGCAGGCCGGCCGTGCCCGGCACCGGCAGGAAGCCGATCTCGCCGGTGCCGCCGGAGGCGCCGCGGCGCAGGGCGCCGTCGAGGACCACGGCCGCGCCGGTGCCGTGGCCGAGCCACAGCAGGACGAAGGTGTCGCGGTCCCGCGCCGCGCCGTCGCGCTGTTCCGCCAGCGCGGCGAGGTTGGTCTCGTTCTCGACGCTGACCCGGGCCCCGGGCAGCCGTTGCTGCAGGGCCGCGACCAGGCTGCGGTGCCAGGCGGGCAGGCCGGTGGTGTCGCGGAGTTCGCCGCCGGCGGGGTCGATCAGGCCGGGCGCGCCGATGCCGACGGTGTGCAGCCGGTCGGCGTCGGCCTCCTTCAGCGCGTGCTCGACCAGGGTGACCGCGCGTTCCACGGCGGTGCCCGTCCCGGTGCCGCCGCCGATCGGCACGGAGGCCTCGGCCAGCACCCGGCCGACCAGGTCGGACACCAGCACCGCGACGCTCTCCGTGCGGATGTCCAGCGCCGCGAGGTGCGCGCGGTCGGCGACGATGCCGTACAGCTTCGCGTTGGGGCCTCGGCGCGCCTCGCCCGCCTCCCCCACCACGGTGATCAGACCGCAGGCGGTGAGCCGTTCGACGAGGTCGGCGACGGTGGGCCGGGACAGGCCGGTCAGCTGCTTCAACTGCCCTGCCGTCAACGGGCCCTCCTGCTGGAGCAGACGCAGGGCGAGCCGGTCGTTGATGGCCCGGGCGGTGCTCGGGGACGCGGGCATGCCGGGATCCTTCCAGATGCGCCGGGGGGCGCGGCACGCGGTCGGCGCCTCCGGTCGTCGTGCGGGGCTGATTGCGCTCTATCTATCAGGCAGGGTTCCTGATAGTTTACGGCGCCGGGGGAACAGCAGCCATGGGCCGGGAGTGCGGGAGGGCCGGAGAATGAAGGACGTGGTCCACGACCAGCGCGAGGTGAGGCACGCCCGGTACGCGGTGGCGGCGGTGTTCGCGGTGCACGGCGCCGTCACCGGCTCGTTCGCGACCCGGGTGCCGTGGATCCAGGACCACGCCGCGCTCGGCGCGGGTCAGCTCGGCTTCGCCCTGGCCTTCACGGCGCTCGGCGCCTCCTGCGCGATGCCGCTGGCCGGCCGTGTCACCCACCGCTTCGGCAGCCGGACCACCCTGCGCGCCCTGCTCGCCGCCTGGACGGTGTCGCTGGTCCTGCCGTCGCTCTCGCCGAACCTGCTCACGCTGTGCCTGGCGATGTTCACGTACGGGGCCACCGCGGGGATGGCCGACGTGGCCATGAACGCGCTCGGCGTCGAGGTCGAGCGGATGCTCGGCAAGTCGATCATGTCCGGCCTGCACGGCATGTGGAGCGTGGGCGCGCTGATCGGCTCGGCGGCCGGCACGCTCGCCGCGCACCTGGGCTCGGACGCCCGGCTGCACCACGCGCTGGCGGCGGCGGTGCTCACCCTGCTGGGCGTGCTGGCCTGCCGCTGGGTGCTCGACCTGCAGCCCGCCGAGGACGAGGAGCCGCCGCCGCGGTTCACCCTGCCGCCCCGGTCGGCGCTGCTGATCGGCGCGGTCGGCTTCTGCGCGGTGTTCGCGGAGGGCGCGAGCCTCGACTGGTCGGCGGTCTACCTGCGCGACCGGCTGGAGAGCTCGGCGGGTCTGGCGGCCGCGTGCACGACCGGCTTCATGCTCACCATGGCGATCGCCAGGCTGGTGGGCGACGCGGTGGTCGACCGCTGCGGCGCCGTGCGCACCGTCCGGGCCGGCGGCGCTCTCGCCGTCCTCGGCGGAGCGCTCATCGTCGCCGCCGGTCACCCGGCGGTGGCGATCGGCGGGTTCGCCCTGGTGGGCCTGGGCATCGCGGTCGTCGTGCCGCTGTGCTTCGCGGCGGCGGGGCGCAGCGGCCCGAACCCCAGCCAGGCCATCGCGGGCGTCGCGACCATCACCTACACCTCGGGCCTGGTCGCGCCGAGCGCGATCGGCGGGCTGGCCCAGGCGACCAGCCTGACGGTGTCGTTCGGGCTGGTGACGGTGCTGGCCTTCGGTCTCGTGGCCTTCGCGGGGGTGCTGCGCCCCGGCGAGCGGGACCGTGCGAGGGTCAGCTCTCCGGGCGCAGCAGTTCCCGACCCGCGGCCCTGAACGTCTCGCTCCACGGCGCCGGCCGCAGCGTCTCGGCGTCCAGCCGGACCAGGACACGGGTGCCGCGCGCGTACGTCGTCGAGCCGTCCGGCGAGCAGAACCGGAAGCCGTAGGTCAGGCCCGTGGTGCCCAGCCGCTCCAGCCACAGGTGGACGGCGTACGTGCCGGGCCGGGTGACGGGCGCCTCGTAGGTGACGCGGAGTTCCTTGACCGCGTTGCAGGCGTCGCCGGCCGCCGCCCAGTCGCCCTCGAAGTGGATGCCGTGCCCCTGCCACAGCTCGGTCCACGCCTGCTCGACCTTCAGCGGGTAGCGGGCGTTGTGCAGCAGGCCGAGCGCGTCCAGGTCGTCGAAGTGGACGGTGACGGGGATCAGCCGGCCGTAGGACAGGGCGGGGGCGGTCGGGGCTTCGGCGGTCACGGGCTGGGCTCCTGAGCGTTGCTGGTGCGGCGCCGGGGCGCCTCGGGGTGCACTCCATCCTAAGCGGATGCTCAGCATGCACCGCCGGGAAGGGCCTGGTCAGGCGGCCGGGCGAGGGGCGTCGGGGTGGGGCGGGTGCGGGTGGACGGCCGGCACCACCGACAATGGGTCCGGAACAAGCTGCACAGTACAGAGAAAGCGAAACCCCATCATGGACCTCGGCGTGCGCTGGAAGCTGCACGGAGACGGGCGTACGCCCGCGCCCGGAGCGGTGGTACGCCCCGACGAACGGCTCTCCTGGCCCCGCACGGTCGGACTCGGCGCCCAGCACGTGGTGGCGATGTTCGGCGCGTCCTTCGTGGCCCCGGTCCTGATGGGCCTGGACCCCAACCTCGCGATCATGATGTCGGGCGTCGCGACCGTGATCTTCCTGCTCGCCACCCGCGGCCGGGTCCCGAGCTACCTGGGCTGCTCGCTGTCCTTCGTGGGCGTGGCGGCCGTCATCCGGGCACAGGGCGGTACGAGCGCCACCGTCACCGGCGCCGTGTTCGTCGTCGGCGTCGCGCTGTTCCTGGTGGGACTCGCCGTGCAGCGCTTCGGGGCGCGGATCATCCACATCGCGATGCCGCCGGTCGTCACCGGCGCGGTCGTGATGCTGATCGGCTTCAATCTCGCGCCCGTCACCGCCTCCACCTACTGGCCGCAGGACCAGTGGACCGCCCTGCTGGTGATGCTGTTCACCGGTCTGGCGGTGGTCGGCCTGCGCGGTTTCTGGTCCCGCATCGCGATCTTCCTCGGCCTGGTCTTCGGGTACGCCGCCTCCTGGGCGTTCGACCGGATCTTCGGCCGCATCCACTCGGCCGACGCGAGCGGGAAGATCACCGACCACTGGCGCCTGGACCTCTCCGGCGTCTCCCACGCCGACTGGTTCGGGCTGCCGTCCTTCCACGGCCCGTCGTTCCAGTGGTCGGCGATCCTGGTGGCCCTGCCGGTCGTCATCGCCCTCGTCGCCGAGAACGCCGGACACGTCAAGGCGGTCGGTGAGATGACCGGCGAGTCGCTGGACGAGAAGCTGGGCACGGCGATCTCCGCCGACGGCATCGGCTCCATGCTGTCCACCGCGGTCGGCGGCCCGCCCAACACCACCTACTCCGAGAACATCGGCGTGATGGCCGCCACCCGCGTCTACTCCACCGCCGCCTACTGGGCCGCGGCCGGCTTCGCGCTGCTGTTCGGCCTGTGCCCGAAGTTCGGCGCGGTGGTGGCCGCGATCCCGGGCGGTGTGCTCGGCGGCATCACGGTCATCCTGTACGGCATGATCGGCCTGCTCGGCGCGCAGATCTGGCTCAACGCCAAGGTGGACCTGCGCAACCCGCTGAACCTGGTGCCGGCCGCGGCGGGCATCATCATCGGCGTCGGCAACGTCACCATGAAGTTCACCGACACCTTCTCGCTCAGCGGCATCGCGCTCGGCACCCTGGTCGTCATCACCGGCTACCACGCGCTGCGCGCGCTCGCGCCCGCCCACCTCAAGCCGCAGGAGCCACTGCTCGACGAGGGCACGTCCTCCTACGACGAGGCCGCCTCGTAGGCGTACGACGGTCTGAAGGCCCCCGCCCGTAAGAGCCGGGTGGCGGCGGGTACGTGGGGCCTGGCAAGGTGCTGCTCCCCTCCCACGCGGCGGGCGGGTTCCCCCGTTCCGGCGAAGCGCCGGGTCCGCCGCCACCCGGGCCGGGCTGAGCCTGGGACGCTTCCGGCATGGCGCGAAGCGAACAGTTCACCACTCCCGTCGACGCGGTCGTCTCCCGGATGCGCGCCCTGGACGCGGCCCTGCCGGAGCGGGACGGCGTCGCGGTCTTCAACCGCGTCTACCTCACCGTCACCGAAGCCGTCGACCGGTCCATCGACGCCGGGCGGTTCGGGGACCGGCGGGCGGCGATCACGCTGGATGTGCGGTTCGCCGAGCGCTACCTCGCCGCCGTCGACGCGGTGGCGGACGGGCGGCGGCCACCGGCCTGCTGGCGGCCCCTGTTCCAGCTCCGCCGCCACCCCGGCGTACGGCCGCTGCAGTTCGCGCTGGCGGGCGTCAACGCGCACATCGGCCACGACCTGGCGCTCGCCGTCGTGGACAGCTGCCGTACGCTCGGCTGCGAACCGGCCGACCTGGAGGACGAGTTCGACCGCGTGGGCGACCTCCTCGTCTCGCTGGAGGAGCGGGTCCGCGAGGACCTGATGCCGGGCCCGGACCTGTTGCAGATCGCCGACCCGCTCACCCACCTGCTCGGCTCGTGGAGCCTGGAGCGCGCCCGCGAGGCCACCTGGTCGGCGGCGCGTGCCCTCTGGGCGCTGCGCCGGGTGCCCGACGTGGCCGAGGAGTTCACCGAACGCCTCGACGCGGCGGTCGGCTTCGCGGGCCGAATCCTCCTCACACCGCTGGCGGACTGCCGCCGGGGCCGTGGCTAGCTAGTCCTCCGGCAGTTCCACGGGGGCGATCTCGTCGTAGACGTCTCCGGGGCCCGGGTTGGACGCGTCGGTGGCGCCGCCGAGGTGGTGCATGACGCCCCAGACCGCGTTCAGCGCGGTCTGGACCGCGCCCTCGGCCCAGCCGGCCGTCCAGGAGATGTCGTCGCCGGCGAGGAAGACGCCCCGCTTGTCCTCGGGCAGCCGGTCCTGCATGAAGTGGGTGAACAGCCGCCGCTGGTAGCGGTAGTGGCCGGGCAGGTTGGCCTTGAACGCGCCCATGAAGTAGGGCTCGTTCTCCCAGGAGACGGTCACCGGGTCGCCGATGATGTGCTTCCTGATGTCGACGTTCGGGTAGATCTCGCCGAGCGACTTCAGCATGACCTCCATCCGCTCGTTCGCGGACAGCGGCAGCCACTTGAGGCTGTCGTCGCACCAGGTGTAGGAGAGGCAGATGACGGCGGGCCGGTCCGGGCCGTCGTCGAGGAGGTAGGTGCCGCGGGTCATGCGGTCGGTGAGCGTCATCGACATGACGTCCCGGCCGGTCGGGTCGCCCTTGTCGTCGACGGCCTTGTCGAGCCAGAAGGGCCGGTCGACCGGCACGAACAGCTTGCTGGACTCCATGTAGTGGGTGCGCTCGATCGCCGTCCAGTGGTCGATCGGGAACAGCGAGTCGTCGCAGGCGATCTTCGACAGCAGCATCCAGGACTGGGCGGTGAAGATCGCCGCCCGGTAGGTGCGGATGGCGCCGCTCGCGTCCGTCACGGTGATGCGGTTGCCGGCGGTGCGGTGCAGCCGGGTCACGGCCGGGCGCGGCTCGCCGTCCACGTGCAGGGACTTCAGCGAGGTGCCGTACGGCCAGTGGACGATCTTCTCCGGCTCGCGCTCCCACAGGCGCAGCGGCAGCTGCTGGGAACCCCCGACGATGCCGCGGTGGTGGTCGTCGGCCTCGGTGTAGACGACGCGCAGGATCTCCAGGATGGAGTTGGGGAAGTCGGTGTCCCAGCCGCCCGTCCCGAAGCCGACCTGGCCGAAGATCTCGCGGTGCCGGAAGGACTTGAACGCCTCGGAGTCGCAGAGGAAGCCGTAGAAGGTCTGGTTGTCGAGCTTCTCGACCAGCCTCGCCCAGATCTCGCGGATGCGGGGCACGTCGCGCTCGCGCAGGGCGCGGTTCATCGCGGAGAAGTCGGCGCCCTCCTCGAGGCACGCGTTCCAGGCCGCGGCGACGTCCCGGTACACCTGCGGCAGGTCGTCGATCGTCTCGGCGTAGTGCGACTCGCCCTTGAGGTCCACGACGGTCGAAGGCGTGGCCTCGGCGAGGGGGTTGGGGAAGGGACGGGTCTCCAGGCCCACCAGGTCGATGTAGTGCTGCAGCGCCGTGGAGGACGGCGGGAAGCGCATCGCGCCCATCTCGGCGGTGAGGGAGGGGTCGCAGCCCTCGAAGCCGACGGTGCGCAGCCGCCCGCCGATCCGGTCCGCCTCGTAGACGACCGGCTTCAGGCCCATCTTCATCAGCTCGTACGCGGCCACGATGCCGGACAGGCCGCCGCCGATCACCGCGACCTCGGTGCCGTGCTCGGTCGCGGGTATCTGACCCAGGCCCGCCGGGTGGGCGAGGAAGTCGTCGTACGCGTACGGGAAGTCCGGGCCGAACATGGTGATCGGCGGCTGCTGCTCGGCTGCGTGCTCGACGGCGTTGGGCACCGTGGACGTCATGGGGTGCGGACTCCTTGCGCGAGAAGAAGAGAGAAGAAGAGAGAAGAGCGGGGAAGGGCGAACGGGGCGGACGACAGGAACCGGACCGCGTCAGACGAGGGACCCGTACAGGCCCGGGCGGCGGTCCGTCAGATACGGGTTGGCCGCGCGGGAGGCGTCCAGGAAGGCCGGGTCGACGTCGGCGAGGACGAGTTCCTCGCCGCGGTCGGCCCGGGTGCGGGCGACTCCGTCGGGTCCGGCCAGCGTGGACAGGCCGACGAAGTCGAACTCCCCTTCCCGGCCGACCCGGTTGACGTACGCGACGTACATCTGGTTCTCGAAGGCGCGCACCGGGATCAGCGACTCGGGGACGAACTGGTACGGGTGCATCTGCGCCGTCGGCACCACGAGGAGGTCGGTGCCGGCGAGGGCGTGGGCGCGGACGTTCTCCGGGAACTCCACGTCGTAGCAGATCATGAGGCCGACGCGGAGGCCGTTCAGCTCGGCCTGCACCACCGGCTGCTCGCCCGGCGTGAAGTGGGCGCGCTCGAAGGGGCCGAAGAGGTGGGTCTTGCGGTAGTGGGCGAGGCGGTCGCCGCCGGCGGAGACCAGCTGGGCGGAGTTGAAGACGGCATCGCCGGCCCGCTCGGGGTAGCCGTAGACGACCGCCACGCCGTGCCGCCCGGCGATGCCGGCGACCGCCTCCGCCGAGGCGCCGTCGGCGGGCTCGGCGAGGCGGGCGATGTCGTCGCCGATCGCGTACCCGGTCAGGAACATCTCCGGCGCCACCAGCAGCCCGGCGCCCGCGGCGGCGGCACGGCCCGCGGCCTCGTCGAGGACCTCCAGGTTCTCCTCGACCGATCCGGGACGGCCGGAGCTCTGGAGCAGGGCGGTGCGCATGGGTGTTCCTCACCGGTACGGAAGGGGGGTCGGGGGGCCAGAAAGACGGTACGTTCGGCGTCCTCGGCCGGACAAGAAGCAGCCGTTGCGCACCGCCGGGCCGATCGTTGCGCGGAACGGCGGTGCGGCGGCGATTCGTTGCACGCCCTCCCTTCCGGGCGCGGAAAGCGCGGTCACGGGGTGCCGTTCGTGCGGGTGAGGGTCAGAAGCAGGGCCGTCACCAAGTAGCGCTCGGCGAACACCGCGAACCCGGTCCGGCCGCGATTCGATGCAGACCCCCGCACAGACCCGCACAGACCCGTGACTACGGGGCGGTCTTCTCGCGCTGCGAGGAGCGGGTGACGGCCAGCAGGGCGGCCGTCATCAGGTACGGCGCGGCGGACACCGCGAACGCGGTGCCGTGGGTGGTCCGCGTGGCGACGGCCGCGTAGCCGGCGAAGACGACGATCGTGGCGAGTTCGGTGCCCAGGCCTGTGACCGACGTCAGGCCACAGCAGCAGCCGCCGGGAGACGGCCTCGGCCCAGGCCCCGGAGGGCACCTCCAGCAGGACGCCGGTGGCCGACCACAGGGCGAAGAGGGACGAGATCTGCCAGACGGACAGTCCGGTGTCGCTGAACAGCAGCGCGTACACCGGGTAGAGCAGGACGAAGTCGTCGAGGAACGCGTAGCCGTACAGCGTGGCCGTGAGCCGCCGGACGCCGGCGGGCGCGCGCACAGGGGTGCGTGTCATTTGGGCCTTCCCGCAGGGACGGATCGGATGCCGGGGGTACGGCGTCCGAGGCGGCCCTCGGGAGGCACGGCGGGGGGATCAATGGCGCCAGGTCATGTCACCGATGCTGGACAGGCCCGGCGCGCGCGTCCGCCGATCATCGCGGCGCCCTACGTCGGCGAACCCGACGAGAAGCGGCGAAGCAGCGGGGACAGCACCAGCACAGACTTGGTGCGCTCGACGAACGGCTCCCCGGCGATGCGCTCCAGGACCCGTTCGAAGTGCCGCATGTCGGAGGCGAAGACCTGCACGATCGCGTCCGCGTCGCCGGTGACGGTCGACGCGGCGACGACCTCCTGGTAGCGCTCCAGGCCCCGTCGGATGGTCTCCGGCGAGGTGTTGTGGCGGCAGTAGATCTCGACGAACCCCTCGGTCTCCCAGCCGAGGGCCGACGGATCCACCCGTACGGTGAAGCCGGTGATGGCCCCGGTGGCGCGCAGCCTGTCCACGCGCCGCTTCACGGCGGGCGCGGACAGGCCGACCGACTGCCCGATGTCCGCGTAGGAGCGGCGGGCGTCCTCGGCGAGGGCGTGCACGATGCGTTCGTCGAGTTCGTTCAGCACTGCGGGCGGTTCACTTCACTTCTGGCGCGGTGAGACGGGACGGCGGTGGCCGTACCGGAAGTAGAACACGAGCCCGACGTCCGCCGGACCCCCGGAGACCGCCCGGGTCCGGTTCAGTTCCAGCTGGCGTGCAGCGGCTTGCCCTCCGCGTAGCCGGCCGCGCTCTGGATGCCGACGACGGCCTTCTCGGCGAACTCCTCCAGGGAGCCGGCGCCGGCGTAGGTGCAGGAGGAGCGGAGGCCCGCGATGATCGAGTCGATCAGGTCCTCGACGCCCGGGCGGGCGGGGTCGAGGTACATGCGGGAGGTGGAGATGCCCTCCTCGAACAGCGCCTTGCGGGCGCGGTCGTACGCCGATTCCTCGGAGGTGCGGTTGCGCACCGCGCGGGAGGACGCCATGCCGAAGGACTCCTTGTAGAGCCGGCCGTCCGCGTCCTGCTGGAGGTCGCCCGGCGACTCGTACGTGCCCGCGAACCAGGAGCCGATCATCACGTTGGACGCTCCGGCGGCGAGCGCCATCGCCACGTCGCGCGGGTGGCGGACGCCGCCGTCGGCCCACACGTGCTTGCCGTACTTGCGCGCCTCGGCCGCGCACTCCAGCACCGCCGAGAACTGCGGCCGGCCGACGCCGGTCATCATGCGGGTGGTGCACATGGCGCCGGGGCCGACGCCGACCTTGACGATGTCCGCGCCGGCCTCAATCAGGTCGCGCACGCCCTCCGCGGCGACGACGTTGCCGGCCACCAGCGGCACCCGCGGGCCGAGGTCGCGCACCAGCTTGATCGCGCTGATCATCGACTCCTGGTGGCCGTGCGCGGTGTCGATGACGAGCGTGTCCACGCCCGCGTCGAGGAGCTGCTCGGCCTTGCCCGCCACGTCGCCGTTGATGCCGACCGCGGCCGCGACGCGCAGCTTGCCCCGCGCGTCGGTGGCCGGCGTGTACAGCGTGGCGCGCAGCGCGCCCTTGCGGGTGAGGATGCCGGCGAGGCGGCCGTCCGGGCCGACCACGGGGGCGTAGCGGCGGTTGGCCGCGTCGAGGGTGTTGAAGGCCTCGCGCGGATCGATGCCGTCCTCCAGGAGCAGCAGGTCCTTGGACATGACGACCGCGAGCTGGGTGAAGCGGTCGACGCCGGTCAGGTCCCGGTCGGTGACCACGCCGACGGGCCGGCCGCCCTCGTCGACGACCACACCGGCGTTGTGCGCGCGCTTCGGCAGCAGCGACAGCGCGTCCGCGACGGTCTGGTGCGGGGTGAGCACGATCGGGGTGTCCAGCACGAGGTGACGGCTCTTCACCCAGCCGACGACGTCGGTGACGACCTCGATCGGGATGTCCTGCGGGATGACCACCAGCCCGCCGCGCCGGGCGACCGTCTCCGCCATGCGGCGGCCGGCGATGGCGGTCATGTTGGCGACGACCAGCGGGATCGTGGTGCCCGTGCCGTCCGGGGAGCTGAGGTCGACGTCCTGCCGGGAACCGACCGCGCTGCGGCTCGGGACCATGAACACGTCGTCGTAGGTCAGGTCGTACGCGGGCTGGACGTCGTTGAGGAAACGCACGTGCTGCACATCCCAGTCGTTCAGAGGTGGCCCCCGGGCAGGTCAGCCAGGGGGAAGAGCACGTACTTCATTGTCCCATGGCGGCCGCCGTGCGCTGCCCGGTCGGATCGTCCGAGCAGGTGGGGGCGGGTCAGGAGGATCCTCCAAGGGCGAGCGCCACGGACAGCTCCGGCGCACGGTCCACCGCCTGCGCGAACACCTCCCGCGCGGTCCGCCACTCCGCGGGCCGTGCCTCGGCGTACGGCCGCCAGTTCCGCACGACGACCAGCAGCCCGCGCTCCGGTGCGCCCTCGGGCCAGACGGTGGGGTCGGAGAGACTGTCGACGAGGGCGTCCCAGTTGCGCCCGAACCAGTCGGGCAGGTCCAGCGCGCGGGCGCAGCGGTCCATCAGGCCCGCCTTGTCCGTGACGCCGTCGAGGTCCAGCGTGACGACGTGTTCCGTCATCTCAGCACCGTCCTGTGGGGGTTGTGGTGATCGCCGGTGTAGTAGATCCCGCCGCCGCGTCTCATGACAACGCGCCGGGCCCCGCGGTCGCGTGGGCCCGGCGCGTGACGAGGTGTGCCGGTCCTTGTGGGCCTGACGTGTCGTCAGGGGCCGTCGGGGTCGGTCCTGTTGAGGGCGGGCTTGGGCGGGGAGCCGGCCGTCATCAGGTAGTCCGCCGCCGAGGTGTCCGTCACCAGGCTGGTGACCAGCCCGGAGCGCAGCACCGCGTCGATCGCGGCCGCCTTGCGCTGCCCGCCTGCTATCGCGACCACCTCGGGGATGCGGCGGAGCTGGTCCGCCTTGACCGTGATGCACCGCTCGCCGAGGTCGCGTCCGATGCGGCGGCCCTCGGCGTCGAAGAGGTGCGCGGACATCTCGGCGGCGACGCCGAGCGAGGCGTAGTGCGCCCGCTCCTCGTCGCTGAGCATGTCGTGCACCGTGGAGATGCCGGGCTCCCAGGAGCCGATGGACACGCAGGCGACCGTGACCTTGTCGAAGTACTCGAAGGCCCGCGCGATCCCCGTCTGGTGGCGCAGCGCCGCCGCGGTCGCCGCGTCCGGCAGCAGCATCGGCGCGTAGATGGGGTGCGCGTCGCCGCCGGAGACCTGGGCGGCACGGCGCACGGCCTCCACCGAGCCGCGCTCGGCGGTCCCGGCGTCGTACACCCCGGTGAGCTGCACCACCGTGCACGGCGGCAGCCGGTCCAGGGCCGCGGCCATGTGGATGGTGGAGCGGCCCCAGGCGAGGCCGAGGATGTCGCCCTCGTTCACCAGTTCGCCGAGCAGGTCGGCGGCCACCTCGCCGAGGTTCTCCGGGTCCGGCGACTCCTGGGCCTCGGCGGGCGACTCCACCACGACGGCGTGCCTGAGGCCGTAGCGGGCGCGCAGCGCGTCCGAGCGCTCGGCGTCCAGCTCGGCCGGGACGCGGATCTCGATGCGTACGAGATCCCGTTCGAGGGCCGTCTCCAGGACCCGGGCCACCTTGAAGCGGCTGACGCCGAACTCCTCCGCGATCTGGATCTTGGACTTGCCCTCGAGGTAGAAGCGGCGGGCCATGGCCGCCGCCTGCACCAGCTCAGCGGGTCCCATCCGCACTGCTGACCGGCCCGCCGACATACCCGACACGGCGATCTCCTCACTGCTGTTCACACTCTGGATTCGCCGTTCATCCTGTCAGATCCGGCGCGGTCGATCCGCCCTGATGGACGGCGTTCACGTTCCCTTGGTTCAGTGGTCGGTTCAGTGGCCGCACGCCCACGACGCCTGCGCGGTCACCGCCTCGGCCCGCTCGCGCAGCGCACGGACCGCAGCGGACGGATCGGCCGCCCCGTACACCGCGGATCCCGCCACGAAGACGTCCGCGCCCGCCTCGGCGCAGCGCTCGATGGTGCCGTCCGAGACACCGCCGTCCACCTGGAGCCACAGCTCCAGACCGTGCTTGCTGATCAGCTCGCGGGTGCGGCGGATCTTCGGCAGCATGATGTCGAGGAACGCCTGGCCGCCGAAACCCGGCTCCACCGTCATGATCAACAGCATGTCGAGTTCGGGGAGGAGGTCCTCGTACGGCTCGATCGGCGTCGCGGGCCTGAGCGCCATGGAGGCACGGGCGCCCTTGGCCCGGATCTCGCGGGCGAGCCGGACCGGAGCGGTGGCCGCCTCGACGTGGAAGGTGACCGAACCGGCCCCCGCCTCGACGTACTGGGGCGCCCACCGGTCAGGTGCCTCGATCATCAGATGGCAGTCCAGCGGGGTGTCCGTCGCACGGGCCAGGGACTCCACGACCGGCACGCCGAGCGTGAGGTTCGGGACGAAATGGTTGTCCATGACGTCGACGTGGAGCCAGTCGGCTCCGTCGACCGCCTTCGCCTCGTCCGAGAGGCGGGCGAAGTCGGCGGACAGGATGCTGGGGTTGATCTGCACGGCCATGACCCAAGCCTGCCATGTCCGGGCACGTTTGTTCGCGCCGGTGCTGACGCAGGCCGTTTCCCGGGTGTGGTACCGCCTCGGCGCCCCGGGCGCCGGCCGCTCCGCCGGGGCGTCCCGGCACCCCCGGCCACGGACGGCCCGGCCCCGCTCACGGCCGGTGCGGAGCGGGCCGCGGGCGGTGCGGAGCGGGCGCGGGCGGGGCGGGTCAGCCGGTCTTGCGGATGAGCGCCAGGTACATGGCGTCGGTCCCGTGCCGGTGCGGCCACAGCTGCACGTCGGGACCGGCGCCGAGGTCCGGCACGCCGGGCAGCAGCGGGCGGGCGTCGACGAGTTCGGCGTCGGGGTGCTGCTTGAGCAGGTCGTCGACGACGGCCCTGGTCTCCGCGAGGTGCGGGGAGCAGGTCGCGTAGCCGACGATCCCGCCGACGCGCACGGACTCCAGCGCGGTGTCCAGCAGGGCGCGCTGCAGCGGCGCGAACCCGTCCAGATCCTCGGGACGGCGACGCCAGCGCGCCTCGGGCCGCCGCCTGAGGGCGCCGAGCCCGGTGCAGGGCACGTCCATCAGCACGCGGTCGAAGGAGCCTGAGCGCCACGGCGGCCGGGTCCCGTCCGCGGCGATCACCTGGTACGGCCCCGGGTTGCCGTGCAGCGCCCTGGCCACCAGCCCCGCCCGGTGCGGCTGCTTCTCGGCGGCGAGCAGCACGGCCCCGCGCTCGGCGGCGAGCGCTCCGAGCAGCGCGGCCTTGCCGCCGGGCCCGGCGCACCCGTCGAGCCACTTCTCGTCCCGCCCCTCCAGCGGCGCGTTGGCCAGGGCCAGCGCGACGAGCTGGCTGCCCTCGTCCTGCACGCCCGCGCGGCCCTCGCGTACGGCCTCGATCGCGCCGGGCTCGCCGCCCTCGGCCAGCCGCACGGCGTACGGCGACCAGCGCCCCGGCACGGCGGCCTCCTCCTGGAGCAGTTCCCCGGTCGTGGCCCGGCCGGGGCGCGCCACCAGGGTCACCTCGGGCCGCTCGTTGTCGGCCTCCAGCAGCTCCTCGATGTCGGCCCGGCCGCCGCCGAGCGAGTCCCAGAGCGCGGAGACCACCCAGCGCGGGTGCGAGTGCACGACGGCGAGGTGGTCCTCGGGGTCCTCGTCGTAGGGCGGGGCGACCTTCTCGATCCACCCGGCGAGGTCGTCCTGGGCGACCTTGCGCAGCACCGCGTTGACGAACTTGGCCCGCCCGTCGCCGAGCACCACGCGGGCGAGCTCGACGGAGGCGGAGACGGCGGCGTGCGTGGGGATCCGCGTCCCCAGCAGTTGGTGCACGCCGAGACTGAGCACGTCGAGCACCGGCGGGTCGACCTCCCTGAGGGGCCGGTCCACGCAGGCGGCGATGATCGCGTCGTACGTCCCCTGCCGGCGCAGCGTGCCGTACACCAGCTCGGTCGCGAGCGCCGCGTCCCGCCCGTCGAACCGGTCGGGCCCCTCCTTCTCCCGCGCCTTGCGCAGCAGGGGCGGGAGGACGAGGTTGGCGTACGCGTCCCGCTCGTCCACGGCCCGCAGCGCCTCGAAGGCGAGGATGCGGACGGGGTCCTTCTTGGGCCGGCGGTAGGGCTTGCGGGGGCGGCGGGGCTGGTCGCTCACGAAAAAGGTGCTCCGGATGTCAGGCGGGAATACCCGTCAAGCGTACGTCGGCCCGGGTGCCCCACCTCGCCTTCCCCGCCCTGTTCGCCTCGCCGTTGCCCGCCTTGAGGGTGCCGGGAGCTCGCCGTTGCTCGCCTTGGGAGTGCCGGGACCTCGCCGTTCCCCGTCTTCGTGCTAGCCGCCGAGGGTCTCGCCGTCGGCGATGCGCACGCCGCGCGCCCAGTCCGCGGCCCGCATCGGCTTCTTGCCCTGCGCCTGCACCCACAGCAGCTCGACGGCGTAGGAGCCGGTACCGACGTGGACGCTGTTCTTGCCGACGGACGGCTGTCCCGGCACGAGGTCGGTGCGCTCCGGCACCGGCCTGACCTGCGTGATCTTCAGCCGCTCGCCGCGGAACGTGGTCCAGGCGCCGGGCGCCGGGGTGCATCCGCGCACGACCCGGTCGACCCTGAGCGCCGGGGCCGCCCAGTCGATCCGGGCGTCCTCGACGGTGATCTTCGGGGCGAGGGTGACGCCCTCCGCGGGCTGCGGCACGGCCTTGAGAGTGCCGTCCTCGATGCCGTCCATGGTCGCGACGAGCAGTCCCGCTCCGGCGAAGGCGAGCCGGGTCAGCAGGTCACCGCTGGTGTCGGTGGGCCGGACCTCCTCGGTGACCGTCCCGTAGACGGGCCCGGAGTCGAGGCCCTCCTCGATGAGGAAGGTGGAGGCGCCGGTGATCTCGTCCCCGGCCATGAGGGCGTGCTGCACGGGCGCGGCGCCCCGCCAGGCGGGCAGCAGCGAGAAGTGCAGGTTGACCCAGCCGTGCACGGGGATGTCGAGCGCGACGCGCGGCAGCAGGGCCCCGTAGGCGACGACGGGACAGCAGTCCGGGCCGATCTCCCGCAGCCGCTCCAGGAATTCGGGTTCCCGTGGCTTGGCCGGCTTCAGCACCTCGATGCCGGCCTCCGCCGCCCGCTCGGCGACGGGCGACGCCACCAGCCTGCGTCCCCGCCCGGCCGGCGCGTCGGGCCGCGTGACGACGGCGGCCACCTCGTGCCGCCCGGAGTTGATCAGGGCGTCCAGAGCGGGAACGGCGACCTCGGGGGTACCGGCGAAGACGAGCTTCATGGGTGGGTTCGGGCCTCTCCGGACGGTGACGACGGCGGCCACCAAGTCTATGGCCCACCACCGCGACCCGCCGCCGAGGAGGCCCGCGGGCATGGAGCCCCCTCACAGAGCCGTCTCGCGGAGCCGCCTGCCGGACCCGCACGCCGGACCCGTTTGCCGGACCCGTTTGCCGGACCCGTCCGCCGGCCGCGGCGCTCCCGGTCACGGGGGCGTACGCATATGCCCGTACGCCCCCGATGCGTGACCTGCGGCGCTGATCGGCGTTGGTCAAGGAAGAGTTGACCCCCAAGGGCCGCACATCGCGCTGCCCGATCCGTTTCAACGCCGGTTCGAGAGGCTTGTTCATGGCCGACCACGCAACTCACGACGCCCAGGCTCGGGCCAGCCTGCAATTGCTGGTGCGGGACATCGAGCGGGTCCGCCGGCAGGTGGACGCACTGCGCACGCTCACCGCCCAGTTGGGCAACGTCTACCGCCCGCGCCGCTCCGGCCCCGCCACGGGCTTCGTCGTCTACGGGCGCGCCCCCGCCCCGACGGTCCGCCTCGCGCAGGAACTCCGCGACAGCGTCGAGACCCTGGTCACGGCCGCGGTCGACTTCGACCGCTCACTCGGCTTCTCGTGGGACGCGGTGGGCTCCGCCCTCGGCGTCACCAAGCAGGCGGTGCACCGCCGTTACGGTGCGCGCCGCGCGGGGGCCCAGGCGTCCGCCGAGGGCGAGCGGACCACCGAGCCGTCCGGCAGCCGGACGGTCGGCGTCAACTCCGGCGTCAATTCAGGCATCCCGACGGTCCCCGCCGCCCGTTCCATGCCGTCGCAGCCGACGGCGGGCAGCCCCGGCCTGCGCGACGGCGCCAGGCCGACGGCCTTCCCCGGCCCACGCAACGGCTGAGCCGCCGTCCGCTCCCCTCCCCCTGCCCTTCCCGGCCCTCCCGGCGTCCCCGGGAGGGCGGCTCCCCCCGGCGCGGACCACACAGGCTCCGGACCACACCGCTCCAGCCTGACTCGGCGGCTCCTCCCGCCCGGCTCCCCACCCGGCTCCCCGACCGGGCCCGTCCGGACGCCGAGCGTCGGCCCCCGCCCGAGCCCCGCGCGTCACCTCACCCGCGCGTCGTCCGCGCGTCACCCGATGTCCGGCGGATCGATCCGGACCCGTACCGGCGCCTCCCCGCCGCCCCGCGCCATCCGTGCCGCCTGCGCGGCCTTCAGCGCGGCGGCCAGGGCGGGCCCGCTGCCCGGCGGCACCCTCACGAGCGCGCGCTCCCAGAGCTCGCCGGGAGGCGGCGCACCCGTCCTGCGGGGGCGTCCGGGCGGCGTGACCGGCAGCGGCACCGGCCCCAGCACCTCCGCCTCGGGCGGCAGTCGCACCGTGGACAGGTAGTCCGCGACCGCCTCCGGCACCCCCGACACGGCCGCCATCCGGGACACCGGCGGGAAGCCCAGCTCGGCCCGCTCGGCGAGCTCCCGCACCGCGTGCCCGACGGGATCCCAGCGCACCAGGGCCTGCACGGGCCGGAGCGTCGGCTCGGCGACCACCACGACCGTCCCCCCGGCGCCGTGCGGACGGACGAGCGCCGCCGCCCCGATCCACCGCCGGAGCGCGTCCTCGCCGGCCCGCAGATCCGGCCGCCCGAGCATGGCCCAGCCGTCCAGCAGCAGGGCCGCCGCATAGCCGCCGTCGGCGACGGGCTCGGCCCCCGGCGTGCTCACCACCAGCGCGGGCGTGTCCGGGACGGTGTCCAGCACCTGCTCGCGGCCCGAGGTGCGCACCGGCACCGCCGGGAACGCCCGCCCCAGCTCCTCGGCGGTCCGCCGCGCCCCCACCACCTGGGCCCGCAGCCGGAACGACCCGCACTCCGGACAGTGCCAGGCACCCTCCGCGCGCCCGCACCACCCGCACCGCAGCGCCGCCCCCGACTCCTGCCCCTCCAGCGGTCCGGAGCAGTGCCGGCACCGAGCGGGCGCCCGGCATCCGGCGCACGCCATCCGCGGCACGTATCCCCGCCGCGGCACCTGCACCAGCACGGGCCCGTGCCGCAGGCCCTCCCTGACGGCCTGCCAGGCGAGCGTCGGCAGCCGGGCGGCGCGCGCCGCCTCGTCCCGGGCGAGGTCCCCGTCACCGACGGTCCGCACGAGCGGCGCGGCGGCCCGCACCTGCTCACGGGCGGCGACGAGCGGCCGCGCCCAGCCCGTCTCGACGAGCTGCGCGGCCTCCACGGTGCAGCTCCAACCGCCCAGCAGAAAGCCGCACTTGTCGTGCGCGGCCCGCAGCAGCAGTACCTCCCGGGCATGCGGCTGCGGCGCGTGCGGCTCACTGTGGCTGTCGTCGCCGTCGTCCCAGACGGCGACCAGCCCCAGGTCCCGCACCGGCGCGAACATCGCGGCCCGCGTGCCCACGACGGCCCGCACGGAGCCCCGTCGCACGGCCAGCCACTCCCGGTAGCGCTTCTCGGGCCCGGCGTCGGCGGTGAGCACCGCGTGCCGCCCCGCACCCAGCAGCGCGGTCAGCGCCGCGTCGACCCGGGCGACCGCCCGCCCGTCGGGCAGGACGACGAGCGCCCCGCGCCCGGACGCCAGCGTCGCCGCCACGGCCCTCGCCAGCTCCTCGCTCCACTCGGGACCGGGCAACGCGTTCCACACGGCGCGCGGTGAGCCCCCGGAGGCCAGTGACCGGAGAAACCCGGGTCCCCGCTCGTAGCGCGTCCAGGATCCCGCCTCCGGCGCGCCGGGCGGCGGCAGCGGCTCGGGCGAGGGCCGCTGCTCGGCCCGCGCGCTGCGCGGCGGCACGGCCAGCTGCAGCACGTCGGCGAGGCTCCCCGCGTACCGGTCGGCGACGGCCCGGGCGAGCCCGAGCAGTTCCTCGCTCAGCACCCGCTCCGGCGAGACGACCTGGGCCAGCGCGGCGAGCGGCCCGGAGTAGTCGGACTCGGCACGCCGCTCGACGAGGAACCCGTCGATCAGCCCGCCGCCCTCGCGGCGGCCTTCGCGCACCCGGTGCCGCCCGGCCCCGAACCGCACCCGCACCCGCACCCCGGGCTGCGCGTCGGCGTCCAGCTCCTCGGGGACGGCGTAGTCGAAGTAGCGGTCGAGATGCAGCACACCCTTGTCGACCAGCACCCGCGCGACGGGCAGCTCCCCGGCCAGCGCGGCCCCCCGCCAGGTCCGCGGCTTGGCCCGCGGTTCCCTGGCCCTGCGCACGCTCTCGCGGATCAGCGCGAGCTGCTCGGGCGGCGCCGACCGCGCCTCGTCGCCCTGCCCGTTCTCGCTGCTCACGCTTGCATTCTTACCAAACGCCACTGACAACCGCCGCGCGTCCGGGATGCCCGGGGGCGCTCCCCGACTCCCGGGACGCCCTGGACGCCGCGACTCACGGGACGCCCGGCGGCCGCCGTCACCGCGGGCCGACGTCGGGCCCGCCCCGGATGCAGCGAGCCGGCCTCAGACCCGCCCCGGACACAGCGAGCCGGCGTCATGCCCCGCCCCGGGACATGAAGACGCCCCCGGGCTCCGCAGAAGCTCGGGGGCACTTCTGGCACGCCGGCGTGGGCGCTTACAGGCCGGCGGCCTGCCGCAGCGCGTCCACGCGGTCCGTCCGCTCCCAGGTGAAGTCCGGCAGCTCACGGCCGAAGTGGCCGTATGCCGCGGTCTGGGCGTAGATCGGACGGAGCAGGTCGAGGTCGCGGATGATCGCGGCGGGGCGGAGGTCGAAGACCTCGTCGATGGCCTTCTCGATCTTCTCGTGGTCGATCTTGGCGGTGCCGAAGGTCTCGACGAACAGGCCGACCGGCTCGGCCTTGCCGATCGCGTACGCGACCTGCACCTCGCAGCGGGAGGCCAGGCCGGCCGCCACGACGTTCTTCGCCACCCAGCGCATCGCGTACGCGGCCGAGCGGTCCACCTTGGACGGGTCCTTGCCCGAGAAGGCGCCGCCGCCGTGGCGGGCCATGCCGCCGTACGTGTCGATGATGATCTTGCGGCCGGTGAGGCCGGCGTCGCCCATCGGGCCGCCGATCTCGAAGCGGCCGGTCGGGTTGACCAGCAGGCGGTAGTTCTCGGTGTCGAGCTTGATGCCCTCGTCCAGGAGCGCCTTCAGCTCGGGCTCGACGACGAACTCGCGGATGTCGGGCGCCAGGAGGGAGTCCAGGTCGATGTCGCTCGCGTGCTGCGAGGAGACCACGACCGTGTCCAGGCGGACCGCCTTGTCGCCGTCGTACTCGATGGTGACCTGCGTCTTGCCGTCCGGGCGCAGGTAGGGGATGGTGCCGTTCTTGCGGACGTCGGACAGGCGCTTCGACAGGCGGTGGGCCAGGAAGATCGGCAGCGGCATCAGGGTCGGCGTCTCGTCGCTCGCGTAGCCGAACATCAGGCCCTGGTCGCCGGCGCCCTGGCGGTCGAGTTCGTCGTCGTCGCCCTCGACACGGGTCTCGTACGCCGTGTCGACGCCCTGCGCGATGTCCGGGGACTGGGCGCCGATGGACACCGAGACGCCGCAGGAGGCTCCGTCGAAGCCCTTCTTGGAGGAGTCGTAGCCGATCTCGAGGATCTTGTTGCGGACGAGGGTCGCGATGTCCGCGTAGGTCTTGGTCGTGACCTCTCCGGCCACGTGCACCAGGCCGGTGGTGATCAGCGTCTCGACGGCGACCCGGGAGGTCGGGTCCTCGCGCAGGAGCGCGTCGAGAATGGTGTCGCTGATCTGGTCAGCGATCTTGTCGGGGTGACCCTCGGTCACGGACTCCGAGGTGAACAGGCGACGGGACACAACGCTCCCTGGGGTTGCAGCGGCTGCTGGCTGATCATTGGCGGACGCGCCCGGGGGCTGCGCCCGACGTCGTCCGAGAACAGTTTATCGGTCACACCTGGCCACCGGCCCCCCTGTCTCGCCTCTCGGGAGCGCTGTGACCTGCGGCACGGGCATTCTGCCCAATCACCCGGGGGCTTGGCCAGGGGCGCCGCACCCCCCGAGTGCGTGGTTCGAACGGACCGGGAAGTGAATGAAGCACTCAGTGCAGGCGCTGCGCCACCAGGTCCCACACGATTTCGGCCAGGGCCTCCTTGGGGCCGTACGGCACGGGCGTCTCGCTGCCGTCGGCGCCGAGCACCACGGCCTCGTTCTCCTCGGATCCGAACGTCTTGCGCTCCCCCACCTCGTTCACCACGAGCAGGTCGCAGCCCTTGCGGACCAGCTTGGCTCGGCCGTTGGCGAGGACGTCGTCGGTCTCGGCGGCGAAGCCGACGATCACCTGTCCGGCCCGCGCCCGGTCGGCGGACACCTCCGCGAGGATGTCCGGATTCCGTACCAGGACGACGGGCTCGGGGTCCCGGCCGTCCTGCTTCTTTATCTTCCCGGCCGCGTACTCGGCCGGGCGGAAGTCGGCGACCGCGGCGGCCATCACGACGGCGTCGGCGTCCGCCGCCGCCTTCAGCACCGCCTCGCGCAGCTGCACCGCGGTGCCGGCCCGGACGACGTCCACGCCCGCCGGGTCGGGCAGGCCGGTGTTGGCCGCGACCAGCGTGACCCGGGCGCCGCGCGCGGCGGCGGTGCGGGCGAGGGCGTAGCCCTGCTTGCCGGAGGAACGGTTGCCGAGGAAGCGGACCGGGTCGAGGGGCTCGCGGGTGCCGCCCGCGCTGACCACGACGTGCCGGCCGGCGAGATCCGGCTCCCGCGCTCCCCTGGCGAGCACCCGGCGGCAGACCTCGAAGATCTCGGCCGGGTCGGGCAGCCGTCCCTTGCCGGTGTCCACGCCGGTCAGCCGGCCGACGGCCGGCTCGATGACGACGGCGCCGCGGCGGCGCAGTGTCGCCACGTTCTCCTGGGTGGCCGGGTGCTCCCACATCTCGGTGTGCATCGCGGGGGCGAAGACCACCGGGCAGCGGGCCGTGAGGAGGGTGTTGGTGAGCAGGTCGTCGGCGAGGCCATGGGCCGCCCTGGCGAGCGTGTCGGCGGTGGCGGGGGCGACCACCACCAGATCGGCCTGCTGGCCGATGCGCACGTGGGGCACCTCGTGGACGTCGTCCCAGACCTCCGTGGCGACGGGGTGCCCGGACAGCGCGGACCAGGTCGCGGCGCCGACGAAGTGCAGCGCGGAGGCGGTGGGCACGACGCGCACGTCGTGTCCCGACTCCGTCAGCCTCCGCAGCAGCTCACAGGCCTTGTACGCGGCGATGCCACCGCTGACCCCCAGAACGACCTTCGGCTTGTCCACCGTCTCTCCCCGGCCTCGGAAACGTACGTCTCACGTACGCCTTACATGCTGCATCACGCCGCGGGGGCGACCCCCGCACCCCCGAGCAGACCACAGGCCCGGCGGACGTGCCGCCGGGCCTGTGGAAAAGCCAACCGCGAAGCTGCTGATATTACTGCGCCGGGCCCTCGATGGCCTCGGACGTCAGCAGACCCGCGTTGATCTCGCGCAGGGCGATCGAGAGCGGCTTCTCGTGCACGTGGGTGTCGACGAGCGGACCGACGTACTCGAGGAGGCCCTCGCCGAGCTGCGAGTAGTACGCGTTGATCTGGCGGGCCCGCTTGGCCGCGTAGATCACGAGGCTGTACTTCGAGTCGGTGGCCTCGAGGAGCTCGTCGATCGGCGGGTTGATGATGCCCTCGGGCGCGGAGATGGAAGAGGACACGCTCTACCTTCCGATGGGTGGGAAAGAAATGTGCGGTGACCGAAGCCGGTCAGACCACATCCATCAAGGCTAGCAGCTCGCGCGCCACGTCCTCGACGGAGGTGTTGACCAGGGTCGTGTCGAACTCCGGCTCGGCCGCCAGCTCGATCTTCGCGGCGGACAGCCGGCGCTCGATCACCTCGGGCGGCTCGGTGCCCCGCCCGGTGAGCCTGCGCACCAGCTCGTCCCAGGAGGGAGGAGCCAGGAACACCAACCGGCCCTCGGGCATGGTCTCGCGGACCTGCCGGGCGCCCTGGAGATCGATCTCCAGCAGGACCGGGACCCCGGACTCCAGGTGCTCCAGCACGGCCGCGCGCGGCGTGCCGTAACGGTTGCCGGCGAACTCGGCCCACTCCAGCAGCTCGCCGTTGGCGATCAGCTTGTCCATCTCGTCGTCGGTGACGAAGAAGTAGTGGACACCGTGCCGCTCGCCGGGGCGGGGCTTGCGGGTCGTCGCCGACACCGAGAGCCAGACCTCGGGGTGTTCCTTGCGCATATGGGCGACGACCGTGCTCTTGCCGACCCCGGAGGGGCCGGAGAGCACGGTCAGCCGCGGACGTTCGCTCATGCAGCGATTATCCAGTACTCGCGGTGTGCCCGGGACTCCAGGTCCGCAGCACCCGGACTCAGGAGCCGGTGCTGCCGAACTCGCGCTCCAGGGAGGCGATCTGGTTGGACCCGAGACCCCGCACACGGCGGCTCTCGGAGATGCCGAGTCGCTCCATGATCTGCTTGGCGCGGACCTTGCCCACGCCCGGGAGGGACTCGAGCAGGGCGGAGACCTTCATCTTGCCGATGACGTCGTTCTCCTGGCCCTGCTTGATGACCTCGTGCAGGGAGGCGCCGGAGTGCTTGAGTCGATTCTTGACCTCGGCCCGCTCCCGGCGAGCCGCGGCGGCCTTTTCGAGCGCGGCTGCGCGCTGTTCAGGGGTAAGGGGCGGAAGAGCCACGCCTACGTCACCTCGGATGTCGAACTGTCGGATACGGACCGGTGAGGAACCTAGTCGCCCCACACCTGGGGAGCCGCGAGCAACACGCTGCCCGTTCTCCCCCACTGGTTGGAGGGCGTGGGTGCCGCCCTCACTCGTCGGAGACTAGCGGGCAAGTCCGCCGGAGTCAGCGAGAACAGCGGAAAAGTCCTGGTCAGCCTCCGCCAGGGCGGACATTTAGGACATAATGCCCCGGATTTGAGCATGTATTCAGACTCAAGCGGGCCCGCGCACGGCGGCCGGAGGGCTCGGACGGGCGGCTCGAGCCCCTCTGACGCCCGTCACGAAAGCCTCACGCGCCGGCCAGCGCGGCGCGGATCTCCTCCGCGAAACGCTCGGCCGCCGAGCGCAGCGAGCCGACGTCGGGACCCTGCCGCAGCACGCCCCTGCTGACGTTCGGGACGACGTTGCGGATCGCGCTGCCGAAGACCCGGGGCAGATCGGCCGGCGTGGCCCCCTGGGCGCCGACGCCGGGCGCCAGCAGCGGACCGTTGATGTCGAGGTCGTACAGCGACAGGTCGCCCAGCGTGGCGCCCACGACCGCCCCGAAGGACCCCAGGGGCTCCTCCCCCACGTTCTCGGCGGCCAGGTGGGCCAGCATCGTCGCGCCGACGTCCCGCCCGTCCGCGCGGACCGCGTGCTGCACCTCGCCGCCCTCCGGGTTCGAGGTCAGCGCCAGCACGAACAGGCCCGTGCCGCTCTCCCGCGCCAGCGCGACCGCTGGGCTGAGCGAGCCGTAGCCGAGGTACGGGGAGACGGTCAGCGCGTCGGAGAACAGCGGTGAGTCCTTGCGCAGGAACGACTCGGCGTAGGCGGCCATGGTCGAGCCGATGTCGCCGCGCTTGGCGTCCATGACGACGAGCGCGCCGGCGGCCCGCGCCTCCTCGACCGTCTTCTCCAGGACGGCGACGCCGCGGGACCCGAAGCGCTCGAAGAACGCGCTCTGCGGCTTCAGCACGGCAATCCGGTCGGCCAGCGCCTCGACCACCGTGCGGCTGAACCGCTCCAGGCCGGCCACGTCGTCGTTCAGGCCCCACTCGGTGAGCAGGGAGGCGTGCGGGTCGATGCCGACGCACAGCGGGCCCCGCTCGTCCATCGCGCGGCGCAGCCGGGCGCCGAAGGGTTCCAGGGTCATGCGGACCTCCTCACGTCGGCGCCGACCGCGTCGGCGAGGGTGGCGTACGGGCTCGTCCGCAGCCGGGCGGCGAGGCCCTTGTGGACGGCGCGGCTCCAGAACGGGCCCTCGTAGACGAAGGCGCTGTAGCCCTGTACCAGCGTGGCACCGGCCAGGATGCGCTGCCAGGCGTCCTCGGCCGTCTCGACGCCGCCGACGCCGACGAGCGTGATGCGGTCGCCCACGCGCGCGTACAGGCGGCGCAGCACCTCCAGGGAGCGGGCCTTCAGCGGTGCGCCGGACAGGCCGCCGGTCTCCTTCACCAGCGAGGGCGGGGAGGTCAGACCGAGTCCTTCGCGCGCGATGGTGGTGTTCGTGGCGATGATGCCGTCCAGGCCGAGGTCGACGGCCAGGTCGGCCACCGCGTCGATGTCCTCGTCGGCGAGGTCGGGGGCGATCTTCACCAGCAGCGGCACGCGCCGGGCGGGGACCGCGCGGTCGGCGGCCTCGCGGACGGCGGTCAGCAGCGGCCGCAGCGCCTCGGTCGCCTGGAGGTTGCGCAGGCCGGGCGTGTTCGGGGACGACACGTTCACGACCAGGTAGTCGGCGTACGGCGCCAGCCGCTCGGCCGACTTCACGTAGTCGTCGGCCGCCTCGGCCTCCGGCACCACCTTTGTCTTGCCGATGTTGACGCCCACGACGGTCCGGAAAACCGGGTTGCGGGAGGCGAGGCGGGCGGCGACGGCCAGCGAGCCCTCGTTGTTGAAGCCCATGCGGTTGATCAGCGCGCGGTCCGGCACCAGGCGGAACAGGCGCTTCCTGGGGTTGCCGGGCTGGGCCTCGCCGGTCACCGTGCCGATCTCGACGTGGTCGAAGCCGAGCATCGCCAGGCCGTCGATGCCGACCGCGTTCTTGTCGAAGCCGGCGGCTAGCCCGAACGGGCCGTGCATCCGCAGGCCGAACGCCTCCGTGCGCAGCTCCTTGTGGCGGGGCGCGAGGGCGGCCGCGACGAAGGTACGGAGCACCGGGACGCGGGCGGCCAGCCGGATCCAGCGGAAGGCGAGGTGGTGGGCCCGCTCGGGGTCCATCCGTCGGAAGAGCAGACGGAAGAAAAGCTTGTACATGTCTCGTGTCCTCATGAAGAGGGGGACACCGTTTCCGGTGTCCCCCTCGTGGCTGCTAGTCGCGGGCCGCGGTCAGGTGCTCGGCGTGTTCCTGGAGCGAGCGGACGCCCACGTCACCGTGGTTGAGGGCGTCGATGCCCTGGACGGCGGCGGCCAGCGCTTGGACCGTGGTCAGGCACGGGACCGACCGCGCGACGGCCGCCGTGCGGATCTCGTAGCCGTCGAGCCGGCCGCCGGTGCCGTACGGCGTGTTGACGATGAGGTCGACCTCGCCGTCGTGGATGAGCTGGACGATGGTCTTCTCGCCGTTCGGGCCGGTGCCCTCGGACTGCTTGCGCACGACGGTGGCGTTGATGCCGTTGCGCTTGAGCACCTCCGCCGTGCCGGACGTGGCGAGCAGCTCGAAGCCGTGCCCGACCAGTTCGCGCGCCGGGAAGATCATCGAGCGCTTGTCGCGGTTGGCGACCGAGATGAAGGCGCGGCCCTTGGTCGGCAGCGGCCCGTAGGCGCCCGCCTGCGACTTGGCGTACGCCGTGCCGAAGACCGAGTCGATGCCCATGACCTCGCCGGTGGAGCGCATCTCCGGGCCGAGGACGGTGTCGACGCCGCGTCCGGAGGTGTCCCGGAAGCGGCTCCAGGGCATCACGGCCTCCTTGACGGAGATCGGCGCGTCCAGCGGCAGCTCGCCGCCGTCGCCGTTCTTCGGCAGCAGACCCTCTTCGCGCAGCTCGGCGACGGTCGCGCCGAGCGAGATCCGGGCGGCGGCCTTCGCCAGCGGCACCGCGGTCGCCTTCGAGGTGAAGGGGACGGTGCGGGAGGCGCGCGGGTTGGCCTCCAGGACGTAGAGGATGTCGCCGGCCAGCGCGAACTGGATGTTGATCAGGCCGCGCACCCCGACGCCGCGCGCGATGGCCTCGGTGGAGGCGCGCAGGCGCTTGATGTCGAAGCCGCCCAGGGTGATCGGCGGCAGCGCGCACGCCGAGTCGCCGGAGTGGATGCCGGCCTCCTCGATGTGCTCCATGACGCCGCCGAGGTACAGCTCCTCGCCGTCGTAGAGGGCGTCCACGTCGATCTCGATCGCGTCGTCCAGGAACCGGTCGACGAGGACCGGCCGGGAGGGGCTGATCTCGGTCGACTCGGCGATGTAGGACGACAGCCGGGACTCGTCGTAGACGATCTCCATGCCGCGGCCGCCCAGCACGTACGACGGGCGGACCAGGACCGGGTAGCCGATCTCGTCGGCGATGGCCTTGGCCTCGGCGAAGGTGGTGGCGGTGCCGTGCTTGGGGGCCGGCAGGCCCGCCTCGGCGAGCACCCGCCCGAACGCGCCGCGGTCCTCGGCGGCGTGGATGGCCTCCGGGGAGGTGCCGACGATCGGCACGCCGTTGTCCTTCAGCGCCTGCGACAGGCCCAGCGGGGTCTGGCCGCCGAGCTGCACGATCACGCCGGCGACCGGGCCGGCCTGCTGCTCGGCGTGCACGATCTCCAGCACGTCCTCCAGCGTCAGCGGCTCGAAGTAGAGGCGGTCGGAGGTGTCGTAGTCGGTGGAGACGGTCTCCGGGTTGCAGTTGACCATCACCGTCTCGTACCCGGCGTCGCTCAGCGCGAAGGACGCGTGCACGCAGGAGTAGTCGAACTCGATGCCCTGCCCGATGCGGTTCGGCCCGGAGCCGAGGATGATGACGGCCGGCTTCTCGCGGGGCGCGACCTCGGTCTCCTCGTCGTAGGAGGAGTAGAAGTACGGCGTCTTCGCGGCGAATTCGGCGGCGCAGGTGTCGACCGTCTTGTACACCGGGCGGATGCCGAGGGCGTGCCGCACCTCGCGGACGACGTCCTCGCGCAGGCCGCGGATCTCGCCGATCTGCTGGTCGGAGAAGCCGTGCCGCTTGGCCTCGGCGAGCAGCTCGGGGGTGAGCTCCGGGGCCTCGGCCAGCTCGTCGGCGATCTCCTTGATGAGGAAGAGCTGGTCGACGAACCAGGGGTCGATCTTCGTGTACTCGAAGACCTCCTCGGGGGTGGCGCCCGCGCGGATGGCCTGCATGACGGTGTTGATCCGGCCGTCGGTGGGCCGTACCGCGGCCGCCAGCAGCTCGTCCTTGTCTCCGGCGGGCTCGCCGACGAAGGTGAACTGGCTGCCCTTCTTCTCCAGCGAGCGCAGCGCCTTCTGGAAGGCCTCGGTGAAGTTGCGGCCGATGGCCATGGCCTCGCCGACCGACTTCATGGTGGTGGTCAGCGTGGAGTCGGCGCTCGGGAACTTCTCGAAGGCGAACCGCGGTGCCTTGACGACGACGTAGTCGAGCGTCGGCTCGAAGGAGGCCGGGGTCTCCCGCGTGATGTCGTTCGGGATCTCGTCGAGGGTGTAGCCGACGGCGAGCTTGGCGGCGATCTTGGCGATCGGGAAGCCGGTGGCCTTGGAGGCGAGGGCCGAGGAGCGCGACACGCGCGGGTTCATCTCGATGACGATGACCCGGCCGTCCTCGGGGTTCACCGCGAACTGGATGTTGCAGCCGCCGGTGTCGACGCCGACCTCGCGGATGATCGCGATGCCGACGTCGCGCAGGATCTGGTACTCGCGGTCGGTCAGCGTCATCGCGGGGGCGACGGTGATCGAGTCGCCGGTGTGCACGCCCATCGGGTCGAAGTTCTCGATGGAGCAGACGACCACGACGTTGTCGTGCTTGTCGCGCATCAGCTCCAGCTCGTACTCCTTCCAGCCGAGGATGGACTCCTCCAGGAGCACCTCGGTGGTCGGCGAGAGGGTGAGGCCCTGCCCGGCGATGCGGCGCAGCTCCTCCTCGTCGTGCGCGAAGCCGGAGCCGGCGCCGCCCATGGTGAAGGACGGGCGGACGACGACCGGGTAGCCGCCGAGGGTCTCGACGCCCGCGAGGACGTCGTCCATGGAGTGGCAGATGACGGAGCGGGCGGACTCGCCGTGCCCGATCTTCTTGCGGACCTCCTCCACGACCTCCTTGAACAGGTCGCGGTCCTCGCCCTTGTGGATCGCCGCGACGTTGGCGCCGATCAGCTCGACGCCGTACTTGTTCAGGACGCCGTTCTCGTGCAGGGAGATCGCGGTGTTCAGGGCCGTCTGGCCGCCCAGGGTGGGCAGCAGGGCGTCGGGCCGCTCCTTGGCGATGATCTTCTCGACGAACTCCGGGGTGATCGGCTCGACGTAGGTGGCGTCGGCGATCTCCGGGTCGGTCATGATCGTCGCCGGGTTGGAGTTGACGAGGATGACGCGCAGGCCCTCGGCCTTGAGCACGCGGCACGCCTGGGTGCCGGAGTAGTCGAACTCGGCGGCCTGGCCGATGACGATCGGGCCGGAGCCGATGACCAGGACGGACTGGATATCGGTGCGCTTAGGCACGCTGGCCCTCCATCAGTGCTGTGCTCATCAAAGACGTGAAGCGGTCGAACAGGTAGGCGGCGTCGTGCGGGCCGGCGGCCGCTTCGGGGTGGTACTGGACGCTGAAGGCCGGGCGGTCGAGGAGCCGCAGGCCCTCGACCACGTTGTCGTTGAGGCAGACGTGGGAGACCTCGGCGCGGCCGTAGGGGGTGTCGGAGACCTTGTCGAGGGGGGCGTCGACGGCGAAGCCGTGGTTGTGCGCGGTGACCTCGACCTTGCCGGTGGTGCGGTCCTGCACCGGCTGGTTGATGCCGCGGTGGCCGTACTTGAGCTTGTAGGTGCCGAAGCCGAGGGCGCGGCCCAGGATCTGGTTGCCGAAGCAGATGCCGAACAGCGGCGTGCCGCGCTCCAGGACGGTTCGCATGACGGAGACCGCGTGGTCGGCGGTGGCGGGGTCGCCGGGGCCGTTGGAGAAGAACACGCCGTCGGGGTTGACGGCGTAGACGTCCTCGGCGGTCGCGGTCGCCGGGAGCACGTGCACCTCGATGCCGCGCTCGGCCATGCGGTGCGGGGTCATGCCCTTGATGCCGAGGTCGACGGCGGCGACGGTGAACTTCTTCTCGCCGATCGCCGGGACGACGTACGCCTCCTTGGTGGCGACCTCGGCGGACAGGTTCGCGCCCTGCATCTCGGGGGCCTGGCGGACCTCGGCGAGCATGGTGCCCGCGTCGGGCAGCGCCTGGCCGGAGAAGATGCCGACGCGCATGGCGCCGCGCTCGCGCAGGTGGCGGGTGAGCGCGCGGGTGTCGATGCCGCTGATGCCGACGACGCCCTGGTGGCGCAGCTCGTCGTCGAGGGAGCGGCGGGAGCGCCAGTTGGACGGCACGCGGGCGGGGTCGCGGACGACGTATCCGGCGACCCAGATGCGCTTGGACTCGGGGTCCTCGTCGTTGACGCCGGTGTTGCCGACGTGCGGGGCGGTCATCACGACGACCTGGCGGTGGTACGAGGGGTCGGTGAGGGTCTCCTGGTAGCCGGTCATGCCGGTGGAGAACACGGCTTCGCCGAAGGTCACCCCCACGGCCCCGTAGGCACGGCCGCGGAACATCCGGCCGTCCTCCAGGACGAGTACGGCGGGAACCCTGGCAGCTCCCCTGGTGGAGGTTGTCATCGTGCGCCTTCCGTCTTGTTGATCATCTCGTTCAGGGTGTCGACCCACTCGGTGTGCTCGGCCGCCCGGTCGGAGCGGAACCCGGAGTCGATCAGGCGCTCGCCGTGCGCCCAGGTCACCACGAGCAGGCCGCCCTCGGTCAGGACCTTGCCGGCGATGCCCTTGTCGAGGCGGGCCCCGCGCAGCCGCTCGGCCGGGACGAAGAAGTCGGTCGCGCCGGGGCGTACGACGTCCAGTCCCGCGTCCGTCAGCGTGAGCTCGACCAGGCTGCGGGTGCCGAGGCCGTGCGCCACGATCCGGTCGAGCCACTGTCCGGCGGTGGTGGAGCCGTGGTAGCGGCCGCTCATGGTCAGTTTCGGCTCGCCGGGCTCGTCCGGCGCGCTGGGCAGCTCGGGCAGGTCGCCCTGGAGCGTGCCGCGCCACTTCCAGCCCTCGCGCATCAGCCAGTAGACGAGCGCGACGAACAGGGCGAGGCCGACGAGCCAGCCGACGCGGGCGGCCCAGTCGGTGACCTCGGCCGACTTCTTCTCGGCCGCGAGCAGGATTACAGGTGTCACGTGAGCTTCCCGTCGACGAGGGTGGCCTTGCCCCTCAGCCACGTGTGCGTCACACGGCCCGGCAGCTCACGCCCCTCGTACGGGGTGTTGCGGCTGCGCGAGGCGAAGCCCGTGGGGTCCACCGTCCCACGGTATGCCGTGTCGACGAGGGTGAGGTTGGCGGGCTCACCAGCCGAGACGGGACGCCCGTGACCGGTGGCCCGGCCGATCCTGGCGGGCGTGAAGGACATGCGGTCGGCGACCTGCGCCCAGTCCAGCAGGCCGGTCTCCACCATGGTCTCCTGGACCACCGAAAGGGCGGTCTCCAGCCCGACCATGCCCATGGCGGCCGCGGCCCACTCGCAGTCCTTGTCCTCGTGCGGGTGGGGGGCGTGGTCGGTGGCGACGATGTCGATCGTGCCGTCGGCGAGCGCCTCGCGCAGGGCATGCACGTCGCGCTCGGTGCGCAGCGGCGGGTTGACCTTGTAGACCGGGTTGTAGGTGCGCACCAGTTCGTCGGTGAGCAGCAGGTGGTGCGGGGTGACCTCGGCGGTGACGTCGATGCCGCGGGACTTCGCCCAGCGGACGATCTCGACGCTGCCCGCCGTCGACAGGTGGCAGATGTGCACGCGGGAGCCGACGTGCTCGGCGAGCAGCACGTCCCGCGCGATGATCGACTCCTCGGCGACCGCGGGCCAGCCGCCGAGGCCCAGCTCGGCGGAGACGACGCCCTCGTTCATCTGGGCGCCCTCGGTCAGCCGCGGCTCCTGCGCGTGCTGGGCGACGACGCCGCCGAACGCCTTCACGTACTCCAGCGCCCGGCGCATGATCACGGCGTCGTCGACGCACTTGCCGTCGTCGGAGAAGACGGTGACGCCGGCCGCCGACTCGTGCATGGCGCCCAGTTCGGCGAGCTTGCGGCCCTCGAGGCCGACGGTGACGGCGCCGATGGGCTGCACGTCGCAGTAGCCGTGCTCCTGGCCGAGCCGGTAGACCTGCTCGACGACGCCGGCGGTGTCGGCGACCGGGAAGGTGTTGGCCATGGCGAACACGGCGGTGTAGCCGCCGCTCGCGGCGGCGCGGGTGCCGGTCAGCACGGTCTCGGAGTCCTCGCGGCCGGGCTCGCGCAGGTGCGTGTGCAGGTCGACCAGGCCCGGCAGCAACACCTTGCCGGCCGCCTCGACGACCTCCGCGCCGTCCGCGCTCAGTCCCGCCCCCACCTCGGCGATCGTCTGGCCGTCGATCAGCACGTCCTGCGGCTCGCCGCCGAGCACCTTCGCACCACGGATCAGGATCTTGCTCATGGGTCTTACTTCTCCTCGGTACGGGTGTGGGTGACGGCGGGCTCGTTGCCTCCGAGCAGCAGGTACAGGACGGCCATCCGGATGGACACTCCGTTGGCGACCTGCTCAACGGCGGTGCAGCGGCCGGAGTCGGCGACCTCGGCGGTGATCTCCATGCCGCGGACCATCGGCCCGGGGTGCATCACGATCGCGTGCTCGGGCATCCGCGCCATGCGGTCGCCGTCGAGGCCGTAGCGCCGGGAGTACTCGCGCTCGGTCGGGAAGAAGGCGGCGTTCATGCGCTCCCGCTGGACGCGCAGCATCATCACCGCGTCGGACTTGGGAAGCGTGGAGTCGAGGTCGTACGACACCTCGCAGGGCCAGTGCTCGACACCGACCGGCACCAGGGTGGGCGGGGCGACCAGGGTGACCTCGGCGCCGAGGGTGTGCAGCAGGTCGACGTTGGAGCGGGCGACCCGGCTGTGCAGGACGTCGCCGACGATGGTGATGCGCTTGCCGGACAGGTCCTGGCCGAGGCCTGCGTCCCGGCCGACCAGGCGGCGGCGCATGGTGAACGCGTCGAGCAGCGCCTGGGTGGGGTGCTGGTGGGTGCCGTCGCCGGCGTTGATGACCGCGGCGTCGATCCAGCCGGAGTTGGCGAGGCGGTAGGGGGCTCCGGAGGCGCCGTGCCGGATGACCACGGCGTCGACGCCCATGGCCTCCAGGGTCTGCGCGGTGTCCTTCAGGGACTCGCCCTTGGACACGCTGGAGCCCTTGGCGGAGAAGTTGATGACGTCCGCGGACAGGCGCTTCTCCGCGGCTTCGAAGGAGATCCGGGTCCGGGTGGAGTCCTCGAAGAAGAGGTTGACGACCGTGCGGCCGCGCAGGGTCGGGAGTTTCTTGATCGGCCGGTCGGCGACCCGGGCCATCTCCTCGGCGGTGTCGAGGATCAGGACGGCGTCGTCGCGGGTGAGGTCGGCGGCCGAGATGAGATGACGCTGCATCTGTCAGGCTCCGTAAGGCAGTTCAGGAGATTTCGGGCAGGCGGGGGCGCGACGGTGCGCGCGTACGGCGGTGACGTACGCGCGTGCGCTACTGCTGCGCGCCCGGAGCGGTCCGCTTGGCGCCGAGCAGCACGGTGTCGCGACCGTCCTCCTCGGCGAGCTGGACCTTGACCGTCTCCCGCAACGACGTGGGGAGGTTCTTGCCGACGTAGTCGGCGCGGATGGGCAGTTCGCGGTGGCCGCGGTCGACGAGGACCGCGAGCTGCACCGCGCGCGGGCGCCCGAGGTCGTTCAGGGCGTCGAGGGCGGCGCGGATGGTGCGGCCGGAGAAGAGCACGTCGTCGACGAGGACGACCAGCCTGCCGTCGAGGCCGTCACCGGGGATCTCGGTGCGGGCCAGCGCACGCGGCGGGTGCATGCGCAGGTCGTCGCGGTACATGGTGATGTCCAGCGACCCCACCGGGATCTTGCGGTCGGTGATCTCCTCGAGCTTCGCGGCGAGCCGCCGGGCGAGGAAGACGCCTCGGGTGGGAATGCCGAGGAGCACCACGTCGTCGGCGCCCTTGGCGCGCTCGACGATCTCGTGGGCGATGCGGGTCAGGACCCGGGCGATGTCGGGGGCCTCGAGAACGGGCCGCGCATCGGATGCTGAGGTGTCCATGAGAAACGGACCTCCTTCTCCGCCTCACGGGACGGACCTTAAAGGACGTCGGATTTGCGCCATCCACGGTAGCAGGCGCACGCGACGTCCCTGATCACCCCCCTGGCGTATTCAGCCACCGTCGCCACGGAAGGGTCGGGGTGGACCATTCGGCTTGACGCGCGAGAGTCACGCTGCGTAACCTCACAGTGAGTTACCAGACGCGCGGCGCGGACCCACCGCAGCCGCGTCGACACAGTGTCCGGGGAGCCATATGTCCAGCGAATACGCCAAACAGCTCGGGGCCAAGCTCCGGGCCATCCGCACCCAGCAGGGCCTTTCCCTCCACGGTGTCGAGGAGAAGAGCCAGGGACGCTGGAAGGCGGTCGTGGTCGGGTCCTACGAGCGCGGCGACCGCGCCGTGACCGTGCAGCGCCTCGCCGAGCTCGCGGATTTCTATGGCGTTCCCGTGCAGGAGCTGCTGCCGGGCACCACTCCGGGCGGGGCCGCCGAGCCGCCGCCGAAGCTGGTCCTGGACCTGGAGCGGCTGGCCACCGTGCCGGCCGAGAAGGCGGGCCCCCTGCAGCGGTACGCGGCGACGATCCAGTCGCAGCGCGGTGACTACAACGGCAAGGTGCTGTCGATCCGCCAGGACGACCTGCGCACACTCGCCGTCATCTACGACCAGTCCCCGTCGGTCCTGACCGAGCAGCTGATCAGCTGGGGCGTGCTGGACGCGGACGCGCGGCGTGCCGTCGCGGCCCACGAGGAGAGCTGAGTCCCGGGCGCCTCAGCAGAAACGTGCCGCCGGGGTGGCCGGAACTTCGCGGTTCCGGCCACCCCGGCGGTTTTCTGTGGCCTCCGACACCTGCGCGGGAAACGCCGGAGGGCCCGCGGCGGTCGTGCCGCGGGCCCTCCGGCGTGGTGCGTCGCTGGTGCCCCTCACGCCTCTTCGCGGCGCAGCGAGGGCTTGAGGTCCTTCAGCCGGCCGAGCAGGCCGTTGACGAACGAGGGCGACTCGTCCGTGGAGAACTCCTTCGCCAGCTGCACCATCTCGTCCAGGACGACGGCGTCCGGGGTCTCGTCGACCCAGATCAGCTCGTAGGCGCCCAGGCGCAGGATGTTGCGGTCGACCACCGGCATCCGGTCGAGCGTCCAGCCGACCGAGTACTGCGCGATCAGCTCGTCGATGCGCTTCGCGTGCCCCGCGTAGCCCTCGACGAGCTGCATCGTGTACTCGCTGACCGGCGGCTGGCGGGTGTCGCTCCGGGACAGCCGGATCCAGTCCGCGAGGACCGTCAGGACGTCGGCGCCGCGCTGGTCGCCCTCGAAGAGGATCTGGAAGGCGCGCTTGCGGGCCGTGTTGCGGGCAGCCACGGTTAGCTGTTCACCCGGCCGAGGTAGTCGCTCGTACGGGTGTCGACCTTGATCTTCTCACCGGTGGTGATGAAGAGCGGGACCTGGATCTGGTGGCCGGTCTCCAGCGTGGCGGGCTTGGTGCCGCCGGTGGAGCGGTCGCCCTGGACGCCAGGCTCGGTCTCCGCGACCGTCAGCTCGACGGCGGCCGGGAGCTCGACGAAGAGCACCTCGCCCTCGTGCTGCGCGACGGTGGCGGTGAAGCCCTCGATGAGGAAGTTGGCGGCGTCGCCGACGGCCTTGCGGTCGACCATGAGCTGGTCGTAGGTCTCCATGTCCATGAAGACGAAGTACTCGCCGTCCATGTAGGAGAACTGCATGTCGCGCTTGTCGACGGTGGCCGTCTCGACCTTGACACCGGCGTTGAAGGTCTTGTCGACGACCTTGCCGGAGAGCACGTTCTTGAGCTTGGTGCGCACGAATGCCGGGCCCTTGCCGGGCTTGACGTGCTGGAACTCGACGACGGACCAGAGCTGGCCGCCTTCGAGCTTGAGCACCAGGCCGTTCTTGAGGTCGTTCGTGGAAGCCACGGTTGCGGAATCTCCTGGACTGACGTGGACGACCCCGGGGCACGCACCTATAGCGCGAGCAGCTCCTTGGTCGTGATGGTGAGTAGCTCGGGTCCGCCGTCCGCCTCGGGGCGGACGACGAGCGTGTCATCGATCCGGACGCCGCCCCGGCCCGGGAGGTGGACCCCCGGTTCGACGGTGACCGGCACGCAAGCGTCCAGTTTACCCATGGAAGCGGGGGCCAGCTGCGGGTCCTCGTCGATTTCGAGTCCGACACCGTGTCCGGTCAGGGCCGGGAGGGCCTCCGCGTAGCCCGCCGAGTCCAGGACCTGCCGTGCCGCGCGGTCCACGTCACGGTGGGCGGCGCCGGGCGCCAGGGTCTCGCGGCCGGCCCGCTGGGCGGCGAAGACGAGGTCGTACAGCTCGATCTGCCAGTCGGCGGGGGTGGTGCCGATGACGAAGGTGCGGCCGATCTCGCAGCGGTAGCCGCGGTACATGGCGCCCAGGCAGACGGAGAGGAAGTCGCCCTCCTCGACCCGCCGGTCGGTGGGCCGGTGGGCGCGGCGGCCGGCGTTCGGGCCGGTGGCGACGGAGGTGGGGAAGGCGGGGCCGTCGGCGCCGTGGTCGACGAGGCGGCGTTCGAGTTCCAGGGCGAGGTGGCGTTCGGTGCGGCCGACGAGGATGGACTCCAGCAGCTCGCCGAGGGCCTGGTCGGCGATCTCGGCGCCGATCCGCAGGCAGGAGATCTCCTCCTCGTCCTTGACCACTCTGAGCTGTTCGACCGCGGCTGAGAGGTCCGCGAAGCGCAGCCGCGGCGCGACGGAGGCGAGGGCTCGGTGCCGGGAGACGGTGAGGTGGTGTTCCTCGACGGCGAGGGAGTCGGCGCGCTGGGCCTCGGCCAGGCCGGCGGCGGCGACCGCGGGGTCGCCTCCGGCGCCCATGAGCGTGTGCACGCGCAGCGTCTCGTCGGGGCGCCCCGGCGTGGGGCGGTCGTCCAGCGGGCCTGGACAGACCAGCAGGTCCTCGGTCCTGCCCAGCAGCAGGACGCTACCGCGCGGGGCGGCGCCCGCGAGGTAGCGCACGTTGGCGGGGCGGGAGACGAGCGCTGCCGCGTTGCCGGCCGCGTTGCACTGCTCCCTGAGCCGGGTTCGGCGGATGGCGTGCATCTCTGACATGAGATGAGCCTAGGAGCGATGACCGCTTTGTGCCGGTTGGGAGGGCGGGAAGGGTGCCGAACGGGGGACGGCCCTGCGGACCCCGGCCCGGCGGACCCCGGCGGGGGGGGGGGGGGGGGGGGGGGGGGGGGGGGGGGGGGGGGGGGGGGGGGGGGGGGGGGGGGGGGGGGGGGGGGGGGGGGGGGGGGGGGGGG
>NZ_JBVIIE010000035.1:0-97568 GCF_055569945.1 Streptomyces sp. NPDC031340
AACCCGAAGCCGGCCTCGTTCAAACTGGGCGACCAGGAGTGCACGGTCGCCTGACCGGCCGGGGGGGGGGGGGGGGGGGGGGGGGGGGGGGCACCCCCCCCCCCCCCCCCCCCCCGCGGTCGGGTATCAGCAGTGGGCGTACTCGTGCGGACGCAGCAGCATGGCCGCGGCCATCGCCGGGAGCATGAGCAGGTGGCCCCACAGCATCAGGGCGCCGCTGTCGATGAGTTCGAGCGCCAGCGGCACGAACAGCACCAGGAAAGGCAGGTACATGGCCGCGCCCATCTCGGCGATGGGCCGCCAGCGGTGGCCGCGGAACCTCATCCACGCGGACATGGCCACCGTCATGTTCGTCGCCATGATCAGCGCGCCGGTGTAGGGGTTGTGCATCAGCGCGGCGGCGCCGAGGACGTACATCCACACCGGGTGCAGGACCACCATGCCGACGGCCATGGCCACGACCATCTCGGCGAAGTGGAGGGCGAATTTCCTGGCGCTCAGGCGGTGGCCGTCGTGCGCCGCGGCGTCGGTGGGCGCGGGGGCTGCGGACGGGATGGCGGTTCGGTTGTGCACGGTATGCCTCCAGGTATGGGGTGGAGATGTCGGGGACGGGGGACGGTCACGGGACGAGGGTGAAACCGGCCTCGTCGACGGCGGCGGCGATGGCGGCGCGGTCGACGGGCCGGGAGACGGTGACGGTGACGCTGCCGGTGGCCGGGTCGACGGTGACGGACTCGACGCCGGCGACGCCCGAGATCTCCTCGGTGACGGCGCGGACGCAGTGCCCGCCGGTCATGCCGGTGACCTCGAAGGTGGTCGAGCCGACGAAGGTGCGCGGGGTGCCGAAAAGCACGGGAACTCCTCGAGGTGGTCGTGGTGGTGGTGCTGGGGTCGGGTAGCAGAGTCGGCCCGGCGACGGGTGCGTCTCACCGGGAAAACCGCCGGGATCGGGCATGTCCCGGACCTGCTCGCGGAATCGTTCGCGGTGGCGCCGGTGCCGGGCCTGCCACCTGGCGTGGCGCGGTGAGGCGGGCGGCCGCAAGCCCTCGATCGCTGAATCCGTCGACAGGCCGGGCGCGGGGTCTGGGGCGGACGTGCTCTTTGTCTCGCGGGCGGGGCGGCGAGGCGGCCGAGCCGCCTGGGGGCGTGGTCGTTCTGAGCGCTCCCGAGTGCGGAGACCGGGGCCGGCGTCGCGGTAAGCCGCCCCCGGTGAGGTGGCCGAGGCGGTCCTCGGTCCTCGGCCGGTCGAAGACAGGGTGTCGGCCCGGCCCCGGGTACCTGTGGGGCGTCGTGGCCAGGGCCGAGCGTCGGCTACGCGTAGGCGCGGTCGCCGGTGATGCCGAAGGTGACCAGCGCCTGGTCCACGGCTTCATCGGCCCGGCGAGGGGGCCTCCGAATCCTGCATCCTCCAGGTGGCCACGACCAGCCAGATCATCCACGACACGTCCAGGACGAAGGCCAGCACGATGGCGATCGACTCCGTTCGAGAGAAGCCCGCGGAGCCGACGACCCAGCCCTGCACCAGGTAGGTGAGGCCGGAGAGCCCCATCAGGTGGACTATCGGCCGCGGGATCCAAGCCGTCCGCACGGCGGCGACCGCGAACAGGAGCAGGGCAAGGCCCAGGGCGAAGTCCTGGTAGCTCCTCACTCCCCACTCGAGCCAGCGGATGGCCTCGGCGCTCGCGAAGCGCGCCGACTTCTCGCCGGCCGGGGCGCTCGCCCACGCGTTCACGGCATGCTTGAGGGCGACCCCGTCCACTGCTTGCAGGACGCCGTACAGCGCCAGCGTCGCCGCCGCGGAAGCGGCACCGAACCGCCCCGCCCATCTCGCCGTTCCGTTGTGATCATCCAGAGCGGAGAACAGGGCGAGCAGCCCTGCGAGGAGGATCGCCATGCCGGCGAATTGGCCGACGTGCACGAGTGTCCAGACCTCGCTGTCGGCGTAGGCGGCGAACACGGCGTGGTGGTCATTCGCGTCTCCGCCGGTGTGGAACTGGGTGACCGCGATGTACAGGAGCTGTCCCGCGAGAAGCAGCATGGCGGAGCGACGCAGCGACGTACGACGTGCCAGGGGTTCGGGCGGCGCGGGAGTGGCGCTCAGAGCGGGGGATGTGCTGGGCACAGCAAGCCTCCGGGTGATGTGCGGGATGGAGCGGGATGGATGTGTCACGGAACGTCATGAGACGGCACGGAACGTCATGGGGTGAGCGCGGGCCCGGCCTCGTCGACGGCGGCGATGTCGGCGACGGCGGTCGTCGCGAAGGCCTGGTCGGCGGTGACAGAGCCGGCGTCGTGGATGCCGGCGATCTGCTCGGAGACCGCGTGCCTGCGGTGTGCGCAGGTTCTGCCCTCGCCCGTGAAGGTGCTCGAGCCGATGAGGGTGCGGGGGTGCCGGGAAGCATGGGAACTCCGCGAGGTGGTCGTGGTGGTGACGCTGGGGTCGGGTAGCAGAGTCGGCCCCGGGGCGGCTGCGTCTCACCGGGGAAATCGCCGGGGAGATCGCCGGGTTCGCAGTGCGAGGAACAGGGCGAGCAGTGCTGCGACGAGGATCGCCATCCCCGCGCATCGGCCGAGGTGCACCAGCGCCCGGACCGCGCTGCCGACGTGGGCCCCGAACACGGCGTGGTGGTCGTGCGCGTCGCCGCCGCTGGGGAACTGGGTGACCGCGAGGTACAGGACCTGTCCCGCGAGGAGCAGAGTGGCGGACAGCCGTAGCGACGTGCGGCGCGCCAGGGGTTCGTTGGGTTCGGGGGTGGCGCCCGGAGCGGGCGATGTGCTGGACACGGCATGCCTCCGGGTGGCGTGCGGGTCGGGCGGTGTCACGGGAGCCTCGGGGTGCTGATGGCGGTGCCGGTCAGACAGCAGAGTCGTTGCCGGACGGGGTGCGTCTCACCGGGGAAATCACCGGGTTCTCCGCCGGGCTCGGGCCGCGACGCCGGCGGCGATGCCGACGGCGGTCCGGTGTGTTGTCGGACCTCCGTCCGGGGCCGGTGCCGGGGCCGTCCGGTGTGCCGGAGGTGCCCGATATCGTTGGGCTCGTGCTGGCCGGAAGAGACCTCGAACGCGCGGCGGTCGCCGCGCTGCTCGACGCTGCCCGCGCCGGCGACGGCGGCGCGCTGGTGGTGCGCGGCGTCGCCGGGTCCGGCAAGTCGACGCTGCTGGCGGACGCGCTGTCCACCGCGCCGGACCTCCAGGTGCTGCGCACCTCCGGCGTGGAGTCCGAATCGCCGCTGGCCTTCGCCGCGTTGCAACGGCTGCTGTGGCCGCTGCGCGCCCGGATCGAGGCCCTGCCGGCACCGCAGGCCGCCGCGCTGCGCGCGGCGATCGGTGAGGCCGAGGGCGAGGGCGACCGCTTCCTGGCGTTCCTCGGCACGCTGAGCCTGCTCGCCGACGCCGCCGAGAAGGCGCCGCTGCTGGTCCTCGTCGACGACGCGCACTGGCTCGACGACGCGTCGGCGGCGGCCCTGCTGTTCGCCGCCCGCCGGCTGCAGGCCGAGCGCGTGGCGCTGCTGTTCGCCGCCCGCGACGGCGACGCCCGCCGCTTCGACGCCGGGGACTTGCCCGCCGTCGTACTCGGCGGCGTGAGCGGCGCCGACGCCGACGCGCTGCTGTCCGCCCGCGCCGGGACCGACGTCGACCCGGCGGTGTGCGGCCGGCTGGTCGCGGACACCGGCGGCAACCCGCTTGCGCTGGTCGAGCTGGCCGGGGTGCTCACCGCCGACCAACTTGCCGGCCGGGCCCCGCTGCCCACCCCGTTGCCGCTGACCGGCGGCGTGGAGCGCGCCTTCCTCGACCGCTGCCGCCGCCTCGACGAGCCCGCGCAGAGGTTCCTGCTGGTCGCCGCCACCGACGACACCGGCCGGCTGACCGTGGTCCGGGAAGCCGCCGAGCGCCTCGACGCCCCGGATGCCGCCCTGGACGCGGTGGAGCGGTCCGGGCTGCTGCGGGTGGACGGCGACGCCGTCGCCCTCTACCACCCGCTGGTGCGCTCGGCGGTCTACCGGGCGGCCACCAGCGCGCAGCGCCGAGCCGCGCACCGTGCGCTCGCCGACGTGCTGACCGGCGACCCCGAGCGGCGGGCCTGGCACCTGGCCGCCGCCGCCGACCGGCCCGACGAGGACGTCGTCGCCGCCCTCGACGGGGTCGCCGAGCGGGCCGCGGCCCGCGGTGGCCACGAGGCGGCGGCCGCCGCGTGGGCCCGCGCCGCCGAACTCGACGAGGCCAGTGAGGCCCGCGGCCGGCGGCTGTACCTGGCCGCGTCCTCGGCCTGGCTCGGCGCCCATCCCGCACGCGGCTCGGCACTCGCCCAGGCCGCGGCGGCGGACGTGACCGATCCGCTGCTGCGGGCGCGACTGCTCGCCCTGCAAGGGCAGATCGAGTGGAACACCCGCTCGCTGAACGACGGCTACGACCTCGTCCTCCAGGCCGCCGAGGCCGCCACCGGCGTGGACGCGGCGCTGGCGGCCCAGCTGGCGATGCTCGCCGCGTCGCTCACGGCGTTCGGCGCCCGGTCCCCGCGCGCGGTCGACCCGACCGCGCTGGTGACCGAGCCCGCACCGGACGCGCCGCCCCGCGTGCGGGCCGGCTGGGCCCTGCTGCACGGCTTCGGCGCCGTCTCCCGCGGCGACTGGCCGGCCGCCGCGGAGTCCTTCCGGCGCGCGTTCGCCCTCACCGACGCCGACCCGGTCGACGACCACATGCTCCAGCCCAACCTGGGCATCGCCGCGATGCTGATCGACGACGACGAGCGCGGGCTGCGACTGCACGAGCAGCAGCTGACCGCCGCCCGCAGCGCCGGCGCGCTCACCATGGCCGAGCACGCCCTCACCCGCGGCGTCCACTTCCAGATCGCGACCGGCGCCTGGTCGAAGGCCGCCGGTGCCGCCGCCGAGGCGCTGCCGCTGACCGCCGGCACCGGGCACCCCGGGCTGACCGCGCTGCCCACCGCGCAACTCGCCCTGGTCGCGGCGCTGCGCGGGGACGACGACGCCGAGCGCCACCTGGACCGGGTCGCCGAGATCCGGGACCGGCACCCGATCGGCATCACCGACCGTCTCGTCGCCGACCTGGCGCACTGGGCCCGTGGGCTGCGCACGGCCGCACAGCCGGCGACCGCGCTGCACCACCTGGAGCAGATCGAAGGACCGGCGTGGCGCCGTCTGGCCGCCCTCGACCTGTTCGACGCCGCCGTCCGCGGCGACCGTACCGACCTCGCCCACACCTGGCTGGCCGAGCTGGAGCGGTTCGCCGCGGGCACCGGCGCACCGGCCGCGACCGCGGTCGTCGAGCACGGCCGCGCCCTCGTCGCCGGCGCAACCGGGGACGGTGACGCCGAGGCCCACTTCCGGCGGGCACTCGCCGCGCACGCCGGCTCGCCGCGGCTGCCCGACCGGGCCCGCACCCACCTGGCCTTCGGCGAGCACCTGCGCCGCGCCCGCCGCCGCGTCGACGCCCGCGAGCACCTGCGCACCGCGCTGGCGCTGTTCGAGGACCTCGGCGCCGCCCCCTGGGCCGAACGGGCCGCGCAGGAACTGCGCGCCTCCGGCGAGACCGCCCGCCGCCGCGACGTCACCACCGCCACCGCGCTCACCCCGCAGGAACGCCAGGTCGCCGGCCTGGTCCGGCAGGGCCTGTCGAACCGGGACGTGGCCGCCCAGCTGTTCGTCAGCTCACGCACCGTCGACTTCCACCTGCGGAACTGCTACGCCAAGCTGGGCGTCACCTCCCGCGCCGAACTCACCGCCCTCCCCCTCGACCTCTGACCTCAACGGGTGATGACGGCGGCCTTCTCCAGCAGCCGACGTGCCGCGGTCAGGGCACCGTCCGTGTCCACCCGGCCCGCCATGGCACGGGCAGCCTCGACCGTCCGCGGCCCGAGGGCACGGTCCAGCACCGCGGTGAGCGAACCGGCGGTCGGCTCACTCCCCGCGTGAACACCGCCGATTCCCAGCCGGTCGACGCGGTGAGCGAAGTAGAACTGATCGAACGTCTGCGGAACGATCACCTGAGGCACCCCCGCCGCGGCGGCGGTGGTCGTGGTGCCCGCCCCACCGTGGTGCACGACCGCGGCGACCCGCCGGAACAGCGCCTGCTGGTTAACCTCGCCGACCACCAGGCAGTCGGGCGCGGCCTCGTCGAGGGCGAGCCCGGCCCAGCCGCGGGCGAGGATCACCCGGCGGCCGAGTGCGCGGGCGGCTGCCACCGCCGTCCGGGCGATGCCCTCGGGAGCCCGTACGCTGCCGAATCCGAAGTAGACCGGCGGCGCGCCGGCGTCGAGGAATTCCTCCAGCTCGGGCGCGAGCCGCCGGTCGTCCGTCAAGATCCACGCCCCGGTCTGCACCACGTCCAGCTCCGCCGACCCGGGCCATGGCGCCAGCGTCGGATCGGCGGCCAGCCAAGGGGAGCCGGTGAAGATGTGGCGGCTCACGTCGCCGACCGGGGCGAGTCCCGCGGCCTCGCGCTGTGCGTTGAGCGCGGCGCCCCACAGGACGTTCCAGCGTTGTGCGTCCTGAGCCCACAGCGTCCGGTGGTCGACCGCGGGGTCCGCCTGCTCCTGTCCCAGCAGCCCGAACACAGGCGGTGCGTGGTGCGGCGACGGCAGCGTGACCGGGGCGAACGCGGCGTACACGTAGCCGATGCTGCGCTGCTCGGCCACCGAGCGGGCGACGATCGCGAGAGCGCCGCCTCCCACGATCACATCGCACCCCACAGCGGCCGAACCCACCGCCGCGAACTGATCCGCAACCGTGCCCTCGATCATCTGGCGCCGCTGCTCGGGCGTGGGCACGGCCCCCGCCGGCCGCTTCGCCGTGGCACGCAGCTCCGGGCCGACCGGACGGTAGGTGACGCCCAGGGACTTCGCCCACTCCTGGAAGTCAGGAGGCGCGCACACGACGGCATCCTGCCCCAGCTCCTGCAGCTGCCGGGCCAGAGCGATCACCGGCTGGACCTCTCCCCGTGAGCCGATCGTGGACAACAGCACCCGCATGGCAACTCCCCTCTTCCGCCGCGCCTGTCACGCGGAGCGCCCATGTTCGCCCAATATGGGGGCCTTGCGGCAAGATCCCCCATGCGATATACGGTGAAGCGGGAGAGAGACGGGTGACGATCCCGCCCGCCGGAGCCGCACCGAGAAGCGCCCCTACGCCCCCTGCGCGCCGACGGCTCGACCCGACGCCGCGGCCGACACGGCGACAGCCCGCACCCGCAGGAATCCCAGGCAGGCCGCCCCTCCCGCGCGGCGTCGCCGTCCGAAGGAGCCGGCGCCGGCGCCGGAACAGCGACCGCAGGACCCGCTGAGCGGGCACGGAATCGCTTGGACGCCTCATGCGTTGAGGAGGTTGCGCATCGGGTGCCGGTGGGATGCGAGCCGGGCGGCGCGAGTGACCGAGCTGACAAGTAATGGGAGGGCCTCAATGGCTGCGCAGACAGAGAGGGCCGTGCTGGCGGGCGGATGTTTCTGGGGGATGGAGGAGCTGATCCGCCGGCTTCCGGGCGTGACGGCGACCCGGGTCGGATACACCGGCGGCGACGTGCCGAACGCGACGTACCGCAACCACGGCACGCACGCGGAGGCCATCGAGATCCTCTACGACCCGGCGAAGACCGACTACCGCGCGATCCTGGAGTTCTTCTTCCAGATCCACGACCCGAGCACCAAGAACCGACAGGGCAACGACATCGGCCTCAGCTACCGCTCGGCGATCTACTACGTCGACGACGAGCAGAAGCGGATCGCCGAGGACACGATCGCCGATGTGGACGCCTCCGGCCTGTGGCCGGGCAAGGTCGTCACCGAGGTGGAGCCGGTCGGCCCCTTCTGGGAGGCCGAGCCCGAGCACCAGGACTACCTGCAGCGCTACCCGAACGGCTACACCTGCCACTTCCCCCGCCCGGGATGGCGGCTGCCGGCCCGCACGAAGGACTGACCGCGAGAAACGCCCCGGTGGACGCCACGGGCGCGGAAGGCCCCGGACGGGGAAGGCCCCGGACGGGGAAGGCCACGGGCCGAGGACAGGTCACAGGCCGAGGAAGGCCACGGGCCGAGGCTCGGCCGTCCATGGCGAGGCCGACGGCACAGGACGCGGGCAGCCCCTGGCAGGGTGCTCTTGCTTCCCACCTCGCGGGGTGGGCCGGGTCGCGGGGTGTCGACGAGGTGTCGATGCCCGGCGGTCCTGTGGCTGGGGCTCGGCTCAGAACCGGCGGCCGAGGGCTGCGCCGAGCACGGCGATCCAGACCAGCAGCAGGGGCAGTGAGGCGAACGCCATCGGGGTCAGGACGGTAGACAGCAGCAGGTAGCCGATGCCGGACGCGGTGATCGTGACGGCGAGGGCCCAGCCGGTGACGGTCTCCCAACGCCGCAGCAGTGCGTCGTGCCGCGAGGCCACGCAGGCAGCGGCGGCGAGCGCGGCAAGCGCGAACATCTTGACGCCGTCCAGGCGCTGGACCGCCTCGAACAGTGTGCCCGTCCTGCCCGGTGACGCCGGATCGGCTCCGGAGACGGCGATCAGCTCCAGGACGAGTTGCACGGCCGCGAGCGCGGCCGCGGCCGTCCCGGCCCATCCGGCGAAGCGAGCCGTGGCGTTGCCGGTCCGGTGGGCCCAGCCGATCAGTCCGGATCCGACGACCGCCAGGCTTGCGGCCGCCACGCCGTGCACGAGCAGCGCCTGGGCGATCGCCTGGACCGGCCGGTCGGCGTACGCGGTCGCGATGTGGGCGTCTGTGTCACCGGCTTCGGGTGTGGCACCCCAGGCGACGGCGAGCCCGACGATCCATGCCGCGGCGTGCGTGTATCCGGCGGCGCGGGAAGCGGTGGCGGTGGCCTGCCCGGCAGCGATCATGGTCATGCGGTATCTCCCTGACTTTCGTCGTGGACGGCACGGGTGAGCGCCGCGCAGCCGATGCGCCATGCGGCGTCCAGGTCCGCGCCGGGCGGGAAGCGGCCGTCGAGTTCGAGTACGGCCATGCCGTGCGCGAACGCCCAGAGCGTGCGCGCGATGTCCACGTCGCCGTGCGCCGCGCGGACCAGCGGCATCGCCGCGCGCTCCTCGAGCCCCTCGGGCAGCGCGGTGCGGGCGAGCGGCCGGGTGTGGGTGATGCGGTAGAGGTGCGGGTTGGCAAGGGCGTGCTGCCGGTAGGCGCGGGCGAGCGCAGGCATGGCCGGTCCCTCGTCGGCCCCGGCTTCGGCGGCCTCCAGGTCCTGCGCCAACTGGGCCATGCCCTGCGCCTGGAGAGCAGCCTCGACGGCGCCCTTGTCGGGGAAGTGCTTGTACAGCGACGGTGCCCGGATGCCTACGCGCTCGGCGATACGCCGCATCGACAACCCGTCCGGCCCTTCGGCCTCGAGTAACTCCCGGGCGGCGTCCGTGATCTGCTGCGCCCGGTCAGCCACGGCGCGCCGTCCGCGCGACGGCGGTGCCGGTGGGCCGGCCGGGTCCGGCGACGGGCCGGGCACTGCCGGTGGTCGTGGTCGTGGTCGTGGTCACGGTGGTCCTTCCGCGTCGGGACTGGGCCAATTCGGCTAACGCCGTTAGCCGCACGCCGTGACTCTAGGGCTAACGCTGTTAGCCGTCAAGCTTGAGGGTGCCGAACTCCGATCGGGCCGCTGAGCCTGGAGCCTCCCGCGTCACGTCGATAGAGGCCGTCCACTCGTCCGCGTAACGCTCTACGGCCTCACCGGAGAGCCCGAGCCGCAGCGAGCGGTACGGCAGGGGCCCGATGCGCAGATCACGCTCAGGGTTCCACTGGGCGCGGGTCGGCGAGCGCTTCAACTCGCGTTGCCGGGTGCTGCGGTCGGAGCGCAGCCCAAGAACGCAACTCGACAGGCACGCGTTGCGCAGCGCCCACTCAACGCACCCTGGCCCGGCTGCGGCCCGGCGAGGACCTGTCCCGGCCCCTGGCCGCGACCCGGGCGGCGCTGCGGCGACCGGCCCGCCGTCACCAGGCGCTCGACGAGGAGATCGCCGAGCTGGACGCCGAGATCGCACCCCTGGTCAAGCAGGCCGCACCTCAGCTGCTGGAGCTGTTCGGCGTCGGTCCCGAGACCGCCGGCCAGCTGCTGGCCTCGGCCGGGGACAACCCCGAGCGGATGCGCTCGGAAGCCGCGTTCGCGCACCTGGCCGGGGTCGCGCCGATCCCGGCCTCGTCCGGACGCACCCACCGCCACCGCCTCAACCGCGGCGGCGACCGGGCCGCCAACAACGCCCTGCACACCATCGTGCTCACCCGCATGCGCTTCGACGAACGCACCCGCGCCTACGTCGAACGCCGCACCAAGCAAGGGCTGAACAAGAAGGACATCATGCGCTGCCTCAAGCGATTCGTCGCCCGCGAGGTCTACCGCGCCCTGACCAGCACACCAACCGAACGAATCCCCCCAAACCGACCTCGCTCCAGCGGCTTGACAGCCATAGGAGCATCCACTTCATCGGTCGGCTGACCTGGCGCACGAAATCGCTGCCGTCGACACTGCATCAACACCTCGTATCCGACCCATGGCCGCCGGAGGCTCTGGCCGCGATTGGTGTGCCGCCGCCGGACAGCGGCCTCGCGAGCCGTCCGGACCGGCGACTCGCTCGGTGCCGCGGCCGGCGTGCTCCGTCGCAGCGAGCAGCAGCCGAAAATCGGTGGCCGCCCGAGCCGGCCGACCCCACGCTGTACGCCATGGAAGAACCGCACCGCGGGATCCGCGCGCTCCACACGGCATCCAAGATCACCGTCTACCAGGCGTACTCCCCTGAAATCGGGCTGCCCGCCGTCCGCGACGGCCGCTTTCCCTCTTCGTGGCGGCGGAACCGCATGACGTGGATCAAACCCAGCTTCCTGTGGATGATGTACCGCTCCAACTGGGGCACCAGTGCTGGGCAGGAGACCGTTCTTGCCATCGAGATCACTCGCGTCGGCTTCGACTGGGCGGTGCGCAATGCCTGCCTGTCGAGCTACGTCCGCGGCCTGCATCCTGATCGCGACACCTGGCGGCGTGAACTCAAGCGCGCACCGGCCCGTGTCCAGTGGGACCCCGAACGCGACCTGAACCTGCGTCCCCTGCCGCAGCGCTCGCTGCAACTAGGACTCTCGGGCGAGGCGTCGTCGCGTTACGCGGACGAGTGGATCGTGTCCCTCCGCGACGTGACCCCGCTCGCCAACGAGATCCACACGCTCGTCAGCAGAGGCGAACTGGACACAGCGACCCGATTGCTCCCCCAGGAACAGAGCTACCCCGCCGGTGACGAACTACTGGCCCACCTGCGTCCCTGACCGGCGGTCCGGACACAGCGGTCGGCATCACCCACGGGTCACATGACGGCACAGGCTCGCCAGGACGGAAGTCAGGGTGATCTCCCATCGCAGGGACGCTGTCCACCCCACCGGCGAGGAGCAGCTCGCCGGCAGGGTTCACCGTCGTGCCAGCGGCATGGACAAGGTATGTGAACGCGGCTTGATGATCCACGTCATCCTGTCCCGCTTCCACGCCGCAGGGAAACGGCCGACGCGGATGGCGGGCAGTCGGGGCGTGGGGCTGTGCGGGAACTTGCGGTGTTGAGGTGTTCCGGGGGCCGGAGGTGCGGGTCCGGCCACCTCGACTTACGTGCGGGGTCCGCCGGGTGGTCCGGCCGCACCGGCCGCACCGGTTCCGTGTGGTCAGTGCGGGAGGGTCGCCGGGCTGCCGCCGTTCGCCTCGTAGCCCGCCACCGCCAGGGCGCGGTAGACCGCGAACTCCGCCGCCGGGTCGGCAGACAGCGTCCAGGGCAGGGCGCCGACGTGACCGTCGATGTGTATGAGCTGGTTCATGGCCTCGGACCAGCGCTCGGCGCGCACCAGGAAGAACACCAGCATGTGGCGTACGTGCGCCAGCATCGGGTCGTCCGGGCGGGCCGAGTGGACGGCGTGCAGCGCGCCGTGGATCGCCTTGGTGACGACCTCGCTCTGGTAGAAGCTGCTGACCAGGTTCACCTCGGGGAGGTGCTCGAAGACCGCGAAGAGGGGCATCGCCGCGAGCAGGGAACCCCGCGGGGCGCGGGCGGCGGCGGCCTCCGCGAAGGAGTACGCCAGCTCCCGGGAGCCGTGCCACTTCTCGCACCAGTAGTGCAGTGCCGCCAGGTGCGCGCCCATGTGCGCCGGCGCGCGGTCCAGGATCTTCAGCCAGAGCTGCTCGAACTCGGGCCGCGGGTAGGCAAGTCCGCGGGCCACCGACAGTTCGACGATGTACGGGATCGGATCGCCGGGTGCGAGGAGGGCCGCGTCGGCGCACGCCGACCTCGCCTCCTCCATGATGATGCGGAACTCGTCGGTGCCCGGCGTCGACGTCCGCCACGCCTGCTGCACCAGGAACTCCGCGTGCACGGCGGCCCCGCCCGCGTCCTTGGGCTGCTCGACGCGCCACACCCGCAGCCACTGCCCGCCCGGCATCTCGCCGACCCCGCCCGGCCGCTGCAGCAGCTCCAGCGACGCGGCGCCCGCGAAGGCCTGCACCCGCTGCCAGCGCGCCTCGTCCTCCGTCCCCGTGCCGGCCAGCAGCTGCGCCGCCGCGCGGTAGTCCTGGGTGCGCTGCACCAGGTCCAGGACGTCCAGCAGGTCCTGGTCGGGGCCGGGCATGCGGACGTCCAGCTCCTCCTCCCGCACGAACCCGTAGTTCTCCGGGTCGGCGGCGTCCGGGTGGCCGGCCGGAACCTGCTCGATCATGCCGCGCCGCCGCCGCAGTAGGGGCAGCAGCACGAAGCTGATCATGACCAGCGCCATGAGGACCCACAGAATCTCCATGCCTCAAGCGTTCCAGACACCGCCGACAATTGGCCAACCCGGTCCGCGGACCTGTGGAAAACCATCGCGCGGGGTTCGGGGAGACGGGCCGTCGCGCCGCCGCCGGATCCTGGTCGGCCGTCGCCCCGGCCGCGAGCGCACTAGTCTCGGTGCGCATGAGCGACAGGCACATCAGTCAGCACTTCGAGACCCTCGCGATCCATGCGGGCAACACCGCCGATCCCCTCACCGGCGCGGTCGTCCCGCCGATCTACCAGGTCTCGACCTACAAGCAGGACGGCGTCGGCGGCCTGCGCGGCGGCTACGAGTACAGCCGCAGCGCCAACCCGACCAGGACCGCCCTGGAAGAGAACCTCGCGGCCCTCGAGGGCGGCCGCCGCGGTCTCGCGTTCGCGTCCGGACTGGCGGCCGAGGACTGCCTGCTGCGTACGCTGCTCAGCCCGGGCGACCACGTGGTCATCCCCAACGACGCGTACGGCGGCACGTTCCGGCTGTTCGCCAAGGTCGTCTCCCGGTGGGGCGTGGAGTGGTCGGTCGCCGACAGCTCCGACCCGTCCGCCGTCCGGGCCGCCATCACCCCGAAGACCAAGGCCGTGTGGGTGGAGACCCCCTCCAACCCGCTGCTCGGTGTCACCGACATCGCCGCCGTCGCGCAGGTCGCCCGGGACGCGGGTGCCAGGCTCGTCGTCGACAACACCTTCGCCACGCCGTACCTTCAGCAGCCGCTGGCGCACGGCGCGGACGTCGTCGTGCACTCGCTGACCAAGTACATGGGCGGCCACTCCGACGTCGTCGGCGGTGCCCTGATCGTCAGCGACCCCGAGCTGGGCGAGGAGCTGGCGTTCCACCAGAACGCGATGGGCGCGGTCGCCGGGCCGTTCGACTCCTGGCTGGTGCTGCGCGGCACCAAGACGCTGGCGGTGCGCATGGACCGACACAGCGAGAACGCCGCCAAGGTCGCCGACATGCTCAGCCATCACGCGCGGGTGACGCGCGTGCTGTACCCGGGGCTGCCCGACCACCCCGGACACGAGGTCGCCGCCAAGCAGATGCGCGCCTTCGGCGGCATGGTGTCCTTCCAGGTCGAGGGCGGCGAGGAGGCGGCCGTCGAGGTGTGCAACCGCGCCGAGGTGTTCACCCTCGGGGAGTCCCTCGGCGGCGTCGAGTCCCTGATCGAGCACCCGGGGCGGATGACGCACGCATCCGCGGCCGGCTCGGCCCTCGAGGTGCCCGCCGACCTGGTGCGGCTGTCCGTCGGCATCGAGAACGTCGACGACCTCCTGGAAGACCTGCAGCAGGCGCTCGGCTAGGCGTCACCAGTCGGTGAGCGGTGGGGTCGTCTGCGAGGGCGGCTCCACCCACGGGCGCGCCGTCACCGCCCACACCAGGAACGCCACGCACGCGGCGAGCAGCAGCAGGTACAGCAGACGGCGGGCGGCGGCCCTGCGGCGCAGCAGGCGCGAGCCGCGGCGCACGACCTCCGCGTGCAGCTCCGGCGGCACGGGCGGCGGCACTCGGTCCATGATCTGCCGTACGGCGGCCTCCCGCTGGGCCCGGTTCATGCCCGCCACCCCCTGCCGGCGGCGTCGGCGCCCCTCACGACGGCACCGCCTTCGCGCCGCCCCGCACCGCCGGGGCGGCCGGCCGGCGCGGCGGGTGCAGCAGCGTCGCCGTGGCCCGGTCGCAGATCGTCCGCACGCGTTCCGCCGGGAGGCCGAGCAGCGCTGCCGTCTGCTCCTCGCCGACCCCCTCGTACAGCCTGAGGACGATGATCAGACGCTCCTGCGGTGTGAGCGGGGCCAGCGCGCTGTCCGGGGCGGGACGGCCCCGGCCGAGTCCTCCGTACTGGTGCCAGGCCGCGCGGGCGAAGCGGGTGGCCAGGTAGTGGCGGGCGCGGTCGTACGGGTCCTCGCCGCGCAGCCGGTCCCAGCACGCGTAGGTGTGCGCGAGGGCGTGGGTCAGCAGACGCCGCGCGCGCGGGTTGCCGTCCGGCGCCTCCGCGGTGAGCAGCGTGGCGGCGTGCAGCAGTCGCCCTGCCGCACCCGCGACGAACGCCTCGAACTCCCGCTCTCGGCGCTCGCCCCGGGACGCATGCCGTCGTCGCACCGCTCCTCCCGCCCGAACGCCCTCAGGGACCCGGGCCCGGCCGCCACGGCCCGGCGGAACCGCGTGCGACGAGGACCCGGTCTCATATGAGGCCAGGCGCGGCCTTTCGGTCAAGAGCAAGGCGCACTCGGGTACGCCGGTCGAGCGGCGGAACTCCGCCGCGCCGCCCGCCCCGGCGGCGCCGTACGCCCTCGTGCACCCCCGCTCACCTGCGCACTCCGCCGCACGCGGGCATGCGGCCGCGACCCGCGTGCGTGGGGGCCGGGCCGGAGGTGAGGGCGAGCGATTTTCGCCGGACTACGACGCCTGCGGGGCCTCCGGGCCGGACACCCCCTGCGTCGCCATCCGGGCGGACAGCGCGCCGTTGAAGCGGGTGAGGAGCGCGCAGAACGTCTCGCGCTCCTCCGGCGCCCAGTCCTGCGTCAGCTCGGCCATCAACTGCCGCCGGGAGGAACGCACTTCCGCCAGCCGGGACTGACCGCGCGGGGACAGCTGGAGGACCACGGCCCGCCCGTCGTCGGGGTGCGAGGTCCGCTTCACGAGCCCGGTGTCGACGAGCGGTGCAACCTGCCGGGTGACCGTCGAGGAGTCGATGCCCATGCTCGCGGCGAGCGCCTTGACGCCCATCGGGCCTTCCTTGTCGAGGCGGTTGAGCAGCAGGTAGGCGGCGCGGTCCATGGAGTTGCGCACCTGCCCGACTCCGCCGAGCCGGGTCTGTTCGGCGCGGCGGGCGAAGACCGCCACCTCGTGCTGCAGCGTTTCGAGGAGACCGGTGTCACCGGCGGTCGTCATGTCCATCGACATTTCAGGTGTTGTGGGCATGGCCGGGGGCTCACTTCATGAAGGGGGTGCTGGAATGGGGGACAGAGTACGCGGCCGGGGCGTGGGCCGTACCGGCGCTGCGCAAACCAGTCTCGGAGCGTGGTCATTACGGTGCCGCCCGCCCGTGAACTGCGATGCTTGAGTCATGAGCTACAGCACGGCTGACTCCTATCGTCCCGTGACCCTCGACGACGTGCGCGGCGCCCAGAAGATGCTCTCGGGCGTGGCGCGGGTGACGGCGATGGAAGGCAGCAGGCACCTGTCCCAGCTGGTGGGCGGGCCGGTGCACCTCAAGTGCGAGAACCTCCAGCGGACGGGCTCCTTCAAGCTGCGGGGCGCCTACGTCCGCATCGCCGGGCTGCTGCCCGAGGAGCGGGCCGCCGGGGTGGTCGCCGCCAGCGCGGGCAACCACGCGCAGGGGGTCGCCCTGGCGTCGTCGCTGCTCGGGGTGCGCGCGACGGTGTTCATGCCGAAGGGCGCCCCGCTGCCGAAGATCAGCGCGACCCGGGAGTACGGCGCCGAGGTGCGGCTGCACGGGCAGGTGGTCGACGAGACACTGGCCGCCGCGCAGGCGTACGCGGCCGAGACGGGCGCGGTGTTCATCCACCCCTTCGACCACCCCGACATCATCGCGGGGCAGGGCACCGTGGGCCTGGAGATCCTGGAGCAGTGCCCGGAGGTGCGCACGATCGTCGTCGGCATCGGCGGGGGAGGCCTGGCGGCCGGTATAGCGGTCGCGGTGAAGGCGCTCAGGCCGGACGTGCGGATCGTGGGCGTGCAGGCGGAGGGCGCGGCGGCCTACCCGCCCTCGCTGGCGTCCGGCCGTCCGGTGTCGATGGAGCATCCGGTCACCATGGCCGACGGCATCAGGGTGGGGCGGCCCGGCGACGTGCCGTTCGGGATCGTCCGCGACCTGGTGGACGAGGTCCGCACGGTCAGCGAGGACGAGCTGTCCACCGCGCTGCTGCTGTGCCTGGAGCGGGCCAAGCTGGTCGTCGAACCGGCCGGGGCGAGCCCGGTCGCCGCGCTGCTGAGCGCTCCGCGGACCTTCGAGCCGCCGGTCGTGGCGGTGCTGTCCGGCGGCAACGTCGACCCGCTGCTCATGCAGCGCGTGCTGCGGCACGGTATGGCCGCGCAGGGCCGCTACCTGGCCGTCCGGCTGCGTCTGACGGACCGGCCGGGTGCCCTCGCGACGCTTCTCGGGGCGTTGTCAGTGGTGGACGCTAACGTGCTCGACGTGAGCCATATCCGGACCGACCCACGGCTCGGGCTCACGGAGGCGGAGGTCGAGCTGCACCTGGAGACGAAGGGGCCGGAGCACTGCGTCGAGGTCGGCAGGGCCCTGCGCGAGGCCGGCTACACCGTCATCGAGTGAGCCGCCGGGTCCTGTTCCCCGGCCGGCGGCCGGGGGCGACCCGCCGCTTCTCGGGCTGAAAGCCCAGCTCAGAGGCTTCTTCGTCGCTCGTTCGGGTAAATGCGTTGAGAGACGCGATACATCGCGTTACGGTGTGTCTGTGCCGTCACCACCCTCACCGCCCGCCGGGCGGAGCAAAACGTACGAACCTACGCTTTCCGAAGATTCCCCGACGACGTGGAGACCGTTATGCCAGGCGCCATCTATGCCGAGGGTCTGAAGAAGACCTTCGGCGACGTAAAAGCACTGGACGGCGTCGACCTCGATGTCCCCGAGGGCACCGTCCTGGGCCTGCTCGGGCCCAACGGCGCGGGCAAGACGACGACTGTCCGCTGCCTGACCACACTGCTGCGCCCCGACAGCGGCAGGGCGGTCGTAGCGGGCCTCGACGTGCTCAAGCAGCCGAACGAGGTGCGGCGCTCGATCGGCCTGTCCGGCCAGTTCGCCGCCGTCGACGAGTACCTGACCGGCCGGGAGAACCTCCAGATGGTCGGCCGGCTCTACCAGATGAACGCCAAGGCCGCGAAGGCCAGGGCCGCGGAACTGCTCGACCAGTTCGACCTCGCGGACGCCGCCGACCGCACCGCGAAGACCTACTCCGGAGGCATGCGTCGCCGGCTCGACCTCGCGGCCGCCCTGGTCGTCTCACCGCCCGTGATGTTCATGGACGAGCCCACGACCGGTCTGGACCCGCGCAACCGCCAGCTGCTGTGGGACGTCATCAAGCAGCTCGTCTCCGGCGGTACGACCCTGCTGCTGACCACCCAGTACCTGGAAGAGGCCGATCAGCTCGCGCACGACATAGCGGTCGTCGACCACGGCCGTGTCATCGCCCGCGGCACCTCCGACCAGCTCAAGGCACGCACCGGCGGTGAGCGCGTCGAGGTCGTGGTGCACGAGCGCGAGCGCATCCCTGCCGCCCGTACGGTCCTGGGCGGATTCGGCAAGGGCGAGGTCACCGTCGAGGAGCACACCCGCAAGCTCACCGTGCCCGTCGTCGGCGGCGCCAAGCTGCTGGCCGAGGTCATCCGCGAGCTGGACGTCCTCGGCATCGAGATAGACGACATCGGCCTGCGCCGCCCCACCCTGGACGACGTCTTCCTCTCCCTCACCGGCCACGTGGCCGAGGTCAAGGACGAGGCGAACGGCGATACGGCCGACGCCGCGGCCAAGGACCGCCGACCCAAGAAGGAGGCCGCCAAGTGAGCGCCGTGAGCGATTCCCTGGTGATCACCCGCCGGAATCTGATCCGCATGAGCCGGATCCCCGAGATGGTCATCTTCGGGCTGGTCCAGCCCATCATGTTCGTGGTGCTGTTCACCTACGTGTTCGGCGGCTCCATCCAGGTCGGCTCGTCCACCTCGACCCAGGCCTACCGCGAGTTCCTGATGGCCGGCATCTTCGCCCAGACCGTCACCTTCGCCACGGCGGGCGCCGGCGCGGGCATCGCCGACGACATGCACAAGGGACTCATCGACCGCTTCCGCTCCCTGCCCATGACCCGTGGTGCCGTGCTGACCGGCCGCACCATCGCGGACTCGGTGCAGACGGCGCTGACCCTCGTCGTCCTGGCGGTCGTCGCACTGCTCGTCGGCTGGCGCACGCACGAGAACTTCGGCAAGGTCCTCGCCGGATTCGGGCTGCTCCTGCTGCTCGGCTACGCGTTCTCCTGGATCGGCGCACTGATCGGCCTGTCCGTGCGCACTCCCGAAGCGGCGACCTCGGGCGGTCTGATCTGGCTGTTCCCGCTGACGTTCATCTCGAACGCGTTCGTGGACGCCAACCAGATGCCGACGTTCCTGCGGCACATCGCGGAGTGGAACCCGTTCAGCGCCACCGTGCAGGCGTGCCGGGAACTCTTCGGGAACCTCCCCCCGGGCTTCAAGACACCCGACGCGTGGCCCATGCAGCACCCCGTGCTGGCCTCGCTGATCTGGTCGGTCGTGATCATCCTGGTCTTCCGTACCCTCGCGGTGCGCAAGTACCGGTCGGCCACGGCATGACAGACGCCCCCGGCGTCAGCGCGACAAGCGCGACGCCGGGGGCCGTCACAGCACAGGTGGAGCGGGTCAGCCGTTGTACGGCTCGGCCTTCAGGATCGTCACCGAGGCCTTCTTGCCGTTGGGCAGCTCGTACTCCGCGTCCTCGCCGACCTTGTGGCCGATCACGCCGGAGCCCAGCGGGGACTGCGGCGAGTAGGTCTCGATGTCCGAGCTGGCGTACTCACGGGAGGCGAGCAGGAAGGTCAGCGTGTCGTCCTCGTCGCCGTCGAAGGCGATCGTCACGACCATGCCCGGCGCGACGGCGCCGTCCGCCGAGACCGGAGCCTCGCCGACCTTGGCGTTCTCCAGGAGCTGGGTCAGCTGGCGCACACGGAGCTCCTGCTTGCCCTGCTCCTCCTTGGCCGCGTGGTACCCGCCGTTCTCACGCAGGTCGCCCTCTTCGCGCGCGGCTGCGATCTTGGCGGCGATCTCCGTGCGCGCGGGACCAGTAAGGTACTCAAGCTCGTCCTTGAGCTTGTTGTACGCCTCCTGAGTCAGCCAGGTGACGTTCTCGCTGGTCTGGGTCACAGGTGCTCCTCGTAGGTACTGGGAAGACAAAGCATCGCCCTACCCAGAAGAATGTTCCTTCACAGATGGGCGAAACCACGAGCCTAACAATTCACGGACCGAAGGGGGAGGACATAAGCCACCAGAATCACGTCGGCCCAGGTCAGCCCGCCGGTATTCGGTGAGAGGCCCGGTGGTTTCAGTCGCTGTGACAGCCGAGCAGCTCGGCCGTCGAGCCCCGGGACGTGGTACGCAGCGTGACGACCTTGTCGATCCGCGTGGCGTGCCCGTCGAAGCGGAAGTCGGCCCGGCCCACCTCGGCGCCGTCCGCGGACTGCGACCTCAGGGTGCAGTAGCCGCTCGCGTCGGCGTCCTTGCGGACCTCCAGGTGCACCTTCACCGCGTTCTGCCCGGTGTCGAAGGTGATCACCTCGGCGCTGATCTTGCTCTGCCCGACGTAGTGATAGGCGAAGTAGCCGATCAGCGCGAGCAGCAGGGCGCCGAACACCACACCGGCGACCTTGAGCGTCCGGTCGGCACGCTCGTCCGAGGAACGGCCGTAACGGCCCTCCGGCAGTCGCGTACTCGCCGTACTCATGATCGTCCTCTCGGCAGGGTCGGGACTCATGTCCCGAAAGGGGCTCCCGAAGCCGTACCCCGGAATTATCCGCCCCCCGATTCGGTCACTATAGAAGCCTCCCGCACGCCACCCGACCGCCGCCCCTCTACGACGTCCGTCCGGGACGGCACCGTTGGACCGCGCCTCACCGGGCGCCGACTTACCGAGGATTGAGTCTTGACTGACCAACTGCGACTGATGGCCGTCCACGCCCACCCCGACGACGAGTCGAGCAAGGGCGCGGCCACCATGGCGAAGTACGTGTCCGAGGGGGTGGACGTGCTGGTGGTGACCTGCACGGGCGGGGAACGCGGCTCCATCCTCAATCCGAAGCTCCAGGACGACAAGTACGTCGAGGAGAACATCCACGAGGTACGCAGGAAGGAGATGGACGAGGCCCGGGAGATCCTCGGCGTGCGGCAGGAATGGCTCGGCTTCGTCGACTCCGGCCTGCCCGAGGGCGACCCGCTGCCGCCGCTGCCGGAGGGCTGCTTCGCCCTGGAGGACGTCGACAAGGCGGCCGGCGAACTGGTGAAGAAGATCCGCGCCTTCCGCCCCCAGGTGATCACCACCTACGACGAGAACGGCGGCTACCCGCACCCCGACCACATCATGACCCACAAGATCTCGATGGTGGCGTTCGAGGGCACGGCGGACCGCGAGAAGTACCCGGAGGCCGAGTACGGCGAGGCGTACCAGCCGCTGAAGCTCTACTACAACCAGGGCTTCAACCGCCCCCGCACCGAGGCGCTGCACAACGCGATGCTCGAACGCGGCCTGGAGTCGCCCTACGGGGAGTGGCTGAAGCGGTGGAAGGAGTTCGAGCGCAAGGAGCGCACGCTGACCACGCACATCCCGTGCGCCGACTTCTTCGAGATCCGCGACAAGGCCCTGCTCGCGCACGCCACGCAGATCGACCCCGACGGCGGCTGGTTCCGGGTGCCGATGGAGATCCAGAAGGCGGTCTGGCCGACGGAGGAGTACGAGCTGGCGAAGTCGCTCGTCGACACCTCCCTCCCCGAGGACGACCTGTTTGCGGGCATCCGCGACAATGCCTGATATGAGCGCAAGCGTGAGCCTGGCAATGACGCACCTCGTCCCCCTCGCCAAGGAGGTGGACGAGAACAAGGTCACCCCCGGCGTCCTCGGCTTCATCGTCTTCGCGGCGATGGCACTGGCGGTGTGGGGCCTGATGAAGTCCATGAACCGCCACATGGGCAAGGTCAAGTTCAAGGACCCGTCCGACCCGGACGCCGACGCGGACACCACCACCACCGCCGACCCGAAGGCACACCGCAGCTGACGGCCCCGGGCCGGCTGGGTGGTTCAGCGGGCCGGAGGGCGTCGTCGGTCAGGGGGTGGGCGGAACCGCCACCCCCATCACCTCCCGTGCGTGGCGGCTCGGCACCATGCCCAGCCGCCACGCCTGCCAGCCCGCGTCCAGGTTCACGCCCCGCTCCAGCAGCAGCCGGTAGGCGTCGACGTACTCGTCGAGCTTCTCGTCGCGCAGCCGGTGGCCCGTGCGGGACAGCTCGGCGAGTTCCTCCTGCGCGACCGCCGCACCGACCTCCACCCCGCCCGGCGCCGCGTACGGAAGCAGCGTGCAGCGCAGGAAACGGGCCCAGTCCTCCCCGCGCCGGTCACCGTACGAGGCGAACAGCCCGGTCGCCTCGTCGCACAGGCCCAGCGCCTGCTGCGTCCGCGCGTTGCCCGCGTCCACCACCGCCAGCTCCAGACACGTCCACGCCTCGCCGTGCGCCACACCGATGCGCTGGAAGTCGGCACGCGCGTCCACCAGGAGCTGACGGGCGAAACCCGAGTTGCGCAACGACCCCGTCTGCGCCGCGCGCAGGTCACGGGTCACCCGCGCCGAGTGGTGCCGGGCGCAGGCCAGCCCGTACACGTCCCGCATCCGGGAGAACATCGTGCGCGAGCGCTCCAGCTCGCGCACGGCCAGGTCCAGGTTCCCGGTCTCCTCCAGCGCCTGGCCCAGGTAGTACACCGTCCACGCCTCGCCGCGCGCGTCCTCGTTCTCCCGGTGGCGGGCCGCCGCACCGCGCAGCCCGTCCACCGCGGGCGACGGGTCGCCGGCCACCAGCCGGGCGCGGGCCAGCTGGGTCATCGCCCACGCCTCGCCGCGGGCGTCGCGGGTGCGGCCGTACCGGTCGAGGGCCGCGCGCAGCTCCGCCTCCGCGCGCGGCACGTCGCCCCGGCGCAGGGAGAGCTGGCCGAGCTGGAAGTGCGCCCAGGCCTCGCCGTGCACGGACTCGCCCGCGCCGTGCAGGACCAGGGACTCGGTGAGCAGCTCCAGCGCCTCCGCCAGCCGGCCGCGGTCGCGCTCCACCGCCGCCAGCGCGTGCATCGTCCACGCACGGTCCGTCGCCAGCTCGGGCGGCGCCTGCAGCTCCAGCGCCTCGCGCAGCTTCGCCGCGGCCTCGGTGAGGTTGCCCTGGTGATGGAACGTGATGCCGAGCGAACACAGGGCACGGGCGGCACCCGCGTCGTGGTGGGCGTCCCGGTACAGGTCGACCACCGACGCCAGCGTGGTGCGCGCCTTGTCCAGCTCGCCCAGCTGGCGGGCCGCGATACCGGTGCGCCACTGCACCGAGCGGACCAGCAGACCCTGGTCCACCTCCTGCGCCAGCTCGCTGATCTCACCCAGGCGGTACAGGTCGCCGCGCAGCAGGCAGTAGTCGCACAGCGCCCCGAGCAGGTTCAGCACCGCCCCCTGGTCCACGCCCTCCGTGTGCCGCAGGGTGGCCGTGATGAAGCTCGACTCGTCGTCCAGCCAGCGCAGCGCCTCGTCCAGGGACGTGAAGCCGTGCGGGCTGAAACGGTCGGAGCGGGTCGACATGTGGCCGTCGACCAGGCGCAGCACCGAGTCCGCGAGCTCGGCGTAGTTCACGATCAGGCGCTCCTGGGCCGCCGTGCGCTCGGCCGGGTCCTCCTCGTCCATGAGGCGGGCCTGCGCGAAGCCGCGCACCAGGTCGTGCAGGCGGTAACGGTTGCCGCGCACATGGTCGATCAGGCCCGCGCGGGAGAGCGCGGTCAGCCGGCGGGTCGCCTCCGCCTCGTCCGTCGCGAGCAGGGCGGCCGCCGCGGCCGCGCCCAGCGAGGCGCGGCCCGCCAGGGCGAGCCGGCGCAGCAGACGGCGCGCCGGCTCGGACTGATCGGTGTACGCCAGCCACAGCACCCGCTCGACCGGCGCGACCGGACCGTACGCGGCCAGGTCCGTCGCGAGCCGGCGCGGTGAGCGCGGGCCCAGCGTCGAGCCCGCGACGCGCAGCGCCAGCGGCAGCCCGCCGCACAACTCCCGGATCCGGTCGGCGGACTCGGCGTCGTACGGCCCGGAGCTGTCCTGCGCCGCCGCGCCCAGCAGCTCCTCGGCGCCGGCCGCGTCCAGCGCCCGCACCGGCAGCTGGTGCACCCGGGCGGGCAGACCGGCGGGCAGCTCCAGCGGCTGCCGAGCGGTTACCAGGACCAGGCTGTCGGAACGCTCCGGGACGAGCAGGCCGACCTGCTCCGGATCGGCGGCGTCGTCCAGGACGACCGTGACCGGCACGCCCGTCAGATGCTGCTGGTACAGCTCGCTGAGCCGCTTGACCTGCTGGTCGGCCGAGGAACGCTCGCGGAACAGCAACTGCTCGCGGGGCGCGCCGAGCCGGTTGAGCAGGTGCAGCAGGGCGTCGCGGGTCGGCAGCGGTGGCTCCCCGGGGCTGCCGCCGCGCAGGTCCACCACGCACGCGCCGCGGAAGTAGTCCTTCAGGTCGTGCGCGGCGCGCACCGCGAGCGCCGTACGGCCGCTGCCGGGCTCGCCGTGCAGCACCACGACCGTCGGCCGGGTCTCGGTGCTCGCCCGCGAGGCCTGCACCCACTGCCGGATCCGCGCCGTCTCCGGCCGGCGGCCGGCGAACGGCCCCGCCGCCTCCGGAAGTTGGCCGAAGGACTGGGCGAGCACGCTGCGGCCGCGGGCCGCCGCGCTCTTGTCCGCGCCCCGCAGTTGCGGACCCGTCTTCTTCGGGCCGGTCGAGGCGGCGAGCACGCGCTGCTGGTCGAGGAAGGGACGGATGCCCCGCACCTCCAGAGCGGTCAGCCACTGCAGCCGCAGCTGCTCCGGCCCGCCCGGCTGACTCACGGCGCCGGCGCGGTGGTGCGCGGCGGGCAGATGGGAGCCGGCCACCTTCACGACGGTCGCCGCCGCGCCCGCCACGCCGACGGTGGCGCCCGCGCCGAGGGCCGTCCCCGTGCCGGTGCCGAGGGCCAGGTCGGCCGCGCAGGCGGCCAGCGCGGCGACCGCGGCCACCAGCAGCGGGGTCCCCGAAGCCTCTCTGGCGTATCTCTGCGCGAAGGTGAGCCGGCCGGCCTCCGCCTCGTCCAGCGCGCGGGTGTACGCCTCGTACTCCTCGGCGGCCGTCTGCGCCATCGCGTCCAGCCCCCCGCGCGCCCGCGACAGCAGCACGCCCCCGTCGACCCGTCCGCCCGAGCGCCGCACCTCCTCCTCCACGGCCCGGGCCAGCAGCCGCTCGGCCTCCGCCCGATGACTGTCCCGCATGTCCCGTCCCCCCTCCGGCGGTAACTCCCTTACGTACGAGTGTCCTTCGGGCCGAGCGGGAGCGCGAGAGGGCGATCACTCACAGGAGGGAGCTCACCGGAGGGACCTCACAGGAGGGAGCTCGCCGGAGGGGGCGGCGCGCCGCGGTCGCTTCCGCGTGACGCCCGGGCCCGTGGGAGAGTGGAACGGTGAACCGACTGGCCCATGAGACGTCCCCGTACCTGCTTCAGCACGCCGACAACCCCGTCGACTGGTGGCCCTGGTCGGCCGAGGCGTTCGAGGAGGCGCGCAGGCGAGGCGTACCGGTGCTGCTCAGCGTCGGCTATTCGAGTTGCCACTGGTGCCATGTACTCGCCAGGGAGAGCTTCGAGGACGAGGCGGTCGCCGCCTTCATGAACGAGCACTTCGTCAGCGTCAAGGTGGACCGCGAGGAGCGGCCCGATGTGGACGCCGTCTACATGGAGGCCGTGCAGGCCGCCACCGGGCAGGGCGGCTGGCCCATGACGGTGTTCCTCACGCCGGACGCCGAGCCCTTCTACTTCGGCACGTACTTCCCGCCCGAGCCCCGGCACGGCATGCCGTCGTTCCGGCAGGTGCTGGAGGGGGTGCGGGCCGCCTGGGCGGACCGGCCGGGGGAGGTGGCGGAGGTCGCCGGGAAGATCGTGCGCGACCTGGCCGGCCGGGAGATCGGCTTCGGCGGTTCGCAGGCGCCCGGCGAGGCGGAGATCGCGCAGGCGCTGCTCGGCCTGACCCGCGAGTACGACGCGCGACGCGGCGGGTTCGGGGGCGCGCCGAAGTTCCCGCCGTCCATGGTGCTGGAGTTCCTGTTGCGCCACCACGCCCGCACGGGTGCCGAGGGCGCCCTGCAGATGGCCGTGGACACCTGCGAGCGGATGGCGCGCGGCGGGATCTACGACCAGCTCGGGGGCGGTTTCGCGCGTTACGCCGTGGACCGTGACTGGGTGGTCCCGCACTTCGAGAAGATGCTGTACGACAACGCGCTGCTGTGCCGGGTCTACACCCACCTGTGGCGCGCCACCGGCTCCGGCCTGGCCCGCCGGGTCGCCCTGGAGACGGCCGACTTCATGGTGCGCGAACTGCGCACGGCCGAGGGCGGGTTCGCCTCCGCGCTGGACGCCGACAGCGACGACGGCAGCGGCCGGCACGTCGAGGGCGCGTACTACGTGTGGGATCCGCGGCAGTTGCGGGAGGTGCTCGGCGACGACGCCGAACTCGCCGCGCAGTACTTCGGGGTGACCGAGGAGGGCAACTTCGAGCACGGCCGTTCGGTGCTGCGGCTGCCGCAGCAGGAGGGGGTGTTCGACGCGGAGAGGGTGGAGTCCGTCCGCGGCCGGCTGCTCGCCGCCCGCGCGTCCCGGCCCGCTCCGGGCCGGGACGACAAGGTCGTCGCCGCCTGGAACGGTCTCGCCATCGCCGCGCTCGCCGAGACCGGCGCCTGCTTCGACCGTCCGGACCTGGTGGAGGCCGCGGCCGGCGCCGCGGATCTCCTCGTCCGGCTGCACCTGGACGAGCACGCGCGGCTGACGCGCACCAGCAAGGACGGGCGGGCCGGCGCCAACGCGGGGGTCCTGGAGGACTACGCCGACGTCGCCGAGGGCTTCCTCGCGCTGGCGTCCGTCACCGGCGAGGGCGTCTGGCTGGATTTCGCCGGGCTGCTGCTCGACCATGTCCTCGCCCGCTTCGTGGACGCCGGTTCGGGCGCGCTGTACGACACGGCGGACGACGCGGAGCAGTTGATCCGCCGGCCGCAGGACCCGACCGACAACGCCACGCCGTCCGGCTGGACCGCGGCCGCGGGCGCCCTGCTGAGCTATACCGCCCACACGGGTTCCGAACCTCACCGCACGGCGGCGGAGCGGGCGTTGGGGGTGGTGAAGGCGCTCGGGCCGCGGGTGCCCCGGTTCATCGGCTGGGGGCTGGCCGTCGCCGAGGCGTGGCTCGACGGGCCGCGCGAGGTCGCGGTCGTCGGTCCGTCCCTGGACGACGAGGCGACGCGGGCCCTGCACCGTACGGCGCTCCTGGGCACCGCCCCGGGCGCGGTCGTCGCGGTCGGGACGGTGGACGGTGACGAGTTCCCGCTGCTCGAAGCGCGCCCGCTGATCGACGGAGGGGCCGCCGCCTACGTCTGCCGCAACTTCACCTGCGATGCCCCGACGACCGACCCGGAGCGGCTGCGCACCGCGCTGAACAGCTGAAAGAGCCCAGAACGCGGTACCGCGACGCAACCGATGTTCGAATTGTTCACTCTGCGGACCCGTTGTGACGAAACGCGCTCTTCACTGAAAGGCCCTGCGCGCTTCACAGTTCCCCCCTAATCTCTGCACAGTGGCGGGAGAAGGGCAACCCCCTTTCGCGCCAGGGGGCTTCGGGGGTCTGGGGGGATCTTTTGCTTACGTCGTTACTCATCGCTGCCGTTTCGCTTGCCCTGTTCTGGATGGCGGCGTTCACCCTGTGGTGGCAGATGCACGCGTGGCGCACGCCCGAGGTGCTCGCCTCCACCCGCTTCAGCAGACCCGACGGGGACGAGCATGTCTCGTTCTCGCTGCTGCTTCCGGCGCGGCACGAGCAGGCCGTGCTGGACCACACGATCCAGCGGCTGCTGGAGTCCACGCACACCGACTTCGAGATCATCGTGATCGTCGGGCATGACGATCCGGAGACCACGGCCGTCGCCGAGCGGGCGGCCGGGCGCGACCCGCGGGTGCGGGTCGTCGTCGACACCCACGAGAAGAAGAACAAGCCGAAGGCCATGAACACGGCGCTGCCGCACTGCCGCGGCGACGTCGTCGGGGTGTTCGACGCCGAGGACCAGGTCCATCCGGAGCTGCTCGCGCACGTCGACCACGCCTTCCGCACCACCGGGGCGGACGTCGTCCAGGGCGGCGTCCAGCTGATCAACTTCCACTCCAGCTGGTACAGCCTGCGCAACTGCCTGGAGTACTTCTTCTGGTTCCGCTCCCGCCTCCACCTGCACGCGCAGAAGGGGTTCATCCCGCTCGGCGGCAACACCGTCTTCGTGCGGACCGGCGTGCTCCGGGAGGCCGGCGGCTGGGACCCCGACTGCCTCGCCGAGGACTGCGACCTGGGCGTGCGTCTGTCCAGCGTCGGCAAGAAGGTCGTCGTCGCCTACGACTCCGACATGGTCACCCGGGAGGAGACCCCGGACACCCTGATGTCGCTGCTGAAGCAGCGCACCCGCTGGAACCAGGGCTTCCTCCAGGTGTACCGGAAGAAGGACTGGAAGCAGCTCCCCGGCTTCGGGCAGCGGCTGCTCGCCCGGTACACGCTCATGACGCCGTTCCTGCAGGCGTTCTCCGGTGTGGTCATCCCGCTCAACGCGGCCGTCGCGCTGTTCCTCGACGTGCCCGTCGGAATCGCCTTCCTGACCTTCCTGCCCCTGGTCACCGCGGCGGTCACGTTCGTCTTCGAGGTCGTCGGACTGCACGACTTCGGCAGGCAGTACGGGCTGCGCGTCCGCTTCGTCCACTACGCCAAGCTCGTGGTGGGCGGCCCGTTCTACCAGGTCCTCCTCGCCGGGGCCGCGATCCGCGCCGTCTGGCGTGAGCAACGCGGCCGGAACGACTGGGAGTTGACGACCCATGTCGGCGCCCATCTCGCCGGAGCCGAAGTGACCCGCGACCTCCGAGAGGACGTCCCCGCGTGACCTCCACCCTTCCCGCGGTGACCGCCGTCCAGGTCGCCGCGCAGCGTCGGCCTGCGCCCGAAACCGGCCCGGCCGGCCGGACGAGCCCGCCGCGGCGGCTGCGCTCCTCCCGGCCCGACCTCCTGCTGTGCGGCGCGCTCCTGGTCGCGATCCTCGTCGTGCAGGGCTGGAACATCGCCGCCTACCCGACCCTCAGCGACGACGAGGGCACCTACCTCGCCCAGGCCTGGGCGGTCCAGCAGGGCCGGGGCCTCGCCCACTACACCTACTGGTACGACCACCCGCCGCTGGGCTGGATCCAGATCGCCCTGCTGACCTGGATCCCGTCGCTGGTCAGCCCCGGCGCGATGACCGTCGCCGGCATGCGCGCCGCGATGCTGGTGATCAGCGCGGTCAGCGCAGTCCTCGTCTACGTCCTGGCCCGCCGCCTGTCGCTGCCGCGCTGGGCCGCCGGGCTGGCGATGGCGCTGTTCGGGCTCTCGCCGCTGTCGGTGGTCCTGCAGCGGGAGATCTTCCTCGACAACATCGCGGTGATGTGGACGCTGCTGGCGTTCGCCCTCGCCGCCTCCCCCAGCCGCCACCTGTGGCACCACTTCGGCGCGGGACTGGCGGCCGCCACGGCCGTCCTCACCAAGGAGACGATGCTCCTCGTCCTGCCGGCCGTGCTGCTGACCATGTGGCGGCACAGCCACCGCGACACCCGTAAGTTCGCCCTCACCGGCGCCGTCACGGCCTGCGCGCTGATCGGTTTCTCCTACCCCCTCTTCGCCCTCCTCAAGGGCGAGCTGATCCCCGGCGACGGGCACGTCTCGCTGCTCGGCGGCCTCGAGTACCAGATGACCAGGCCCGGTTCGGGCTTCATCCTGGACCCGGGCTCCGGCTCGTACGGCGTGCTGCACTCGTGGCTGTACTACGACCGCGTGCTGATCGTCGGCGGCCTCGCCGGAGCCCTGCTGCTCCTGGTCACCTGGCGATGGTCGGTCACCGCCCGTGCCCTGGCCGGACCGTCGCTCGCGGTGGCGGTCCTGGCCCTGGTCGCCATGCGCCCGAACGGCTACCTGCCCGCGATGTACGTCATCCAGGCCCTGCCCTTCCTCGCCCTGGTGCTCGCCGGGGGCGCGGCCTCCGTCGCCCACGCCGTACTGCGCAGGCGTCGTTCGGCGGGCGAGAGCCGGTACCTCACCGGCGGCCGGTACGCGCTCGCCGCCGTCCTCGCCGTCGCCGCCGGCGCCTATGTGGTGCCGCGCTGGTACGACGGCGACCGCACCGCCGTCACCACCGACGCCAACGCCCCCTACCGGGCCGCCTCGCACTGGCTGGCCACCGAGGTCGAGGACCCCGAGGACACCCGCGTCCTCGTCGACGACGCGCTCTGGCTGGACCTCGTGCACCAGGGCTACCGGCCCGGGCTCGGCGTCATCTGGTTCTACAAGGCCGACCTCGACCCGGCCGTGACGAAGACGATGCCGCGCGGCTGGCGGGACCTCGACTACGTGGTCGCCTCCCCGACCGTGCGGCGCGACGCCGTCGACCTGCCCAACGTCAAGGCCGCCATCGAGCACTCGACGCCGGTCGCCACCTTCGGCACCGGGCCCGACCGCATCGAGATCCGGCAGATCCAGACGACCTCCGGAGGCGTCCGATGACCCCCGAGTACACCGCTCCCGGAGAGCTCCACGACCCCGCCGCGCGGGCCGTCGAGGTCCCCGAACCCGGCGCCGTCACCATCGTCGTACCGACGTTCAACGAGTCGGCGAACGTCCGTCAACTGCTGCACCAGATCGCCGAGTCGGTGCCGTCCAGGCTGCCCTGCGAGGTGGTCTTCGTCGACGACTCCACCGACGACACCCCCCGGGTCATCCGCGAGGCGGCGGAGGACTGCCCGTTCCCGGTCACCGTGCTGCACCGCGAGGAACCCGTCGGCGGGCTCGGCGGCGCCGTCGTGGAGGGCATGAAAGCGGCCGGGTCGGACTGGATCGTCGTCATGGACGGCGACTGCCAGCACCCGCCGTCCCTGGTGCCGGAACTGGTGGCCACCGGCGAGCGGGCGAACGCCGGCCTGGTGGTCGCCTCCCGCTACATCAAGGGCGGCAGCCGGGCCGGGCTGGCCGGCAGCTACCGGGTGGCCGTCTCGCGCGGCGCCACCTGGCTGACCAAGGCGCTCTTCCCGCGCAGGCTGCGCGGCATCAGCGACCCGATGAGCGGCTTCTTCGCCATCCGGCGCGGCGACATCGCCGCGGACGCCCTGAAGCCCCTCGGCTACAAGATCCTCCTCGAGCTGGCGGTCCGCAGCCGCCCGCGCGAGGTCACCGAGGTGCCGTTCGTCTTCCAGGACCGGTTCGCCGGGGAGTCGAAGTCGTCGGCGCGCGAGGGCCTGCGCTTCCTGCGCCACCTGGCCGGCCTGCGCACCGCCTCACCGGTCGCCCGGATGCTGGCGTTCGGCCTGATCGGGGCGAGCGGCTTCGTGCCGAACCTGTTCGGCCTGTGGGCCCTGACCCGTGCCGGGGTGCACTACGTGCCGGCCGAGATCCTCGCCAACCAGTTCGGCGTCGCCTGGAACTTCCTGCTCATCGAGCACCTGCTGTTCCGCGACCGCCGCCGCCACCGCAACCGCTGGGACCGCGTGGGCCGGTTCGCGCTGCTCGCCAACGCCGACCTGGTGCTGCGCATCCCGCTGATCGCGGTGCTCGTCCACCGGTTCGGTCTCGGCGCGCTGCCCGCCACCGCGCTCGCGCTGGTGACGACGTTCGTCCTGCGCTTCATGGGCACCGAAGCGCTGGTCTACCTCCCGCGCCGACCGCGCCGACCGCGCGGAGCGCGTGCCGGGAAGGACAGCAGCCGCACCGCAGCAAGGAGAGCCGTGTGAACAAGCGCCGAAGAAGGACCGCACTGGTCGGGGTGGGGGCCCTGACCGCCGGTCTGCTCCTGACCTCGCCCCAGTCCGCCCAGGCGGCCAACCTGGTGAAGAACCCCGGCTTCGAGACGGCCGGCACCGACGGGATGCCGTACTGCTGGGAGAAGTCCGGCTGGGGCGACAACGACTTCACGTTCGAGACCACGTCGGACGCGCACAGCGGCTCGGCGGCGATGAAGGTGTCGCTGACCCGCCGGGCCGACGGCGACCGCAAGGCGCTGATCACCGAGTCGGCGGACTGCGCGCCGGTGGTGACCGCGGGCAAGCAGTACGACCTCGGGCTCTGGTACAAGACGACCACGCCCGACGCCAACGTCACCCTCTTCCGGCACGACACCACCGCCGGCTGGCAGTACTGGACCGACCTCAAGACCCTGGAGATGCAGTCGGCCTGGACCCAGGCCACCGTCCGCACGCCCGAGATCCCGGCCGGCACCGACCGCATCACCTGGGGCGTGTCGGTCTACGGCACCGGCTCGGCGACCACCGACGACTACACCATGGAGCAGGTCCCCGACCCGCTCCCGCCGGCCACCTGCACCGCCACCGCCGAGGAGTGCGCCGACGGCCGCTGGGACGTGCTGCCGACGCAGAACCCGGTGCGCTCCATGCACTCCGTCGTGCTCAACAACGGCAAGGTGCTGCTGATCGCGGGCTCCGGCAACAGCGAGGAGAACTTCGACGCGGGCACCTTCACCTCGGCGGTCTACAACCCGGCCGACGGCAGCTACAAGATCATCCCCACCCCGAAGGACATGTTCTGCGCCGGGCACGTCCAGCTGCAGGACGGCCGGGTGCTGGTGATGAGCGGCAACAAGGCGTTCCCGGCGGCGGACGGCTCGCACGGCTACGAGGGCTTCAAGGACTCGTACGTCTTCGACCCGGCCACCGAGACCTACAGCAGGACCAATGACCTCAACGACGGCCACTGGTACCCGTCGGCGACCGAGCTCGGCAACGGCGACGTCATCTCCTTCGGCGGCCTGCGCGAGGACTCGACCGGCTCGGTGACCGCCGAGTACTGGTCCGACGCGCAGCAGAAGTGGCTGCCGCTGTGGCAGGTCAACCAGACCTGGTCGTACTGGGGCCTGTACCCGTCGATGATCCTCATGCAGGACGGCCGCCTGTTCTACTCGGGCAGCCACGTCTTCGGCAACAACATCCCGGGCACCGGAAGCGCGATCTACGACTACGGCGCCAACACCATCACGCAGGTCCCCGGTCTGCAGAACAAGGACCAGCGCGACCAGTCGGCGAGCGTGCTGCTGCCGCCCGCGCAGGACCAGAAGGTGCTCACCCTCGGCGGCGGCAACATCGACTCCAACCCGGACGCGAACCGGCTCACCGACGTCATCGACCTCAAGCAGGCCGACCCGTCCTACGTCGCCGGCCCGCCGATCCCGCAGGGCACGGTCGACCTCGGCGCGGGCAAGGTCGCCGAGACCGGCGGCCAGGGCAAGATGTACGTCTCCGCCGTGCTGCTGCCCGACGGCAAGGTGCTGGAGACCGGCGGCGCGCTGCACAACCGCGCGAACCCGGTCTACGAGTCCTCGCTCTACGACCCGCAGACGAACACCTTCGACCCGGTGACCGCCGACCCGGAGGCGCGCGGCTACCACTCGTCCGCGTTCCTGCTGCCCGACGGCCGCGTGATGACCACCGGCGACAACCCGGGCAACGGCACCTGGAACCACAACGTGTCGATCTACACGCCGCCCTACCTGCTCAAGGGCACCCGGCCGACGATCACTTCGGTGATCGACACCGAGTGGAACTACGGCGACACCCAGCGGATCACCGTCGACCGGCCCATCGCCAAGGCCGAGTTGATCCGCCCGGCCGCCGTCACCCACTCCTCCGACCCCAACCAGCGGTTCGTGGACCTGCCGCTGTCGGTGGACGGCAACAACGTCGACCTGAACGTGACGAGCAACCCCAACCTGGCCCCGCCCGGCTGGTACATGCTCTTCGCGGTCGACGCCAACGGGGTGCCCTCGGTGGCCAAGTGGGTGCACCTCCAGGGCCCGCAGGCCCTCGCCGCGAACGACGCCTCCGCGCACGTCCACTCCTTCGCCGACTCCCTGTCGGGCAAGGTCACCGGGCCCGGCAGGAAGCGCGCCTCGCAGAAGGTCAGCGCCTTCGTCGCGGGCTGCGACCGGCACTACGGCTCGGTCAACGTGTGTGTGCCGACGGCCTTCCCGCCCGGGGTGAGGAAGTCGGCGGCCGCGCGGTGCGAGTGGCTGAAGAAGAACGACTACGGCCGGCTGAAGCTCAACGGCCGCGACGACCCGCTCGGCCTGGACCGGAACAAGGACGGGACGGCCTGCGGGAAGGGCGACGTGAAGAAGAAGGGGTGACCCGGGACCGACCCCGGACCGGCCCTGGCTGACTCGGGCCGGTCCGGGGTCAGCCCGCGAACTCGGCGAGGGCGCGTTCCACGATGGCCACCAGCTGGTCGTGGTGCGCGCCCTTCCAGTACGCGCGCCCGCAGTCCCGGCACTGCGCGAAGACGTCGTACGACCGCTGCGTCCCGCCCTGGAGCCGGTGCGCCACCTCCTCCTTGGTGGCCTGCCGCAGCAGCCCGTTGCAGGCGGTGCACCGGGTCCACGGCCGCAGTTCGGGCCGGAACCGGTCCAGGACGTCCCGGAGCTGGTCCTCGGGCCGGGTGCTGTAGACGTACGCGCCGGACCACAGTTCCCGGCGGCGCAGCAGACCCCGGTCGCGGCTGAGCATGACCCGCTGTTCGGCGGCCGAGCGGGCGGCGAGGGCGGGGTCGCCGATGTCCGTCGACTCGTAGGCGGTGTCCACGCCGAGCAGGCGCAGTCGGCGGGCGAGGGTGCCGAGGTGGACGTCGAGCAGGAAACGCAGGGGCGCGCCGGGCACCCGCTGGGGGCGCTCGACGGGCCGGACCGAGACGCGGTCGCCGGCCGTGGGGACGTACGAGGAAGGCACCTCGCGGCCGTTCACCCACAGCGACCCGACCTCGGTCAGCGGGACGCCGGCCGACTCCACGACGTGGCCGAGCGAGGAGACGCCGTCGGTGGTCAGGGCGGTGGCGGCGCCGCGGCGCCCGTGCGGGACGAACAGGGCCAGGCCGGGGGCGAACTCGACGTGGATCTCGGGACCGTTCACCCGGTCAGGATGTCACGGGAGAGGGGTCCGGTCTCAGGGCTTTTCGGTGGGCAGGCCGTGCTCCAGGACGTCGAGGGCACGGTGCATGAGGTCCCCGAGGTCGCCCGTGAAGTCGTGCTCCGCCCAGTACATGTTGACCTCCATGAGGCCGCCGATGAGGGACATCGCGTAGACGCGGACCTCGAGGCTGTCCGGGTCCAGGCCGAAGCGCTCGGCTATGGCCCCGCGCATCAGGCGCGCGGTCTGCGACATGCTCTCGAAGATCCGGGAGCGGACGGCGGGGACCTGGACCCCGAGGTGCGCCCGCATCCGGACCACCTCGGGACTCTCCCGCACGAGCAGGTCCAGCGCCTTGCCCATGATGTGCCGCACCGAATCGATCCACGGCTCGTCGACGGGCCGTGCGCGCAGCTCCTCCAGCATCACCGGGTCGTACTCGTCCGTGAGGACGATGTCCTCCTTGGTCGGGAAGTACCGGAAGACGGTCGACGGCGACACCTCGGCCCGCTCGGCGATCTGGTCGATCGTCGTGGCCTCGTAGCCCTGCTCCCCGATCAGTTCGAAGGTCGCGGTGCGGATCGCCTCGCGGGTCTTGATCTTCTTGCGCTCGCGCAGGCTCAGCCGGGGGCGCTCGGAGGGGGAGAGGGGGGAGGGTGCGGCCGTCATGGGCTTCATTGTCGGGCATCGGCGGGCGGCACGGCCATGTCCGGGGCCTGCGGCTCGGTCCCGGTGGCCTGCGGTTCGGTCCCGGCGGTGTGCGGCTCGGCTCCGGTGTGCTGCACCTCGGTCCCGTCGGTCTGTGGCTCGGATCCGGCGGCGTGCGGCTCGGCCCCGTCGGTCTGTGCCTCGGCTCCGGCGGTCCGTGTGCCGGGGAGCAGCGCGCCGGCCAGCAGGGCCGCGACGAGCGCCGCGATGCCGCACACCAGCAGCACCAGGCCCATGCCGTGCACGTATGCGTCGTTCGCGGATGCCGTGAGGCCGGCGGAGTGCGTCCGGCCGGCGACGATGTGCGCGGCGACCACCGATTCCCGGGCGGTGCCGGCGGCGGACGCGGGCAGCCCGGTGACGTCGAGCCGGTCGCGGAAGGCACCGGAGAGCAGGCTGCCGAGCAGCGCGATGCCGAGCGCGCCGCCGACCTGGCGCAGTGTCATCAGCAGGCCGGAGCCGCTGCCGGCCCGGTCGCGGGGCAGCGCGCCGAGGGCGCCGTCCATCGCCGGGACGACGGAGAAGCCGAAGCCGACGCCGGTGACGGACAGCCACAGCGCGGTGAAGCCGTAGCCGGAGTCGACGGTCGTACGGCTGCCCAGCAGCGCGGAGAAGGCCAGCACCGCGAGCCCCGCGGTGACCACGGCCCGCGCGCCGAACCGTTCGACCACCGGCTGCGCGCCCCGCGCGGCGACCAGCAGCCCGCCCATCATCGGCAGCAGGCGCACACCGGTGCCGAGCGCGTCGTGGCCGAGGACGGCCTGGAGGTAGGGCGGCAGCACGAACAGCAGGCCGGACAGGACGAACATGACCAGGGTCGCGGCGAGGGTGTTGAACAGGAAGCCGCGGTGGGCGAGGAGGGGCATGTCGAGCATGGGCCGCGCGGCCCGGCGCTCGCGCAGCACCAGCGCGGCGAGCAGGACCACCGCACCGGCGAGCATCGCCACCACCAGCGCGTCGCCCCAGCCCCGGCCGGGCGCCTCGATGATCGCGTAGACGAGGGCGCCGAGCCCGGCCGCGGTGAGCGCGGTGGAGACGGCGTCGACCTTGGGGGAGGCGGGGTCGCGCGTCTCGGGGAGCAGGAAGAGGCAGGCGGTGATGCCGATCGCCGCCATCGGGACGTTGACCAGGAAGACCGAGCCCCACCAGAAGTGGTCGAGCAGCCAGCCGCCGATGATCGGGCCGAGCGGCAGGCCGAGCGCGGAGGCGGCGGAGATGACGCCGACGGCCTTGGTGCGCTCGTCGGGCCCGAACAGCGAGGGCAGCACGGACAGCGCGAGCGGGGTGACCAGCGCGCCGCCGACGCCCATGAACGCCCGGGCCGCGATCACCCAGTGCACGTCCCCGGCCAGCGCACCCACCAGCGAGCCGGCGAGGAACACCGCGAGACCGGTGATCAGCATGCGGCGCCGTCCGAACCGGTCGCCGAGGAGCCCCGCGGGGAGCATCAGCGCGGCGAACACGACGACGTACGCGTCCGCCATCCACTGCTGCTGGCCGGTGGTCGCGCCGAGGTCGGCGGCCATGGTGGGCAGCGCCACGTTGAGGATCGTCATGTCGAAGCCGAGCGTCAGCATGCTCGCGACCAGGGCCCCGAGGGCCCACCAACGGCGCGGATCGTGCCGCACCTCGGATGCAGGAATGACAGTAGCCATGAAATGAGAGTAACTCTCAAAACAGAGGGAGTGTCAATACGTATCCGCTCCCGCCTGGGGGGCCCGTCGCGGGCGCACGAAAAACGGCCACGGCTCGAAAGCCGTGGCCGTGCGGTGGGGAAGGGGGCTGTCAGATGTGGGTGTAGGCAACCAGTGAGATGCCGATGTAGTGCACGACGAACGCCGCGAGCGTCAGGGTGTGGAACACCTCGTGGAAGCCGAACCAGCGCGGGGAGGGGTTCGGCCGCTTGATGCCGTAGATCACGCCGCCCGCGCTGTAGAGGAGACCGCCGACGACCACCAGGACCAGGACGGCGATGCCGCCGCTGCGCATGAAGTCGGGCAGGAAGAAGACGGCCGCCCAGCCCATCGCGATGTAGCAGGGTGTGTACAGCCAGCGCGGGGCGCCGACCCAGAAGACCCGGAAGAGGATGCCGGCGGCCGCCGCGCCCCAGATGCCCCACAGCAGCCACTGCCCCTTCGCGCCGGGCAGGAGCAGCAGGGTCAGCGGGGTGTACGTGCCGGCGATGATCAGGAAGATGTTGGCGTGGTCCAGCCGGCGCAGGATGCCGTCCATGCGAGGGCTCCAGTTGCCCCGGTGGTACAGCGCGCTCACGCCGAACAGCAGGCAGGCGGTGAGGGCGTAGATCCCGCAGGCGATGCGGCCCCTGGCGGAGTCGGCGAGGGCGGTGAGTATCAGGCCGGCGACCAGCGCGGCCGGGAACATGCCCAGGTGCAGCCAGCCGCGCAGCTTCGGCTTGAGCGGCTCGGCGAGGTGCTGGGCGTGCTGCTTGATCTGACGGGGCACGGAGTGCGCGGCGGGACCACGGCCGTCGGCCGGCGAGTCCGTGGCCGCGTCGGGGGCGGACGCAGTCATACGGACCATCGTACCTACGCAACCGTAAGTTGAGGTGCGGGGCAGCGTGTTGACCGGGGGCGGGAGTCGCCATCCTCTCACGCGCCCGGGGCGCGTTACGCAAAAGAACCTTCAGGCGAACGCTACGTACGGGCAAATAAACGCCGTGAACGCGAAACGGACGTGGCAATCCTCACTCCGCTCACCTGTGAGGTCCTCTGGACATATGGGCGGTATGATCGGATGATCAAATGAGTGCGGTCGGCACCGGATGAGCGCTGAAGATCCAGCCACGAAGCATCCGGGTCGCAGCCCCCACGGGGCCTCCAACAAAAAATCCCTCATTATAGGAGCAATCGTGGCGCGCGACATCGCGGCTCCCCCCGTCATCCCCACCAACCACCAGGAACTGATCTCCTGGGTGAACGAGATCGCCGAACTGACCCAGCCGGACAGCGTGGTCTGGTGTGACGGATCCGAGGCCGAGTACGAGCGACTGTGCGAGGAGCTCGTGGCGAAGGGCACCTTCAAGAAACTCGACCCGATCAAGCGCCCCAACTCCTACTACGCCGCCTCCGACCCGACCGACGTCGCGCGCGTCGAGGACCGGACCTTCATCTGCTCCGAGGAGGAGCAGGACGCGGGCCCCACCAACCACTGGAAGGCCCCGGCGGAGATGCGGGAGATATTCCAGGGCGAGAAGGGCCTGTTCCGCGGCTCCATGCGGGGCCGCACGATGTACGTGGTCCCCTTCTGCATGGGACCGCTCGGCTCGGACCTGTCCGCCATCGGCGTGGAGATCACCGACTCGGCGTACGTCGCCGTGTCCATGCGCACGATGACGCGCATGGGGCAGCCGGTCCTGGAGGAGCTGGGCTCCGACGGCTTCTTCGTGAAGGCCGTCCACTCCATCGGCGCCCCGCTCGCGGAGGGCGAGCAGGACGTTCCGTGGCCCTGCAACCAGACCAAGTACATCTCCCACTTCCCCGAGACCCGCGAGATCTGGTCCTACGGCTCCGGCTACGGCGGCAACGCCCTGCTCGGCAAGAAGTGCTACGCCCTGCGCATCGCCTCCGTCATGGCGCGCGACGAGGGCTGGCTGGCCGAGCACATGCTCATCCTGAAGCTGACCCCGCCCACCGGCGAGTCGAAGTACGTCGCCGCGGCCTTCCCGAGCGCCTGCGGCAAGACCAACCTCGCCATGCTGGAGCCCACGGTCTCCGGCTGGACGGTGGAGACGATCGGCGACGACATCGCCTGGATGCGCTTCGGCGAGGACGGCCGCCTGTACGCCATCAACCCCGAGGCCGGCTTCTTCGGCGTCGCGCCCGGCACCGGTGAGCACACCAACGCCAACGCGATGAAGACCCTGTGGGGCAACTCCGTCTTCACCAACGTCGCCCTCACCGACGACGGCGACGTGTGGTGGGAGGGCATGACCCAGGAGACCCCGGCCCACCTCACGGACTGGAAGGGCCGCGACTGGACCCCGGACTCCGCCGAGCCCGCCGCCCACCCCAACGCCCGCTTCACCGTGCCGGCCGCCCAGTGCCCGATCATCGCGCCCGAGTGGGAGGACCCCAAGGGCGTGCCGATCTCGGCGATCCTCTTCGGCGGCCGCCGCGCCAGCGCCGTGCCGCTGGTGACCGAGTCCTTCGACTGGAACCACGGCGTGTTCCTCGGCGCCAACGTGGCGAGCGAGAAGACCGCCGCCGCCGAGGGCAAGGTCGGCGAGCTGCGCCGCGACCCCTTCGCCATGCTGCCCTTCTGCGGCTACAACATGGGCGACTACATGGCCCACTGGATCAACGTGGCCAAGGACAAGGACCAGTCCAAGCTGCCGAAGATCTACTACGTGAACTGGTTCCGCAAGAACGACGAGGGCAAGTTCGTCTGGCCCGGCTTCGGCGAGAACAGCCGCGTCCTGAAGTGGATCGTGGAGCGCCTGGACGGCAAGGCCGACGGCGTCGAGACCCCGATCGGCGTCCTGCCGACGAAGGAGGCCCTCGACACGAACGGCCTGGGGCTGTCGGAGTCCGACCTGGACTTCCTGCTCACGGTCGACAAGGAGGTCTGGCGCGAGGAGGCGTCCCTGGTGCCCGAGCACCTGAACACCTTCGGCGACCACACGCCCAAGGAGCTGTGGGACCAGTACCGCGCCCTGGTGGAGCGCCTGGGCTGAGCCCGGGACAAGGCTCCGCGGCCGGTCCGATCTGCCCTGACCAGTGATCGTCACGGCCGGCCGCGGTGACAAGCCGGCGAGGTCCCGCACAACGGCGTGAGGGGCCCTGGGCCTGCCGTCACGTCTTCCGTCCGCCCCGACGGGAGCAGGTGATGGCAGGCCTTCGCCTGTTTCCGAGCCCGGCACGCTCGCTGCCGCGCCCGGTTCAGGTCGCTGTCGCTGCCCGGCGCGCTCGCTGCGGTGTCGGCTCGGATCGACTCGCGTCGGCTCGGATCGACTCGCGTCGGCTCGCCTTGCGTCGAACCGCGCCCGGCCCGGGGCGCTTCCGGGTCTGGGCAGGCCTGCTGTTGCCGTGCCCGGCCCAGCCTGCGGCCGTGCTCAGCCTGCGGCCCTGTCCGGCCCCATCCGCGCAGTGCCCGGTCAGGTCGCCCCGCCCCGGCCTTCCAGGTACCGGGTGTGCGACTCCTGCCGCCGCGCCTCCGCCTCGCGCAGGGACGCGGCCAGCCGCTCCGCCTCCTCCTGCAGCAGTGTGAGCTGCCGTTCCAGATGGCGCTCGGGAGGCTCCTGCCCCGGCGCCAGCCGCGTCCACCACCGGGTCCGTACGAACGCGTCGACGGCCTCGGGCAGGTCCTGCCGTACCGTCCGGGACAGCACGTGCACGCCCTCCGGGTCCTGGGCGAGCACCTCGGCGGCCCATCCCGGGTCCAGCAGCCCGGCCAGCAACCGCGTCAGCTCGGTCAGCCGCCCGGCGGCCGCGGGCGGCAGCTCGACGTCCGTCAGATAGCCGCCGAGCTGCTCGAAGTCGTCCCGCACCGCCTCCAGCCGGGCGGACGGATCGGGGAAGTCCGGCAGCGCCGGACGCTCCGGCGGCGCGATCAGCGCGCCCGCGCCGTACAGTCCGGCCACCACGACCGGCCAGTACGGGCCCGCCGCCCCGGCGAAGGTGAGCGCGAGGCCGGCCAGCCCGCACACGCTGCCGGTGATGTTCTTGCGGGACTCCAGGTATCCCACCAGGCGTCTACTGATAGCCACGGATCTCCTCGAAGGCGCCGTCCAGCGAGCCCTGCCGGGCGTCGAAGAGGCGGCCGCCGGTCAGGTCGGCGATGTGCGCCAGCTCGCCGCGGTCGGAGTCGCCGAAGAGGATCGGGAAGACAGGGGTCTGCCGCTGCGCCGGGGTGAGCGAGCGGTAGAAGGCGTCGAACTCGCCCGCCTTCGCGCCCGTGGTGTTCTCGCCGTCCGTCATCAGCACGATCGACGTGAACGTGTCTTCGCCGGCGCCCAGGTGTCCGTACGCCTTCTCCAGCGAGGTGTAGATCGCGGTGTCGCCGTCGGCGGACAGCCGTGCGGTGTCCTCGCGGATCGCGTCCAGTCCCGCCTGCGGATCGGCCGGGTCGACCACGTGCGTGCGCACGCTCTTCACGTCCGACCCGAACGGCATCAGGGTGACCTCCTCGCGGTCGCGGAAGTCGCCGGTGAGGTCGCGCAGCGCCGTCTTCAGCCGGGTCAGCCGGTCGCCGTCCATCGAGCCGGAGGTGTCGAGGACGTACACCGTGCGCGAGGGGCGGCGCAGCTCGTTCTCGTACGCGTCGAGCAGCCCGTCGGCCACCGACCGGCTGCCGGGGAAGGGCAGTTCCCGCCGCCGGCCGGGGTCGAGACCGGCCGCGGGCCGCACGGAGGTCACGACCGGGCGGCGGTGTGTGCGCTCGGTGATCAGCCGCTGGACGGCCGGCGTGCGCAGCGCCTCGGTCAGCCGGCGGACGTCCTTGCGGCCCGCCGCGGTCGTCGAACGGAGCGAGGAGAGCGGGTAGTCGGCGGTGACGACGCCGTCCCGGGGGCGGATCACCGTCAGGCCCGGCAGGGACTTCAGCACGGACTCGTAGTTGAGCAGGGCGTCGACGGTGCCGCGCCGCCGGTAGGCGGTCGCCAGCCAGCCCGACGAACCCGACGTCAGCTTCTGCCCGGCGAAGAACTCCTTCAGCCGCGGGGTGGCCTTCGTGACGTCCGCGTCGGTGAGCGCGGACTGGGCGCCGGAGAGGGCGGAGGCGACCGAGACGAGCGTGGCGAAGCCGGAGTTGGAGCGGGCCGGGTCGGTCATGCCGTAGGTGAGCCTGCCGTCCTGGACGGCCTGTTCGACCTGGGACCAGGTGACGTCGTCCGGGCGCCAGCCGAGCGCCTTCACGGTGGCCGTCCGGACGCCGACGGCGACCGGGCTCGACATGACCGGCGTCTCGGAGACCACCCGGCGGGCCGCTTCGGGACGCAGCCGCAGATAGTCGTTCGACGACAGCCACAGCGCGTCGTAGCGCCCGTCCGCCTTGCCCTCCGCGAGCAGGTTCACCGCGTCGAGCGTGCCCATGTAGGTGGGCCGGACCCGGATGCCGGTGTCCCGGCGGACCCGGTCCAGGATCGGGGTCATGTCGCCGAGTTCGCTGGAGGCCAGGACGCGCAGCGTGCCGGGTTCGGCGGCGCCCGGGCCGCCGGCGGCGCCGGGGTCGTCGTCCCGTTGTGCCGAGCAGGCGGTGAGCAGGGCGACGGCGGCCAGGACGGCGGCCAGTGGGCGTCTCATGCGAGCCCTCCGTCCAGCGCGCCCTGCGACCGGCTGCGGTCCAGATGGGCGCTCGCCTGCCGCAGTTCGGCGCTGAGCGACTCCACCGTCGTGGCCATCGCCTCCGTCGCCTGCACCTTGTAGGTGTCGATCGCGTCGAGGGTGCGGTAGATCTGCTGGAACGCCGACCGCAGGGTCTCGGCGCCGACGGCCGGGTCGGCGGCGATCCGCTGGATGTCACCGCTCTGCGTGGCCAGCATCTCGGCGTTGCCGCGGATCAGGTCCTCGGTGGTGCCGCGCAGGGCGTCGACCTGGTCGGCGACCTTCTTCTGGTGGTCGAGTGCGGAGGCCAGCATCACGGAGATGCGCAGCGCGGACACCGTGGTGGTGGCCGCGCGGTCCACGCCCTTGATCAGCTCCTCGTTGTTGCGGCGTACGACGTCCATGGCGAGGTAGCCCTGGGCGCACACGGCGAGTTGGGTGAGCAGGTCCTGGTGCTTCTGCCGGACGGGGAAGAGCACGTCGGCCCGCAGCGAGTCGGCCGCCTGCGGATCCGCGGTCTCGTCGAGGTGCCGTTCGACGGCCGCGTCCAGCGCCTCGGTCAGCACCACGTACTCCTGCAGCTTGCCCATGGTCTCCCACAGGCGGACCCGCTCGGTCTGCAAGGCGGCGTTGTCGCGCCGCAGTTCATCCTGCCCGCCGCGCAGCGAGCCCACGATGGCGTGCAACGTCCCCTGCGCGGAGGCGTACTTGGCGACGTGGTCGCGCAGCCTGTTGCCGCCGGGCAGCCGGGACAGCAGCCTGCGGCCACGGCCGGCCGGCTGGTCACGCGGGTCCAGGTCCTCGACCACCCGCCTGAGTTCGACGAGCGAGCCGGCCACCTTCGCGCTCGCGTCGCCGCCCTTGGACGGCAGGCTGCGCACCGTGCGCTCCAGCATCCGGTTGGACTGCGCGGCGGCGGCCCGCATCTCCCCGGAGCCGAGGGCGGTGATCTCGCCGACCTTGCCGGCGAACTCGGGTGAGCGCGCGTCGAGGGCGGCGAGCCCCTGGACGTACGCGGCGGCCTTCTCGGCCATCGCCGTGCGGACGTCGTCCGCCACGGGCACCAGCCCGCCGGCCCTCTCGGCCGGCACGGGCCTGACGGCCTCGGGCGGGGTGAGGGTGAAGTCGTCTCCGTTGTCGGTCACTTGTCATCCCCCCTGGCCCGGCGCGCCATCTCGTGCAGCACCGCGGAGGTGGGCACGGGCGCCTGCCGGACGCCGGTCAGTTCCTTCTTCAGATAGGTCTCGGACGTGCCGAATTCGGCGGCCGCCCCCTGCGGACGGAACCCGTGCCGCACCGCGAGCCTGCGCAACTGCGGGTCTGTGGAGAGCAGTTGCGCGAGGGCCCGGCCGTCTTGGGTGAGCGGTACGACGGTGTGGTCGCTGTCGACGGTGGTGTCCGGGTAGAGCACGACGAGGTCGTCGGGCCGCTGCCGGTCCGCCAGGAGGGAGGCGACCTGCGACTCGTAGACCAGCACCAGCGGGTTGCCGGCGCCGCTGACGAAGTCACGGAAGAGCGCGTCGCTGCCGGACTGCTGGGCCCCCTGGACGCTGATCAGCTTGCGCAGCAGCGGCGCGGTCCGGTTCAGGTCGGCGTCGCTCGCGACCACCCGGCCGCCGTTGGCCACGTAGGAGGCGGCGGCGAGGTAGAGGGCGCCGGAGTTGGAGGTTTCCGGGTCGGTGCTGGCGACGAAGAGGGTCCCGCCCAGCTCGCCGTATGCGCCGGCGCCCTTGAGCTGCTGCCAGGTGCGGTCGTGGCGGGCGGCGTCGAGGTAGGCGGCCATGTCCAGGGTGCCGCGGTGCGCGGTGTCGAGGGTCGCCAGGCCGTTCGCCGCCAGCACCCGGGCCGCGCCGCGGTGGGCGACCACGACGAGCGGCGAGTAGAAGGGCCGCGGCAGGCTGCCGCGCACCTTGTACCGGGCCGCCAGCTGGGCGGCGGGCGCCTGGCTGGACGGGAACGCGAGGTCGTAGCCCTTGAGGTCGAGCCCCTCCATGGCCCAGGACCCGGAGGTCTCGGCCTGCACGGTGTAACCCCTGGCGGCCAGGGCCTTCACCACGTCGGGATCGGCGAAGTACTCCGCCTTCTCCGATCCGATCACCATGCGCACGGTCTTCGCTGCCGTGCTCGTGTCCTCAGCCTTCCGGCCCGCCACGACGGCTGCCACCACGCCGCCGATCAGCAGGACCGCGAGGACGATTCCTGCGATGCGTCTCACAGGGTGATCGTGTGCGCGGAAGGGAACGTTCCCGGGCCGCGGGGGTGAACGGGGAGTGAAGCGGCCGTCCCGGTACGCAACCGGAACGGCCGACGTCACTTTTTCTGGCGCCCGGTCCGCAAGGCCGTTCCGGACATCGAGGGGGAGGGGGTCGAATTCGTTGCGTAATTTCTCAGCGAATTCCGTCACGCTGATTCATGGAAGTCGGAGCGCTTCACCTGACCCGGCTGGGCACCGCATTGCATCCTCGGGGGGACGGCGGAACGGGTGACAGAGGTAACCGTAATGGCCTAAGAAAAGGGCGGATGTGCCGCCGGCCAGGTGATTTTCCCGCGCGACACAAGTCGACCATTAGTCATTCCTTCGTAATAGTTATAAATGACATTTTCGGGCGAGGGGCAAGGCGGGCGAGTGAATCGAAAACATGGAGCGCTCGCCCGCTCGCCCGCTTTCTTGTCCCCTCCCAATCGGTAAGGAAGGTCGTCTTGAGTCGCAGAACGAGTCGAACAGCGCGCCTGAAGTCCGCCACCCTGTGGTCGGCCGGCGCGGCCGCGGTGGCGCTCAGCGTCGTCCCGAGCACCGCGGCGATCGCTGACGAGATGCACCCCCGCGACGGCATGGTCCTGAGGCAACTGGGCACGCACCACGTGCCCAGGGCGGCCATCGCCGACGCGATCCACCGGGCCGGCACGGACGGTGTGGCGGCGGTGCACATCCAGAACTTCGCCCCCGTCGGCAACCCGACCCCGCAGGACCCGCCCGGGTCGCAAGGGCCGCAGGGCCCGCAGGGAGCGCAGGGTGCTCAGGGTGCTCAGGGTGCTCAGGGAGCGCAGGGAGCGCAGGGCGCGCAGGGTGCTCAGGGTGCTCAGGGCGCGCAGGGAGCGCAGGGTGCCCAAGGTGCTCAGGGTGCTCAGGGTGCTCAGGGTGCTCAGGGCGCGCAGGGCGCGCAGGGCGCTCAGGGAGCGCAGGGAGCGCAGGGAGCCCAGGGTGCCCAGGGTGCCCAGGGCGCGCAAGGTGCTCAGGGAGCTCAGGGAGCCCAGGGTTCCGTGAGTAGCACCTACGTCAGGACCGACACCAATGTCGGCAGGGCGACCGCGACGTGCGACACCGGTGACTTCGCCACCGGCGGCGGATACCTCGTCGCCGCCAACGGATTCGCGTCCGAGAACTACCCGGGCGGCGGTACGCCGCCCACCCGGTGGACCGCCACCGCCCCCGGCGGCCAGTCGGTCACAGCCTACGTGGTCTGCGCCAACGTGACGCCGTAACCCCGTCCGGGGGTGCTCCGAGAACCCGGGCTCGGGGCACCCCCGGCTTCCGCCCGTGACTAGACGAGCAGCGGGCCGCCGCAGCGTTCGGCGCCGTCCTTCATCGCGATGAGGTTGGCGACCACGTACGAGATGTTCTTCTCGCGGTGCCACTCGGACGGGAAGCAGGTGGTCAGCCGCGAGCTCTGGAACCTGGCCTCCAGGTCGGGCACGAACGAGCGGTACTGGTCGTCGGTGTAGTACCAGAACGAGTTCTCGTTGTAGTACGCGACATGACTCGGGTCCTGGTGGGCGCCGCGGCCGTCGGTGCTGGGGGTCGTGGTGAGGAGCATGCCGCCGGGTGCCAGCAGCCGGTACAGCTCGTTGATCAGCGGCACCTTCGCGGGCACGTGCTCCAGGAAGTTCACGGCCCGCACCAGGCCGACGGAGCCGTCGGGCAGGTCCAGCCGGTCCGGCAGGGTCGCCACGATGTCGACGCCCTCACCCGGCCGCTTGTCCACCCCCACGTAACCGGGCGGCTTGCGGCGGGCCGCGCCGAGGTCCAGCGCGATCAGCCCCTTGCGGTAGGTCCAGGCCAGGGCGTTGGCCTCGATGTACTTGTCGTACAGCGCGACCGTCTCGCGCTGGATGTGCGCGTTGATCTCCGGATCACGCTGGGTGTTCTCGGGATGCATCCGCTGGAGGTAGAGGCAGCGGGGGATGTGGTGGAAGTCGCCCACGTGGAACAGGCGGCACATCAGGTCCTGGTCGTCCAGGACGGTACGGGTGGCGTCGTACCCCCCGGCCTCGTCGTAGGCGTCCCTGCGGAAGGCCCGGACGTGGTTCGGCGCGTACCAGATGTACGCGACGTTGTGCGGGGTCGGGGCCATGGACCTGACCTGGAGCAGTTCCCGGCCGTCGACCCGGACGTCCTCGTAGTGCCAGCCGTGCGTCTCGTTGAAACGGCTGTCGTCCCGCTTCCCGTCCTCGGTGATCTGCGCGGTGTTGCTGTAGACCAGGGCGGCCTCGGGATGCTCGTCGAACGCCGTGCCGAGTTCGGCCAGGCACGCCTTCGCCAGCAGGTCGTCATGGTCGAGTTCGACGAGGATCTCGCCGCGGGCCAGTTCACAGGCCCGGCGTTTCGCCGCTCCGACACCGACCGCGTCGTCCGCGATCTCCACCCGGACCCGGTCGTCCGGACGCTCCGGTCGCCACCGGGCGCCGTTGTTGAGCAGGACGATCCACTCCCAGTCCGGACAGGTCTGCGCCTGGAGGGTGGTGAGGCATTCGTCGAGGAAACGGGGCCGGTGGCTGGGGGTGAAGACGGAGAATCTCGGGGTGGCGGTCGACGTCATCTGCTGCTCCCTGCTTGCTGGAATGCCCTCAGGAGGCCGGCGCCGAGAAGACCGTGCGGGTGCCGACGGGGTCGGAGCCGAACCACCGTCACTTCCGCAGACGTTACGAGCACCACCGGGCGGCATCGCCGTTCGGCAGGCTGTTGTGGCACGCAGACCACTCGAATGACTGCGTCTGCCCGGTTCTGCCCGCGTCTGCGGCGTCGGCGTGGAGCGGCGGCGGGACGTCCGCGCGGCGGCACTGTCGCGACAGGTCCGCGCGGCGGCACTGTCGCGACATGATGGCGCCCGGTCCGCGCGTCGCTGCGGGTGCACGCGGACCGGGGCCGTCCGGGGGAGCCCTCCGGGGCTCAGCGGGACGCGAGTTCGCGCGGCTCCAGGGCCGCCGCGTGGGCGTCCATCTGCTCGGCGGCCAGGATCGCGGCGCCCGTGTCGGCGCGGGAGGCCGCCACGACCAGGGCGCGGCCGGCCAGGGCGTGCGCCCGCCGGTGCAGCGCGGTGGGGTCGGCGCCGGCGGGCGCCGCAGCCGTGCGGGCCGGCGGCCGTCCGCCGCGCAGCCGGGCCACCTGGCCGTCGAGCCGCTCGGCCGCCTCGTCCCAGGCGGGGCAGGGGCTCAGCGCCCGCAGTTCGTCCGTGACGGCGAGCAGGGCCGCCAGATGGCCGGCGAGCTGGATGTCCAGCTCCTCCTCGCGGGAGCGGTGGGGGAAGTCGGTGTTCGTGTCGGTACCGGCCATCGTGGTGCGGACGGACCGACTGGGCGAAGCAGTGCGGATCGGTTCGTACATGGATGGCCTCCTGCGCTCTGACAGGAAGCCATCCTAGCTTGGATTTCGTCTAAAGTGGCACCGTTCGGGAAATGGAGCCGTTCGTCCTCTTGCGCCGCGTCAGGGCTGGCTGTAGCCGTCCAGGAAGGTGCCGATCCGGCTCACCGCGTCCCGCAGGTCACCCACCGTGGGCAGGGTCACGACCCGGAAGTGGTCCGGATCCGGCCAGTTGAACCCGGTGCCCTGGACGACCATGATCTTCTCCTGGCGCAGCAGGTCCAGCACCATCCGCCGGTCGTCTTTGATCTTGAACACCTTGGGATCGAGGCGGGGGAACAGGTACAGCGCGCCCTTCGGCCGCACGCAGCTGACCCCCGGGATCTGCGTCAGCAGCTCGTACGCCGTGTCCCGCTGCTCCTTCAGCCGCCCGCCCGGCAGCACCAGGTCGTTGATCGTCTGGCGTCCGCTGAGGGCGGCCACGACCCCGTGCTGGCCCGGCATGTTCGCGCACAGGCGCATGTTCGCCAGGATCGTCAGGCCCTCGATGTAGGACTCGGCGTGCGCGCGCGGACCGGAGATCGACATCCAGCCGACCCGGTAGCCGGCCACCCGGTAGGCCTTGGACATGCCGTTGAAGGTGAGCGTGAGCAGGTCCGGGGCGATCTTCGCGGTGGAGGTGTGGGTGGCGCCGTCGTAGAGGATCTTGTCGTAGATCTCGTCCGAGCAGACCAGCAGGTTGTGGCGGCGGGCGATGTCCGTCAGGCCCTTGAGCATCGCCTCGTCGTAGACCGCGCCCGTCGGGTTGTTCGGGTTGATGATGACGATCGCCTTGGTGCGGTCGGTGACCTTGCGCTCCACGTCGGCGAGGTCGGGCATCCAGTCGGACTGCTCGTCGCAGCGGTAGTGCACGGCCGTGCCGCCGGAGAGCGAGACCGCGGCCGTCCACAGCGGGTAGTCGGGCGCGGGCACGAGCACCTCGTCGCCGTCGTCCAGCAGGCCCTGCATCGCCATCACGATCAGCTCGGAGACGCCGTTGCCGATGAAGACGTGCTCGACATCGGTCTCGATGCCCAGGGTCTGGTTGTGCATGACGACCGCGCGGCGGGCCGCCAGCAGGCCCTTGGCGTCGCCGTAGCCGTGGGCCGTGGAGACATTGCGGAGGATGTCCTCCAGGATCTCCGGCGGGCACTCGAAGCCGAACGCGGCCGGGTTGCCCGTGTTGAGCTTGAGGATGCGGTGGCCGGCCGCCTCCAGGCGCATCGCCTCCTCGAGAACCGGACCCCGGATCTCGTAACAGACGTTGGCGAGCTTGGTCGACTGGATCACCTGCATAACAGGGAGCTTACGGCCCGGTATCGCCCTTCGGGCCGTGTTTTCCGCCACGTGAGACGCGGTGGTTTGGGTGGTTATCGCCTACGACTGTCCCAGGAGCCCCACCTGTCCCTACAATGCGCGGCCATGTCCTGGCACCCTCAGCACGAAAACGGGGCGCCCGGCGCACATGCCGCGAACGACGCGACCGGTGCGCACGGCGCCGACGGCGCGTATCCGGCCATGGACGAGCCCCAGGTGCCGCCGAACGTGTACCAGCCGATGCCCCGGTCGGCCCCCCGCTACGAGGAGTACGCCGATCCGGCGGCCGCGCACGGCTGGCAGAACGCGTACGACCGGACGGCCGAGCTGCCCGTGATCACCGCCCCGGCGGACATGTGTCCGCCGGACGGGTACGCGGCCGAGGAGCACCCGGCCGACGGGTGTCCGCCGGACGGGTACGTGACCGGCGGGCACCCGGCCGACGCCTACGCGGCCGGTCCGGGCGTGCTCGAACAGTACGAGCAGTACGTGGGCTACGACGACCCCGCGCGGCCCGGCGAGCGCGCGGAGGACGACAGGCCGGGATCCGCCGGCGGCTCGCGGCGGCACGGCCGGCCGGCGCGCCGGGTCCCCGTCGCCGTGGGCGGAGCGTGCGCGCTGCTCGTCGCCGTCGTCGCCGGTGTCCTCGGCTCCGGTTCGGCCGGCGGCCCGCTGCCGGGGGTGCGGGGCCAGGAGGAGGGGGCGAAGACGAAGGACGGGGTGTCCGTCGCGCCCGCCTCGCCGGCGTCCGGCGGCGCCGCGACGCCCGGCTCCGGCGGCGGACGCCCGTCCGCGAGCCCGTCGGCCACCGCCGCCGCGGCGAAGTCCGCCTCCCCGACCGCCGAGAGCGGCTCCGCGGGCGGCGGCGACCCCACCGCGGACCCCGCCACGGCGCCCGCGACCACGCCCGTCGCCACCACGACCGAGCCGGCCCGGGGCAACGGCGGCAACCCGGGCCGCGGCCGGGGAGCCACCAAGGGCCCCAGGTAAGCCCCACCCCGGGCGCCGCCCGTCCGCCCGGGCGGCCCCGCGTCCCGCGCGCCGTCCGCCCCGAGCGGCCCGCCTGCCCCGAGCGGCCCGTCTTCAGGCCCACGGCCGGGCGCGTCGGAGTCGCGGTAGATCCGCCGGGAGCCCCGAGCGACGCCCGCCGCGCCTCCCGACTCTCGTCGGGGCCGCCGACGCCCGCCGGACTCGCCCGTAGGTGGGCCGGGCTCGCCGTAGGCCCGCCGTCGCCCCCCGGCGCCCGTCCGGTGGTCCGTGTCCGAGGGTGCCCCCCGTGGCCGAAGTCGCGGCCGGAAACACCTCCTTGCTCATCCGCACCCTTCCCCTCACAATGCACATGACAAATTCGCGGGCGGCCGGAGGATCTCCGGTCGCCCCGTCGCAAGAGGGGACCCCACATGAAGAAGCCTCTCGGCGCCGCGCTCTTCGCCTTGGTGATCGCCGGGGCGGGTGCGGCACCCGCGGTCGCGGCACCGGCGCCCACCGAGCGCGCCGCCGCGCCCACTCTCCAGGCCGTCAACTTCGCCGGCACCGTCTCGCTCAGCAACTGCTCCGGCTCGGTCATCCGCTTCCCGAACTCCGCGGACACCGACCCGGCGCTCGTGCTCACCAACGGCCACTGCCTGGAGACCGGGTTCCCGGCGCCCGGCGAGGTCATCGTCGACCAGGCGTCCAGCCGCTCGTTCGGCCTGCTCAACGCCTCGGCCACCCGGGTCGGCACGCTGCGCGCCAGCAAGGTCGCGTACTCGACGATGACCGACACGGACGTCACGATCTACCAGCTCACCACCACGTACGCGCAGATCAAGAGCACGTACGGGATCAGCGCGCTGACGCTGAACGACACCCACCCGGTCGCCGGGACCGCCATCACGGTCGTCTCCGGCTACTGGAAGAAGACCTACGCCTGCAACATCGACGGCTTCGTCTACCGCCTCAAGGAGGGCGACTGGACCTGGAAGGACTCCGTCCGCTACACCTCCGCCTGCAACACCATCGGCGGCACGTCCGGATCGCCCGTCGTCGACAACGCCACCGGCAAGGTCGTCGCCGTCAACAACACCGGCAACGAGAACGGCGAGACCTGCACCGTGAACAACCCCTGCGAGGTCGACCAGAACGGCAACGTGACCGTCCGTCAGGGCATCAACTACGCCGAGGAGACCTACCAGATCCCGGCCTGCTTCGGCACCGGCAACAAGCTCAACCTGAGCGCGGTCGGGTGCACGCTGCCCAAGCCGTAGCGCGTCGACGGCGGGCGGTCACACCGGAGTCCGGCGGACCGCCCGCCCCGCGAGCACGTCCGTGCGCCGGCCGTCCTCGATCACGAACCGCCCGTCGACCAGCACGTACGGGATGCCGGCCGGCAGCCTGCGCGGTTCCTCGAAGGTGGCGCCCGCCGCCACCGTCCGCGGGTCGAACAGGACCAGGTCGGCCCGGAACCCCTCGCGGACCAGCCCCCGGTCCGGCAGCCGCAGCCGGGCCGCCGGGCGCGAGGTGAGGTGGGCGACGCACTCCTCCAGCGACAGCAGGCCCAACTCGCGGACGTAGTGGCCGAGGTAGCGCGGGAAGGTGCCGTAGGCGCGCGGGTGCGGCCTGGCGCCGTGCAGGACGCCGTCGGAGCCGCCGGTGTGCGCGCGGTGGCGCAGGACGGCCCGCACGTTCTCCTCGTGGCCGACGTGCAGCAGGACCGTCGTGCCGAGGCCGTCCTCCAGCAGCAGGCGGCGGGCTGTCGTCCAGGGGGTCTCGCCGCGGGCGTCCGCCGACTGCCGCACGGTGCGGCCCACGTGGTCCGCCAGCCGCGGGTCGCGCACTCCGGAGACCTCGATCGTGTCCCAGTCGACGGGCACGCCGTGGCAGCCGTCCGAGCCGACGGCCTCCAGCTGGTGCCGGATGCGCTCGGCCGTCGCGTCGTCCGCCAGCCGCTTCAGGGTCTCCCGCGGACCGCCCTGGCCCGCCCAGCCCGGCAGCAGCGCCGCCAGGGTCGTGCAGCCCGGGGTGTAGGGGTAGCTGTCGAGGCTGATGTCGGCCCCGGCGTCCAGCGCCTGGTCCAGCAGGGCCAGCAGCTCGGGCGCCCGGCCCTCGTTGACGCCGAAGTTCATGGTGGCGTGCGCCAGGTGCAGCGGGCAGCCCGCCTCCCGGGCCACCGCCACCATCTCCGCGTACGCCCCCAGCGCGCCCGCCCCGTAGGAGCGGTGGTGCGGGCAGAAGTAGCCGCCGTGGGAGGCCACCACCCGGCACAGTTCGGTCAGTTCGGCGTCGCTCGCGTACCCGCCGGGCGGGTAGGTCAGCCCCGACGACATGCCGACCGCGCCCTGCTCCAGGCCCTCCGCGACCAGTCGCCGCATCCGGTCCAGCTCCGCGGGGGTGGCCTCGCGGTCCTCCCAGCCGACGGCGAGCGCCCGCACCGTCCCCTGCGGAACCAGGTAGGCGGCGTTGACGGCGATCCCGCGGTCGAGGCGGTCCAGGTACTCGCCGACGGAGCGCCAGTCGAAGTCGACGTCGTCGCCGTGGCCGTTCCAGCCGGCGACCGCGTCGCGCACCTCGGCGAGCGTGCGGTCGTCGACGGGGGCGTACGACAGCCCGTCCTGGCCGATCACCTCCAGGGTGACGCCCTGCGCGGCCTTCGCGCTGTGGTCGGGGTCGCGCAGCAGGGCGAGGTCGCTGTGCGCGTGCATGTCGATGAAGCCGGGGGACAGCACCAGGCCCTCGGCGTCCAGTTCCCGCACGGCCTTGGGGCGCTGGCAGCCGGCTGCCGCGGCCTCCTTGACGATCGACACGATCCTGCCGTCGTCGATCACCACGTCCGCTCGGTACGACGGCTCGCCGCTGCCGTCCACCACGTCCGCGTCCCGGATGACGAGGTCCTCCACGGTCGGCTCCCTCCTCGGACTCCCCGCACGCCTCAGAAGAACGTACGGATGTACTCGACGACCGTGCCGTCCGCCTCGGCCACCGGGATCAGCGGCCACTTGTCGAACGACGTGCACGGGTGGGACAGGCCCAGGCCCAGCCAGTCCCCGACCTCGAGGTCCGCCTCGGCGGTGGTGCGCAGCCAGGCGTGCTGGTCGGACAGCGCGGTCACCGAGATCCCGGCGGCCGGGCGCTCGGTCCCGTCCCGGCGTACCACCTGGGCGACGGGCAGGTCGAGGTCGTGGGCGGCGTCGCGCTTGCCCGCGTTGACGAACGCCTGGTCGGGGGAGGGACGCGAGACGACCTGGGCCCACAGGCGGAACGCCGGCCGCAGCGCGCCCTCCCCGGGCACCCGGTTGAAGGGGGTGAGCCTTCGGTAGTGGCCGTCGTCGTGCGAGACGTAGGCCCCCGAGCGCAGCAGCTTCAGCACCGGGGAGGACAGGGCGGGGAGCTCTGCGAACACCTCGGCCACCGTGTCGAACCAGGCGCTGCCGCCCGCGCTGACGACGATCTCGTCGAGCCCGGCGAAACGCCCCGCCCGGTCGAAGCCGACGGCGAGCGCGACCAGCCGCCGCAGCCACGCGCGCACCCGCTCCGGGTCGGCCCGCCGCACCTCGCCCTCGTACCCGGCGACCCCGGCCAGCCGCAGGGTCCGCGTCGCCGCCACCGCGTCGGCGACGACCGCGCACTCCGCCTCGGTCCGCACGCCGGTGCGCGCACCGGCACCGGCCGCCAGCTCGACCACCACCTCCAGCGGGCGGGCCGCCCCGCGCAGGGCGGTGTCCATCAGCTCCACCCCGCGCACCGAGTCGACGTAGCAGATCAGCCGGAAGTCCGGGTCGGCGTCCTGCTCGGCGGCGATCCAGCGCAGGGCGGCCGGGTCGACGACCTCGTTGGCGAGGAAGACCCGCCGCACGCCGAACGCCCGTGCCACGCGCACCTGGTGCGGCACCGCGAGCGTGATGCCCCAGGCGCCGCGCTCGGTCTGCCGGTGGAACAGCTGGGGCGCCATCGTGGTCTTGCCGTGCGGGGCGAAGGCGAGGCCGTGGCGGGCCGCGTACGCCTCCATCAGCGCCAGGTTGTGCTCCAGGCGCTCGGCGGACAGGGCGAGCACGGGCGTGGTGAAACCGCCGGTGAACAGGTTGCGGCGCTGCGCGGCCAGCTCGCCGACGGTCAGGCCGTCGGCGTCCGGCGGGAGGCCCTTGAAACGGTGGTCGACGCGTTCCCCGGCCAGGCGCGCGAGCGCTTCGGAGGGACTGCCGGCGGTCATGGAGCCTCCCTGATCGTTCGCCACCCGGACGTGGACGGCGCCCGATCGGTGTTGCCGGGCACGGGGTTCGCGGTGGCGGCGGTGCTGAGCGGTGTTCGTGTAGGCGTCTGATAACGAAGTCGGGGCTGGCTGTCCCCGGCACAGGATCGTCGACCATACTGCCCGCTGTGGAGCAGCGCATAGGTTCGAGCAGCCAGCCCCTGAAGGGCGAGCCCGTGACGGGCGCCGGGTTCGACCCGGCCTTCATCCCCGGGCTCACCTCGCCCGCGACCGGTGAGCCGGAGAGAACCGAGGACGGTGACGCCGTCGCCGACACCGACGTCGACGCCGTCGAGGACGCGGCGGACGGCACCGGGGACGACGACACGGTGGACGGCACCGTAGACGACGAGCCGGCCGACGGGCCGGTCTTCGAGGCCGCCGACCGCCGGGCCCGGATCGTCGCCGACCGCAAGGGAGTTCGCCTCTCCCTGGACGACCAGGAGTGCGAGTTCCGCTGGGACGAGATCGGCGCGGTGGAGACCACGGTCCCCCGCTTCGGCAAGCGGCTCACCATCACGGTGCACACCCCTGACCGGCGCTGGTACCCGATCGAGATCGAGGCGCCGGCCAGGAGCCGCTTCCAGGAGTGGGACGAACAGCTGGACGCGGTCCTCGACGCCTACTTCGAGGACGACGCCGAGTAGACCCCGGGCGGACGCAGGGCGGCGGGGGGCAGTCGGCCGGCCGGCCGCTCCGCCGCCCGGCCGGCCGACTAGCCGCAGTACTGGGCCTGTTTGCCGATCGACCGGTACATACAGTCGGCGTTCTCCAGCAGTTGCAGCACCGCGTCCCGGTTGCGTGACGTCTCCCGCTCGATCACCTCGTCGGGCGGGTAGAAGCCGCCGCCGGAGGACGACGTGGGGTACATCTCGAAGGTGTACGAGAAGATCCGGTGCACGCCCCACAGGTAGTCGTCGATGGACCCGTCGGTGATGTACAGGTCGCTGGACTGCTCGGCGGTGTAGCCGTTGCTGGCGGCCATCTTCTGCCCGACCGTCCGGAAGGCGTTGTAGTCGTCCGCCGTCATCCCGGTCGCGGTGTCGGAGTACGTGTACCCGAACGGCCACAGCACCAGCTCGCTGTAGGTGTGGAAGTCGATCCCGGCGGTGATCTGCTGCTTGCCCCCGACGACCCGGCCGCGCACGAAGTCGGCGACCACCTTCACCTCGGGCGCCGACTCGGCCGCGGCGCCCCGGTACGTCTCCGACGACGTCGACCCCGAAGAGCCGCCGCAGCAGCCCCACTTGTAGTTCCAGTTCCGGTTCAGGTCGGTGCCGACGTAGGACGAACCGGAGTTGGGCTGGCGGTTCTTGCGCCAGGAGCGGTAGGAACCCGTCGCGATGTCGTACTCGCCGCCGTCCGGGTTGAGGTCCGGGACGATCCAGATCTCGCGGTTGTTCACCATGTCCGTGATCCGGGAGTCGCTGCCGTAGCCCGCCCCGAGTTCGCGCAGCAGGTACAGCGCCATCTCCACGGTCAGGTGCTCGCGCGCGTGCTGGTGGAAGGTGAACAGCACCTCGGGCTCGTTCTCGTCGGTGGCCACGTTGTCGCTGACCTTGATGGCGACGATGTCCCGGCCCTGGTACGACGTGCCGATCACCCGCCGGCTCATGATGGCCGGGTAGGCCGCGAGCCGCTGGTCGATCTCGGCGTTGGTCTCGGCGTAGTTGTGGTACTTCGAGTCGGCCGTGGGGAAGTCGTACAGCCGCGCTTCGCCCTGGGACCTGTCCGGAACGGCGCCCACGGGCGCGACGTCGTAGCCCTCGGCCCGCAGGGTGCGGATCTGGTCGGACCGCCCGGAGACGACCACCGTCTCCTCGTCCGCCTCGTCGACGGTCACGCCGGCCGCCGCGATGGCGGTGCGGGTGACCGGCGTGCTGTGGTCGACGTGGATCTCGTACTGGCGGACGTCGCCGGCCGAGGGGGCCCTCCGGTGCGCGCTGTCGGCGGTCGCCGAGACGGGCGCGGCGAGGGCGAGGGCCAGCAGGCCGGCGAGGGCGGCGGTGCGTCTGCCGCCGCGGGCGCCGGTGCCTCGTACACGTAGTCGCATGACATCTCCTTGGTTCTCCGGGGAGTCCGGGGTCGCCGGACGTGGGGAGTGGAGCGGGGGGTGGTTCAGCGACGTGCTGTGCGGGTGGCGCCATCGTCAATGAATGGCATGGACAGGTCAATAGAGCCTCAAGGGGTGGTGCGCCGGACCCCGCGCGATCCGGCCGTGCCTCGCACGCCCTCTTGTCCGCTCGCCCGTTTTGGGCTTTCTTGACCTTCATGGCGGACACCACGGGAAACACCGAGGAGACCCGGACGGCCGGCGCCCCCGCCCCCGTCCCCCGCGCGTCGCGCTGGCGACACATCGGCCCGGGCGTCGTCGTCGCCGCGACCGGCGTCGGCGCCGGTGACCTGGTGGCCACGCTCATCGCCGGCAGCAGCTTCGGCTACACCCTGCTGTGGGCGGCGGTGGCCGGCTGCCTGGTGAAGATCTCCCTCGCCGAGGCGGCGGGCCGCTGGCACCTGTCGACCGGCCGCACCCTGTTCGACGGCTGGGCGAGCCTGGGCCGCTGGACGACGTACTTCTTCGCCGTCTACGCCGTCGTCTGGGGCTTCGTCTACGGCGCGGCGGCGATGTCGTCCAGCGCGCTGCCGCTGCAGGCGCTGTTCCCGGGCGTGACGGACCTGAAGTGGTGGGCGGTCGGCTGCGGGCTGGTGGGCCTGGTCTTCGTCTGGTTCAACAAGTACGCGGTGTTCGAGAAGGTGATGACGGTCCTGGTGGGCGTCATGTTCCTGGTGACGGTGTACCTGGCGGTCAGGGTCGCCCCGAACCTGGCCGACGCCTTCGCGGGCCTGCTGCCGGTCCTGCCGGACGAGAAGGACTCCGTCCTGAACACCCTCGGCCTGATCGGCGGTGTGGGCGGCACCATCACGCTCGCCGCGTACGGCTACTGGGTCAACGCCAAGGGATGGACCGACGCCGGCTGGATGAAGGTCATGCGGCTGGACAACCGCGTGGCCTACGCCACCACGGGCGTCTTCGTCGTCGCCATGCTGTTCGTCGGGGCGGAACTGCTGCACTCCGCGCACGTGGCCATCGCGAGCGGCGACAAGGGCCTGATCCAGCTCGGCGACATCCTGGCGGCCGAATACGGCACCGCGACGGCCAAGTTCTTCCTGATCGGCTTCTTCGCCACCTCCTTCACGTCGCTGATCGGCGTCTGGCACGGGGTCAGCCTGATGTTCGCGGACTTCGTCGCGCGCACCCGGGGCACGGACGCGGCGAAGGGCGAGGACGTCGCCTCCGGCGCCCGCGAGCGCTCCTGGCCGTTCCGCGCCTACCTGCTGTGGCTCACGTTCCCGCCGATCGTGCTGCTCTTCCAGGGCCAGCCCTTCCGCCTGGTCATCCTCTACGGCGTCCTGGGCGCGGCCTTCCTGCCGTTCCTGGCGCTGACCCTGATGTGGCTGCTCAACTCCTCCCGCACACCGCGGCAGTGGCGCAACGGCCCGCTGAGCAACACCGCGCTGGCCGTCGCGGGACTGCTGTTCCTGTTCCTGTGCGGGAAGCAGATCTGGGACCAGCCGTGGTCGGAGTTCTTCTAGCCGCTCCGGCCTGCCGGCTCGCCACACCAGGGTCACGGACTGCCGGTGTCCTCGACCGGACCTACGGCAGCGCGTGCACGTGCGGGCCCACCGCGCCGGACCACGCGTTCCCGCTCGCCGCGTCCCAGTTCGTCGACCACGTCATCGCGCCCCGCAGGTCGGGATACGCCTTCGACGGCTTGAAGGAGCCGCAGTTGGTCAGCTTCGTCAGGCAGTCCAGCGCGTCGTTCACCACCGTCGGCGACACGTACCCGCTGCCCGCGCCGCGCGTGGAGGCCGGCAGGCCGAGACCCACCTGGGAGGGGGCGAGACCGCCCTCGAGCTGGATGCAGGCCAGCGCGGTGAGGAAGTCCACCGAGCCCTGGCTGTAGACCTTGCCGTCGCAGCCGAGCATCGAACCGCTGTTGTAGTACTGCATGTTGACGACCGTGAGGATGTCCTTGACGTTCAGCGCCGTCTGGAAGTAGGCGTTCGACGTCGACTGCATGTCGATCGTCTGCGGGGCCATCGTGAGGATCAGCGACGGACCCGCCTTCGCCGACAGCGCCCTGAGCGCCTGCGTCATGTAGGTGGCGTCGAGCCCGTTCTCCAGGTCGATGTCCACGCCGTCGAAGCCGTACGTCCGCATCAGCGAGTACACCGAGTCCGCGAAGTTCGCCGCCGACGCCGCGTCACGCACCGACACCGTGCCGTTCTGGCCTCCCACGGACACGATGACCTTCTTGCCGGCCGCCTGCTTGGCCTTGATGTCGGCCTTGAACCGGTCGACCGTGTACCCGCCGAGCCCGGCCGAGTCCAGGGTGAAGGTGACGGCGCCCGGCGTCGTCGTGGCGTCCGCGAAGGCCACCGCGATGATGTCGTACTGGGACGGCACGTCCGAGATCGTCTGGACGGTCGCGCCGTTGTCGAAGTTCTGCCAGTAGCCCGTGACGGCGTGCTTGGGCAGGGCGCCGCCGCCGGTGCCGGTCGACGCCGCCGTCGTCCCGGTGACCGCGCCGGACTTCGCCGACTCGCCCGCCGCGTTGGCCGCGGTGACCTGGAAGGAGTACGAGGTGGCGGCCGCCAGGCCGGTCACCGTCGCCGACGTGCCGGTCACCGCCGTGACCTTGGTGCCGTCCCGGTAGACGTTGTATCCGGTCGCGCCCGACACGGCGTTCCAGGCCAGGGAGACGGAGGAGGACGTGGTGCCGGAGACCGCGAGGCCGCCAGGCGCCGCCGGGACCGTCGGGGCCGGGTCGCTGCCGCCGCCCCCGTCCGGGCCGTACACCGACACGTCGTCCGCGTAGTAGGCCGCCTGCCCGTACCAGCCGTGCGTGTACACCGTCACCGAGGTGGTCGACGACCCCGTGGTGAAGGTCGTGGACAGCTGCTTCCAGCTCGTGGAGTCCGGCGTCCACGTCGACACGTCCGTGCTGCCGGTGCCGGTGACGCCCAGGTAGGCGTACCCGCCCTGGACCCAGGCGCTCAGTGTGTACGTCGCGCCCGGCTGCACGGCCACCGTCTGGGCGCACCGGGCGTTGTCCAGCCCGGCCGGCGTCGCCTTGAGCGCGGCGGAGCCGCCGTGGACCGGCGAGGAGACGGTGGTGCCGCTCCCCGCCGAACAGGTCCAGTCGCCCAGGCCGGACTCGAACCCGGAGTTCCTGGCGTTGTTCACGTCCGCCGCGGACGCCTGGCCGGCGCCGGCCAGGCACAGGGCGAGGGCGGCGGTGAGGGCTCCTGACCAGAGCCGTGCCGATCGTGCCGATCTGATGTATGGGGACATGACAACAAGTTGGTCCAGACCAATCCGGCTGTCAATAGGTCCAGACCAAATCCCTCGCTCCTGGCGCCGTATGGGCCCATGCGGCGGGCCCACACGGCGGGCCCGCCGCATGGGCCCGGGGACCCAAATGCAGGCCCAAATTCGAGACCCAGCGGGGTGAGGGGACCGGCGAGATGCTCAACGTGCCCTGGTTTGGCGCGTCTTGTGAAAGGACAGTTGCCCGTCAGCTACGGAATCGCTGTTCTCCGGCCACGGAGGCGTGGATACAGTGCTGAGGTAGTCACGCAGTGAAGTCATCTCGGTGTACCGGCGTAACCCCGGTGGATCGACAGGCGTAACACGGGGAGCTGCGCGTGCCAACTGCCATTGCCGTGACCAGTGCCGACATGGCGCTGCCACCGCAGGACGAACGGACCTTGCCCGCCGTCGTCCTGGAGGACCTGGACCGACAGCCGCTGGAGCAGGCGCTGGCCGGTGTGCAGGGCCTGATCGACCAGCACGGGCACGTCGTCGTCGTGTGCTCGCAGGCCGTCTCCCGCGGCGTGGAGCGACGGCTGCACACGATCCGCTCCCTCCTCGAGAGCGACCGCATCGCCCTGTTCCGGCCCGACCTGCCGCCGCTCGGACTCGCGGTCCTGGCCCGCCAGCTACGGCAGCTGGCGTCCTGCGACCTCAGCCCCGGCGTGCTCGCCTCGGCCGGCCGGCTGCTCACCCACTACATCCACGCCGGGGCGCTGCTCGGCTCCGTCGCCCGGCTCGACCGCGTCCCCGTCGGTCTGAAGTCGCACGCCAAGTCGTGGGTGCCGGGCAGCCAGTTCGGCGTGCTGGCCCATCCGGAGCCGCAGCTGGTGAAGATCGGCCCCGGGGCCACCCTGTCCGGACCGGAGTTCGGCACCTGGATGCTCGTCGCCAAGGGCCAGCTCCAGTCCGACTGGGTCTCCGGAACCCTGGCCAAGGACTGGAGCGTCCAAGGCCTCAGGGAGACCGCCGCGCCCGCCGAGTCCGCGGTCTGGTGGGGGACCGGCAAGCTGATCGAGTTCGCCGCCTACCTGCCCGACCTGTCGGTGCTGTACCAGCTGGTCACGTCGGTACGGCAGAGCACCTGCCACTGGTGCGGGATCGACGTCATCGGCGACCGGTGCGTCTTCTGCTCCGCCACCTCGCCGTACCACGACAACCAGATCCCCGCCGGATGAGGCCCGAACACGGGGGCGCCGCACGGGACTCGCGTCCCACCCGTCCGCTCCTGGACCAGCCGCTCACACCCCGCACGTCATTCGACTCCGCTCGACCGATATCCCCGATGAGGTTGTACGGTTCATGAACTCCCGTCAGCGCCGCGGCGTGCTGCTCCTGCTCCTGTCGGTCGTCTGCGCCCTCGGCGCGTTCGCCGGTGTCCTGTCCGTCATCAGCGACGTGAAGTCCAAGGTCGGTCCCGAGGTCACGGCCTACCAGGTCAAGTCGAACGTGGCGCCCTACACCCAGCTGAGCGCGGGCCAGTTCGAGAAGATCAAGATGCCCGAACGCTGGCTGTCCGAGACCGCGGTCACCGACCTGCGCGACATCCAGGGCAAGATCGCCGTGACCACCCTGCGCGCGGGCTCCCTGCTCCAGCGGGACATGATCGTGGACCAGCCCGCCCTGCAGCCGGGGCAGCAGGAGGTCGCCATCATGATCGACGCGGCGACCGGTGTGGCGGGGAAGATCACGCCTGGTTCGACGGTCAACGTGTACGCCACCTTCGCGGGCGAGCGGGACGGTGACCCCGCGCAGTCCAAGATCATCGTGACGAACGCCAAGGTCCTGGACGTCGGCCGGATCACCGCGCTCGATCCCACCGAGAGCGACAAGAACCGGCAGACCACCGACGCCGTCCCGATCACCTTCGCGCTCTCCACCCTCGACGCCCAGCGCATCACCTACGCCGAGTCGTTCGCCCAGCGGGTCCGGCTCGCGCTGGTCGCGCCGGGCAGCGACACGACGGTCCCCGACCGGGACCGCACGTACCAGCTCGCGAAGGACAAGTGAGAGGCCCGCATGCCCACGAGGATCCTCCCGGCAGCCGGCGACGCGGACGCCGTCCGGTCCATCACGACCCTGCTCAGCCAGCTCCCGGACGCCGAGCCGGTGGCCCCGGTGGCCGACTCCACCCAGCTCGTCGACACCCTCGCCCGGCTGGCCGCCGAGTCGATCGACGAACTGCCCGAGGTCGTGGTCGTGCACGAGCGGATCGGCCCCGTCCCGGCCCTCGAACTCATCCGCGAAGTGGCGCTGCGCTTCCCGGCGGTGGGCGTCATCCTGGTCACCTCCGACGCGAGCCCCGGCCTGTTCCAGGCGGCCATGGACTACGGCGCGCGCGGCCTGGTCGCCCTCCCGCTCAGCTACGAGGAACTGGCGAGCCGGGTACAGGCGGTGGCCCAGTGGTCGGTCGGCGTACGGCGCCATCTGGGCAGCGGCGGCGACGTGTTCACCGGCGTCGGCGGCACGGTCGTCACCGTCAGCGGCGCCAAGGGCGGCGTCGGGGCGACGCTCGTCGCGATCCAGCTGGCGCTCGCGGCGCAGGCGTCGGGGCGCGGCACCGTGCTGGTGGACATGGATCTGCAGACCGGGGACGTGGCGTCGTACCTGGACGTGCAGTTCCGCCGGTCGGTGGTGGACCTGGCCGCCATCACCGACATCTCGCCGCGGGTGCTGGCGGACGCCGTCTTCCGCCACGACACCGGCCTCGCGCTGCTGCTCGCCCCCGGCGAGGGCGAGCGCGGCGAGGAGGTAACCGACCGGGCCGCCCGCCAGATCGTCAGCGCCCTGCGCTCCCGCTACGAGGTCGTCGTCATCGACTGCGGCGCCCAGCTCGGCGGCGCCGGCGCGGCCGCGGTGGAGATGGCCGACCGGGCCCTGCTCGTCACCACCCCGGACGTGGTCGCCGTGCGCGGCGCCAAGCGGACGGTGCGGATGTGGGACCGGCTGCAGATCCGCAAGGCGGAGGAGACGACGGTGGTCGTCAACCGGCACACCCGCGCCACGGAGATCCAGCCGCCGCTGATCCAGAAGATCACCGGCACGGCGGTCGCCGGGACCGCGATCCCCGCCAACTTCAAGGAACTCCAGGGCGCGGTGGACGCGGGCCGCATCCACGAACTGGACAGCAAGGGCGTGGTCAAGCAGGCACTGTGGGGCCTGGCCGGCGAACTGGGCCTGGTCAAGGCCGCGGAGGGCACCCAGCGGGGCGGCCGGCTGCGGGGCGACCGGCTGCGGGGCGACCGGGGGTCGGTGAGCTTCCGGCGCCGCAGGGATGCAGGGGGATGAGGATGCGGACGAATCCGCGGAGAAAGGACAGGGGAAGCGACAAGGGAAGGGACCGAGGGCGGGACCGGGAGTGGGGCCGAGGGCGGAACCGGGGACGCAACAGGGAACGGGACCGAGGACGGGACGGCGGCCAGGTCACGATCGAGTTCCTCGGCATGACGCCGACGATCGTCATCACGCTGGTGGTGCTGTGGCAGCTCGTGCTGGTGGGGTACACGTGGACGCTCGCGGGGAATGCTGCCGACGAGGCGGTCCGGGCGGGGACCGCGGCCGAGGGGGACATGCAGGCCAGGTGCGCCGAGGCGGGCCTGAAGGACCTGACGGGCGCGTGGCAGGGGGGTGCGGACGTGCGGTGCGGTGCCGGGGGCGGCTTCGTCACCGCGGACGTCCGTATCGAGGTGCCCATCCTCTTCCCCGGCACGGTCAGCTTCCCGTTCACCGTGAAGGGACACGCGGGCGCGGTCGAGGAGGCGACGCACTGAGATGCCGTACCGGTACCGGTCCACGAGGACGCCGCGCCGCCGCACCACCCGCGACCGCGGCCAAGTCGCCCTCGAATACCTGGGGTTCCTGCCCGTACTGCTCATCGTCGGCATGGCGGTCGTGCAGCTCGGCCTGATCGCCTACACCGCCCAGCAGGCGGGGACGGCCGCGCGGGCGGGGGCCCGCAGCGCTTCCCTCGACCGGGGCGCCGACGCGGCCTGCGACCAGGCCGTCAGCGGATTCCTGGCCGACGACACCAGCTGCGCGTCCGCCTTCGGCGGCGACGAGGTCACCGTCACCGCCACCGTGCACATCCCGTCGATCGTCCCAGGCTGGGACTTCGGCCCGGCCCACAAGACCGCCACCATGCCGCTCGACCACTGAACGAGGACAGCGCGAGGAGCACCCGACCATGAGCCTGCGGGCACGCATCAACTCCCCCGAGGAGAACGGCCACCGGGGCGAGGACGGCCACCTCGTCGCCTCCTACCGGGCCAAGCTGCTGGAGGAGATCGACCTCGCGGAGATGTCGTCGCTGGCCGCGGCGGAGCGCCGCGCCCGCCTGGAGCGCGTCCTCGGGCACATCATCAGCCGCGAGGGCCCGGTGCTGTCGACGGTCGAGCGCTCGCAGCTGATCCGCAGGGTGGTCGACGAGGCGCTCGGCCTCGGCATCCTGGAGCCGCTGCTGGAGGACGCGTCGATCACCGAGATCATGGTGAACGGCCCCGACGCGATCTTCGTCGAGCGCGGCGGCCGGGTCGAGCAGCTCCCGCTGCGCTTCCCCTCCCACGACCAGCTGATGCAGACGATCGAGCGCATCGTCTCCACCGTCAACCGCCGGGTGGACGAGTCCAACCCGATGGTGGACGCGCGCCTGCCGTCCGGCGAGCGCGTCAACGTGATCATCCCGCCGCTGTCCCTGACCGGCGCGACGCTCACCATCCGCCGCTTCCCCCGCTCGTTCACGCTCCAGGAGATGATCGGCTTCGGCTCGCTGGACGAGCACATGCTGTACCTGCTGGCGGGCCTGGTGCAGGCGAAGTTCAACGTGATCGTCTCCGGCGCGACCGGCACCGGAAAGACCACGCTGCTCAACGCCCTCTCCGGTCTCATCCCCGAGGGCGAGCGCATCATCACCATCGAGGACTCCGCCGAACTCCAGCTCCAGCAGGCCCATGTCATCCGCCTGGAGTCCCGCCCGCCGAACGTCGAGGGCAAGGGCCAGGTCACCATCCGCGACCTGGTCCGCAACTCGCTGCGCATGCGCCCCGACCGCATCGTCGTCGGCGAGGTCCGCGGCGGCGAGTCCCTGGACATGCTCCAGGCGATGTCGACCGGCCACGACGGCTCCCTCGCCACCGTGCACGCCAACAGCGCCGAGGACGCCCTGATGCGCATGAAGACGCTGGCGTCGATGTCCGAGGTGGAGATCCCCTTCGAGGCGCTGCACGACCAGATCAACAGCGCCATCGACGTGATCATCCAGCTGACCCGCTTCGCCGACGGCGCCCGCCGCATCACCGAGATCGCGATCCTCGACAGCCAGGGCAGCGACCCGTACCGCCTGGCGACGGTGGCCCGCTTCAACGCCCGTCCCATGGCCGCCGACGGCCGCATCTACGGCGCGTTCGAGTACTACCCGCTGCCGCGCCGCACCGCCGACCGCCTCTACATGGCGAGCCAGCCCATCCCCCAGGCCTTCGGCGTCGCCCAGTCCGCAGAGCAGCTAGCCACCCGAGAAGCCAGGTAGGACCGACCGATGGATCTGCACACGCTCATCACGCTCACCACCGGCATCACCCTGCTGACCTGCGTCCTGGCCGTGCTGGGCCTGCACGCCTACGCCACCGGCAAGGCGCAGCGCCAGGCGCTCGTCGACCGCCTCTCGGCGACCGGCCAGATCCCGGTGGCCGGCCGCCGGCGCCATTTCCCCGGCCTGGACCGCCGCCTGCGCCGCACCAAGCTGGGCAGGAAGCTGGAACTGCGCCTGGCGGCCACCGGCCTGGACATCACCCCGGGCGAGTTCTTCGCCGCCATGCTCGCCGTGGTGGCCGGCCTGTGGCTGGTCGGCCAGGCCACCCTGGCGCCCTTCTTCGGCCCGCTCGCCGGGCTGCTCGGCATCTGGCTGGCGGTCCAGTTCCTCAACTGGCAGCGCCAGAAGCGCATCGAGAGGTTCATCAACCAGCTCCCGGAGATGTCCCGTATCCTGGCCAACGCCACTCAGGCCGGACTGGCGCTGCGCACCGCCATCGGCATGGCCGCCGAGGAGCTGGAGGCCCCGGCCGGCGAGGAACTCGGCAAGGTAGCGAACCAGTTGGCCCTCGGCGCGTCCATGGACGACGCCCTCGGCGAGATGGCGGACCGGCTCCCCTCCCGCGAGCTGGTCGTCCTGGTCACCACGCTGGTCCTGTCGAACCGGGCGGGCGGCCAGGTCGTCAGCGCCCTGCGCAACCTCACCGAGACGCTGGAGGAGCGCAAGGAGACCCGGCGCGAGGTCCGCACCCAGCTCTCCCAGGTGAACATGACGTCGTACGCCGTTCCGGTCCTGGGCGTCGGCTCGTTGTTCCTCATGAACGGCGTCAAGGACGGGGCGCTGGACCGCATGACCGGCTCACCGGTCGGCCAGGGCGCGGTGATCGTCGCCTTCGCGCTCTACGCCGTCGGCTTCGTCCTCATCCGCCGCCTGTCCCGCATCGACGTCTGAGACCCGGAGGGAGGACGACCATGGCACTTCTGCTCGCACTGGTGACGGGCCTCAGCGTGTACGGCGTCTTCGCCGGCATCCGCATGTACCGCGCGGACGCCAAGCTCCCCGGAGACCTGGCCCTGGCGCTGGAGGTGGGCTCCACCCGCACCGGCGCGGTCGACTCGGTGGTGGACCGCCTCGGCATGCGCTACGCCCCCGCGATCCTGCGCCTGATGGGCCCCAAGATGGTCGCCAAGTACCGCCGCAAGATCGACCTGGCGGGCAACCCGGGCGGACTGACCATCGACCGCTACGCCGCCCGCCGCGCGGTCTACGGCTTCCTGGGCGGCGTCGGCGGCCTGGTGTTCCTGATGAAGGGCAACTTCTTCCTGGCCCTGGTGCTGTTCGCCTTCGGCGCGTTCTGGACGGAGGTCGGCATCTGGTCCGCGATCCGCATCCGCAAGGACGTCATCGAGCGGACGCTGCCGGACTTCCTGGACGTGCTCGCGGTCGTGGTCAGCGCGGGCCTCGGCTTCCGCCAGGCGCTGGACCGCGTCGCCGCCAAGTACGAGGGCCCGTGGGCCGACGAACTGCGCATCACCCTGCGCCAGATGGACCTGGGCATGAGCCGCCGCCAGGCGTTCGCGGAACTGCGCCGGCGCAACGAGTCCGAGCAGGTCGCGATGTTCGTGACGGCACTCCAGCAGGGCGAGGAACTGGGCGCGCCGATCGTGGACACCCTGGTGGCCCTGGCGAAGGACATGCGGCGCACGGACGCACAGAACGCCCGCCGCAAGGCGGCCCGCGCGGTCCCCAAGGCCACCATGATGATCACAACCTTCATGGTCCCGGCCACCATGATCCTCCTCGGTGCGGGCCTGCTCCTCGGCTCCGGCACGGACTTCGGCTCGATCACGGGCAAGTAGACGGCGGGCGGGTACTGGCGATGACGACGACGAAGGAACGCCTCGGGATCCGGCGACGCCGCCCGCGGACTCCGGAGATCACCACCCCTCCGGCAGGCACCGTCCTCCCCGCCCACGTCCGCACGGGCGCCCCCGACATCCCGGTGACATCGGTGACGCCTGCGCTGCCGCCGGGGTGGGAGCGGGCGGAGGGTGCGGGTGCGGGGGTGGGGTTGGGTGCGGGCGCGGGGGTGTCGGCGCCCGTGTCGGCGGCTGCCTCGGGCCCGGGGCAGCCGATGGCTGCGCTGCCTGGGTCGCCGCGGCGGAGGTCGCCGCAGGAGCAGCGGCGGGCGACGGGCGACGGGGCTGAGCGGACGGCTCCGACGACCCCGTCGGCCCCGGTGCCCCCGTCGGCGCGCGCGGAAGCCGCCAGGAATGAGCGGTCCCCGCAGACTCCGCCGGCCGCTCCGGCCACCCCTGCCCCCGTCGCCGCTTCAGCCGCACCCGCCCTCACGCCCGCCGATCCGGCCTCGGCCACCATCCCCATCCAGATCAACGCCCTCCAGGCGATGTGCCGCCAGGTCTTCGGCTTCCGCCTCGCCATGATCGCCCTGGCCGCCCCCTCCGCCCTGCTCAACGCCTCCCCGGGCCTGGCGACCCGCCTGGTGGGCGCGGCGGTGGTCGTCACGTTCATGGGTTCCTACGTCCTGTTCCGCGACTGGGAGCGCTTCGGCCCCCTGCTCCTGCGCCACCCCACCCTCCTGGCGGTGGACACCCTCTTCGGCTCGCTGCTGCTGATCTCCGCGGGCCCCGACACCACCCTGGCCTACGTCAGCGTGTGCACCCCCCTGCTCGCCGGCATCGTCTACGGCTGGCGGGGCGCGGCCGTCTTCGCCTCACTCCAGTCCCTGATCCTCCTGCTGGTCCACCAGACCGCGAAGGACCTGCACACCAGCCCCGCCGAGTCCCTGCTCCTGCCCGGCCTCTGCGTCGTCGCGGGCGCGGTCGGCTCGGCCCTGCGCAACCTGCTGCTCCGCTTCGGCGCCGCCACCCAGGCGCTGACCACGGTGCAGGCCCGGCTGGCGGTCACGGAGGCGGTGAGCGCCGAACGCGCCCGGCTCGCAAGGGAGATGCACGACTCGGTCGCCAAGACCCTGCACGGCGTGGCGCTGGCCGCGGACGGACTGGCCGGCTCCGCGGGCGCGGCCCGGATGGACCCGCGACTGGTCAGACAGCAGGCCGAACTGGTCGCCCGCTCGGCCCGCCGCGCCGCGGCCGAGTCCCGCGAACTCCTCGCGGACCTGCGCCGCGAATCGGACCCCGGCCAGGGCACCGACGTACTGGCCGAACTGGCCGCTCGCACACGGGACTTCGGCGCGCGCACCGGCCTGCCCGCCGACTGCCGGCCGACCGGCGAGCACGTGGTACCGCCGGTCCCCCCGGCGGTGGCCCGCCAGCTGCTGACCATCGCCTCGGAGGCCATGGAGAACGCCCACCGCCACGCGGACCCGACGCGGGTCGACGTGCGCGCCGGCGTCCACGGCGACCTGCTGCGCATCAGCGTGTACGACGACGGCCGCGGCCTGCCCCCCGGCACGAACCTCGAACAACTGCGCCGGGCGGGTCACTTCGGCCTGGTCGGCATGGTCGAGCGGGCCGCCTCGGTGGGCGCCCGCATCCGCATCGGCCGCGGCGGACATCCCCGGGGCACGGAAGTCCGCCTGGAGCTACCGCTGGCAGCCGTCGCGACAGCAAACACCTGAGGCGAGAGGCCCTGAACCCCCGTCACTCCCGACGACCCGACGACACGAGAGGAGGCCGCCCGATGCCGGACCCGACGACACCGCCCCCCGGCCCTCCGCAGCCGCCGCCCCACCCGTTCGACGGCTTCCCGTCACCACCCCCGCCCCCCGCACCGCTCACGGTCGTGGTCGCGGACGACAACCCCGTGGTGCGCGCGGGCCTCACGGTCCTCCTGTCCGGCCGGGAGGACATCACCGTGGTCGCGGAGGCCGCGGACGGCCGCCAGGCCTGGGAGGCGGCCCAGCAGCACCGTCCAGACGTCGTCCTCCTGGACGTCCGCATGCCGGGCGTGGACGGCATCTCGGCGCTTCCGTACCTGGTGCGGATCGCCCCGGTGGTGATGCTGACCTACAGCCGCGAGTCGGAGATCGTCCACGAGGCCCTGCGCCGGGGTGCGGGCGGTTACCTGGTGCACGGCGAGTTCACGGCCGACCAACTGGTCTCGGCGGTGAGGGACATCAAGGAAGGGCGGGCCCACTTCACGCCGACGGCGGCGGGAGCACTGCTGGACCAACTGCGCCGGGACGGGAACCCGAACGCGGCACCGCTGCCCGAGGGGCTGGGCGGAGCGGATGACGTCCCGCCCGCCAACGTCCCCTCTCCGGCTATTTCTTCAGAAAACCTTTCGCAACTGCAATCAGATGTGGGACAGTCGTCGTCGGCATGGATGAACGGCCGACCGGCCGCTCCCGACAGGTCGCGGTACCAACTGAGCACGAGGGAGGCGGAGATCATGGACCTCATCGCATCCGGCATGAACAACCAGCAGATCGCCGCCACCTGCTTCATCAGCGAGAAGACGGTCAAGAACCACATCAACCGCATCTTCGCCAAGCTCCACAGCACCAGCCGTTCCGAGGCCGCCGCCAAGTGGCTGGGAACGGCGCCGGGTTCGGGCCGAGGGGTGGGGTGAGGGGTGATGACGTCACGGGGGAGCGCCTGGGTCTCGGATTGGGCCCGGGATTGGGCCCTGGGACCCTCCGACGGGCGGCAAGTCCCGCCGTACGGTTCTCGTGTCGCAAGCGGCACCGGCGGGGAGGAAGCCGGTTACGTCCACGACCCAGAGACGCAGCCGTCGGCCGGTGCCCGGCCGGCCGTACCGGGAGGGGAACACCATGAGCAACTGGATCAACACCACCGTCGCGTACCTGCAGACCCGCGCCGCCCGCAGCGACAAGGGCCAGACAGCCGTGGAGTACCTGGGCATCATCGCGGTGGTCGTGGCGATCGTGCTGGCCATCACGGGTACGGACATCGGGCAGTCGATCTTCGACGAGATCAAGAACAAGATCACCGAGGTCACCGGCGGCTGATGCGCGCCCGTAGGTACGGCGACGCAGGGCAGGCCTTCCCCATCTACATCACGGTGGTGGCGGGCCTGCTCTTTCTCGCGTTCGCCTACCTTGCGGTCGGCCAGGCCGCGGCAACCCGGAACGGAGCACAGACGGCAGCTGACGCGGCCGCCCTCGCGGCGGCGCAGGATCTCCGGGACAAGCTTGCCGGTAGGTGGCTGGAGGACGTGCTCGACCCGACGAAGTGGCAGGACGTCTTCGACGGAAACGTGACGGGGCTCGAGCCGTCGTGCTGGCGAGCCGACGCGCTCGCCGCGCAGAACGGCGCCCATGTCGAGAAGTGCTTACCGAAGGGCCTGTTGGGCTTCACGGTCGACGTCGAGACCGACAAGCCGGTGGGAGACACCATCGTGCCCGGCACGGAGGACCAGTACGCGACGGCTTCCGCCACCGCGGTGATCGAACCGCTCTGCACGTTCCGACTCCCCGGCGAGGAAGCCGGGAAGGACATGTTGCCGAAGCTCACCTGTAAGGACCGGGACTGGGAGCTGGACCCGGAAGACCTCACCGACCTGCCGGGACCCGAGGACCTCTTCGACGTCCATCTGGCCGACTGACAAGCGAACGACGAGTGACGAAGGAAGCAGAGGCATGAGCATTCGGTTCACTGCGAAGGCCCGCAGGGGAGTGGTCGCGCTGACCGTTGCGGCCGGTCTGGCCCTCGGTGTAGCCGGTTGCGGCGGTGGGGGTGACGACGAGAAGCCGAAAGCTTCGGCTTCCGCCTCCAAGACCGACGGGTCCGACCCGAGCGCTCAAGAAGGCCAGTCGGAAACACCCTTGGCCGAACTCAAGGGCCCGCAGGGCCTTCTGCTTCAGATCACCACGGCCAAACGGGATGCCGGCGGGTTCGTGACGATCAACGGCAATCTGAAGAACGACGGATCAAGCACCATCAACGTGCCTTCCAACCTGAGCGGCAACGAGACCGAGATCATTCGCAACGGCCGTTCGCTCGGCGGCGCTACGCTGGTGGACTCCAAGGGCAAGAAGCGCTATTACGTTCTGCGGGATACGGACGGACGTCCGTTGACTACCACGAACTTCCCTGCGTTGAAGGCTGGGGAAACCATTCCGGTGTTCATGCAGTTCCCCTCTCCGCCCACAGACACCTCTGAGGTCGGCTTCCAACTGCCCGGCTTCGCCACAGCCACCATCACGATCTCCGGGTGAGGCCCGCGATGACCGTCACCCGAACCTCGAACCGAACGGCCCCCCGCCTCGCAGTGACCCTCACCGCGGCGTCCCTCATGGTCGCCGCCAACATCGTCGGTGCCGTAGGGGCCCGTGCCGACGACAGCCCCAGCGTGCCACCGGGCACCGAACCCTCCGCTTCCGCCCCCGTCAAGGTCGACCCGAACGACCCCGACCTCAAGCTCCCCGAGGGCGCCACCCTCGCCGAGCCCAAGGTGCTGGACATCAAGTCGGTCGTGGAGGACCAGAGCGGTGACGAACGGCGTGAGGACACCAACAGTGACGTGAAGTTCGCGCTGCAGGCGGAGGTGCTGTTCGGCAAGGACAGCGCCAAACTCAGCGCCGACGCCAAGTCCCGCATCGCAGCGATCGCCGACGAGATCAAGAACCAGCACGCGACGAAGATCCGCGTCTTCGGCTTCACGGACAACCTGGGCTCGTCCGCGCACGGTGACGTCCTGTCCCGGCAGCGCGCCAACGCCGTACAGGAGGTCCTGGACGACGAGCTGAACGACCCCGGCATCACCTTCGAGGTGCGCGGTTACGGCGAGCAGTACCCGATCGCCGACAACTCGACGGAGGCCGGCCGCAAGAAGAACCGCCGAGTGGAGGTGTCCTTCCCCCGCTCGGACGGCTGAACGCACCGAACTCCTGACGCCCAGGCCCGTCCCAACCCGAACAATCACCGACTGGGACGGGCCGACGGCTGCTCACGGGACCGTGGTGACGCCCCTCCCGTCACTTCCCGCGTCGGTACGCCATCCACGCCAGCACGGCGCCCGCGGCCACCGCCAGCAGCAGCGTGCGGTTGTCCCGCGCCGCCCGCGCCCCCTCGACCGCCTTCTGGCGCACCGGCTCGGGCGCCTTCTCCTGGAGGAGATGTCCGGCCTGGACCGCCTTGGCCCGGGCCTGCTCGGCGGCCTGGAGCGCCTTGTCCTTCACCGGGTCGGGCAGTCGTTCCTGCACCTGGTGCGCCACGTCGGACGCCTTGGCCCGCAACTCCCCGGCCTTGGCGGCGGCCTGCTGCCTGACGTCGGCCGCCCTTTCCTGGGCCTGCGCCCTGACGTCGGCGGCCATCTCCTGGGCCTGCGCCCGCACATCGGCCGCCTTCTCCTGCGCCCGCGCCTTGACGTCGGTCTTGGCCGCCAGCGCCTCCACCGTCTGCCCGAGTTCCTTGCGGGTCTCCTCGACCTGCTCGCGCAGTTCCTCCGTGCTGGAGGCGGTCTGCTCGTCGTGAGGCGGCTGGGTCATCGGTGTGCACGCTCCTTGATCTCGGTCATGTCGGACTTCACGCCGGCGATGGTTTGTTCAGGGGTCGGTGGCGCGCCTTCGCGGATCTGCTTCTTCCCGCTCAGTGCCATGAGCCCGGTGATCAGCCCCAGCACAGCCGTGACGATCAGCGCCGCGGCCCACACCGGCAACGGCACCGCGAGCGCGGCGATGGCGGTGGCCACGAGGGCCTGCAGGGTCAGGAAGCCGACTATGCCGGCGCCGCCGAACAGCCCGCAGCCCTTCCCGTACCGCTTGCCCTTCTCCTTCATCTCCGCCTGCGCCAGCCTCAGTTCTCCGCGCATCAGCTCGGTCAGCTGGTGCGACGCCCGCTGCACCAGTTCGCTGACCGGTTCCGCGCCGGAACCGTCCGGCTCCCCGCCGCGGGGGACGGAGTGCGGTTGCGTACTCGACACGACGATCACCTCCCGTCTTCCTGCTCTGCCCTGTCTTTGCCTGCCCTGCCCTGCCCTGCCCTGGTCGCGTCCTGGTCCTGACGGCGGGGCCGGGCCGGTGCCCGGCCGTCCGATGTGCCGGGGGCGCGAGTACCCAGTCCGGCCCCCGCTACCGCCACCGCAGGTACCGCAACAGCAGTCCGGGCGCAGCCCGCACGAGCCAGGCGCCGAGCAGCCCTACGGCGGCCCCGCTGACGACGTCACTGGGATAGTGGGCGCCGCTCTGCACCCGTTGCACGGCCACCAACGCGGCCGGCACCGCGCACAGGCCGCCGGCCGCCGGCCACGACGGAGCGACCGCCGCGGTGAAGGCGACCGCCGCCGCGGTGTGCCCGGACGGGAACGACGACGAGTCGGGACGGTCGTCAACCTCGTCGTGCGGTACCCAGTCCTTCGGCGGCCGGGGACGCCCGGTCAGCTGCTTCCCCACGCCGTTGCAGGCCAGTTGCGCCACGGCCATGGCCGCCAGACCGGCGGCCGCGGCCTTCCGCCCGCGCAGGCCGCCCGACCACGCCATCACGGCGGCCGCGCCGCACCACAGTTTGCTGCTCTCCGCCGTCTCCTCCACCGCGGACAGCACCTTGTGCAACCGGGACGAGACCCGCGCCGCCAGCCCCTGCGTCACGCGGCGGTCCGTCTCGTACACCTCAGCCAGCCAGCCCATGACGTGCAGGTATCCGCCGGATCAACAGTCACACCCACGACCTGGACGACGACGCCCGCGTGGCCGACGCGGCGTCATTGGGCGCCGATTTGGGCCCACGGGCCCATGCGGCCCAGCCGTCCCCTCCCTACCGTCGACCCATGTCGTGGACCGGCGCGGGGGAGCGGCGGGGATCCGGATGACGCGGACGCTGCCCATGAGTGTGTGAACACACCCCCGAACCGGTGGAGTTGACGAGGGGGAGGGCATGTCGTCGATCGGGGGAACACCGGAGGGCGGGGCGGCCGTGTGGCCGTCGGGGGAGCCGGGGAGCGGGCGCCGGAGCATGCCCGCACCGTTGTCGGCGGCCCTCGTCATCGTCAACGTCCTGTTCGCGATCACGATCGTCGGCGGTCTGGGCCTGCTGCTCACCGCGACCTCCTACGACGCCTTCGACGGCGGCGTCCTGGCGCTGCTCCTCTACGCCGCCGCGCCCGGCGCGCTCGGCTGGTGGCTGGCCCGGCGCAGCTGGGAGGGCGGACTGCGGATCTGGCGCGGACTGATCGCCGTACAGATCTGGCTGATCCTCACCGGCCTCGCGAACCTCGTCGCCGGATCGGCCCGCGGCGGCACGCAGCTCCTCCTGCCGGTGCTCGCCCTCATCTTCCTGCTCCGCGGGGAGACCCGCCGGTGGTACGAGACCCCCGGTCTGGAGCGTGCCGAACGCCGCCCCTTCTCCCTGGCCCGCATGATCCGCTGGCGTCGCGACGAGGGGCAGACGTCGGCGGAGTACGCCGGTCTCGTTGCCATCGTCGCCGCGATCATCGTCGCGCTGCTGGTCAGCGGCCTCGGCACGCAGATCTACGGCGGCATCCGCGCGAAGGTCTGCGAGGTCACGGGCTCGGCCTGCCCGGCCCCCTCCGACGGCGGCGGCACGGACGTCCGGGCGGGGGACGACAGCGGCGACCCGCGGAAGACCACCGGCGGCACCACGGAAGGCACCGACGCAGGCACCACCGGCACCACGGCCGGCACCGGAGACGACGCCCCCGCGGACGACGGCGCCGCAAACGGCAACGGCGGCAACGCCGACCAACGAACCGACGACGAGAAGAACCCCGACGACGACAAGAACCCCGACGACAAGAAGCCCGATGACAAGAAGAAGGACGACGGCTGCTTCTCCGGCTTCGGCGCCTTCCTGAGCTGCGCCGGTGACCAGGTCAAACAGGTCGGCCAGGGCCTTTTCGTCGACGGCGTCTGGGGCGACCTCACCGGCATCTGGGACATGGTCAGCCACCCCGGCGACACCCTCAGCGGCCTCGCCGACTACGGCAAGCAGCTCGGCGACGACTGGCTGAAGAACTCCGGGGGCGCCTCCGGCAAGTGGTCCAGGGGCGACTACCTCGGCGCTCTCTGGGACTGGGGCGGCGCGTCCCTGAAGACCGGCGGCACGGTCCTGTACGACATGTTCATCGGCGATGACGTGGCCGACCAGTGGAACAAGGGCAACAAGACCCGCGCCGTCACGACCGTCATCTGGAACGTCGGCTCCCTCTTCATCCCCGGTTACGACATCGGCAAGGTCGCCGAGAAGGTCGGAGTGCTCGGCAAACTCGGCAAGCTGGGCAGGCTCGCGGAGAAGGCGGGCGAGGCGGCGGAGGACGCGAAGCGCGCCGCGAAGGCGGGCGACGTCGAGGGCGCCGAGAAGGCGGCGAAGAAGGCCGACGAGGCCGCGGACGAGGCCGAGCGCAAGGCACGCGAGTCCGGTTGCACCATCGCCGCACCGGCCCGCAGGGTCCCGTACGCGGGCGGCGGACCCGGCACCGGCACGACGGTGCTCGCCTCCGGCCGCGCGGACTCCCCGTACGTCGTCCTCGCCGAGGAAGGCTGCGACGAGGAGGCCAAGCAGCAGGCACAGGAGGCCCGCAAGCAGGCCGACGAGGCCGAGCAGGCCGCCGAGGACGCCGCGGGGAAGAACAGGCCGGCGAACGAGTGGAAGGCGCGGGACGACATCGCCGGCCCGGCCCGCGGGAAGACCCTCAAGTTCCCGAACAAGCGTCACACCGTCAGCGGAGCGGCGGGCGGTCAGGTCAAGGAGCGCAACACCATCATCCTGCGGGGCAACGAGGACCTGGTCCGCTCCGACATCGAGGGCATCGCCGACGGCCGCGCCACCCTGTCGGCCGACGGCAACACGTATGAGATCAACGGCCGTACGTACGAGGTGGAGGGCAACGGCACGGTCTTCCCCAAGTCCGGTCCCGGCCTGGCCGAACTGGACCGCATCGAGTACGCCGCGCTGAAGGAGATCGCCCGGAACAAGGGCGACCTGAGCAAGTCCCAGCAATTGCAGCGCGACCCCAAGTTCGTCAACAATCCCGCGAAGGTCCAGAAGGCCAAGGAGATCTACGACGGGACGTACAAATGATCGCCAACCTCTTCACCGTCGGCGGAGGCGACCCGGCGCGTCTCCGGCGAGCCCTGGCGGACCTGCTGGGCCTCCCGGAGGGGTCGGTCGACGTGGCCGACGCGGACGGTGACCAGGAAGGACGGCACTGGGAGGCTCCTGTGCTGTGCACCTACCGCCGGCTGCCACCGGGCGACCTCACGTTCGAACTGGACATCACCGTGGCCGACGAGGCAGCCGGAGACCTGACGGAGCCGCGGCTGGCGCACGGCCTCGCGGCCGGCCTGGACGGCTCAGTCCTGTACCCGGCCGACCCCGCGGACCTCGATCTGCCGAGCGCGTACTGGGTCGCCGTACCGGACGGACGCGCGGTCCGCTGCCGCCTGGAGGCCGTCGACACCGAGTCCGCCGCCGGCCCGGCGTACCGGGTCGACGTGACGGAGGAACCGGTGCCGGACCTGCCAGGCGCGAGGGTCGAGTTCCTGCCGGAAGTGCTGGACAGGGAGCCCATCCCGACACCCGTGGCCGACGCCGCTCTCACCCGTTACCCGAGGGGTACGGCGGCGAGCGTGGAAGGCCGTGTCCACTACAGCCTGCGGGTGTGGGAGAGGCTGGTCCGCCGCATCGAGGCCGACTGGGGCCCCTCCGGGCATTACCGCGAGGACCTCTTCCAAAGGGATCTGGAGGCCCGGGACGAACTGGGCCGACTGCTACCCCAGATCGACGAGGCACACGCGGACGCCGTGCGCTCAGCACTGACGCGCCTGGACCGAACCTTCCGGGACCGCACCGCCCCCACCACGTCCACCGAGCCCCCCGAACGCTGGTGGCGACACAGACACCCGAGCCACACCCCCTGGCCCACCGACGACGAGCAGCCGGCCGGTTGACACCCCGCCTCCCACCACGCGCCTCACACCGCTCCCTCCTCCACCTCGACCCGCACACCGACCCGGAGCCCCCAACCCGCCATCACCCCGGCCCCGGCCTCCAGCACGTGCCGTGAACGCAGCCGGGGCAACCCCAACCGCCCCGGCCTCATGGTGCGCACGGCGATGACCCGCAGGCGGCGGTCCAGGTAGGCGACGTCGATGGGGATACGCATGCGGAAGGTGTGCACGCCACTGGCCGGCGAGAGCAGGATCGCCCCGTCCACGGAGTCCCGCCCCAACAACCCCTTGGTACGGGCCCGATAGGAGGTGGCGATCTCCAGAGGCACGGCGAGCGAGGCACCCGTGCCGCCCTCCCGTTGCACGACCAGCCTGCCCCGCCCGTCCCGCCAACGCCGCCCCATGCCCAGGCCCCTCCCGTTGCCGCAATCCCGTCCGCCAACCGAACCTATCCGCACGACGTAGGCCCCACGCAGGCCCACGAACCCATGCCCTCCTGCGACGTGAAGCCCTTTGCGGGTTCGTGAACGGAACGCTCACCTCCCCATCGGCGCCGCACGGCGTGTTACGGAACCGTTACTGCTCAAGTGGGCGTGCGAACCGCCGATTTACTCTCATACGCTCCATCGGTTGACAAGCCTCACGCTGGTGTCACTTCTTGCCCGCCGATAGCGTTGGTTCGCTCGAGAGAAGCCTCGCCTGACCGGGAGCCGACTGTGAACCGCCGCCCAACCCTGCTCGCAGCGATCGCTCTGACCGCCGCAGCGGCCCTGTCCTTGTCCGCGTGCGGGAGCGACGACAGCTCCAAGAACAAAGCCAACGACAAGATCGCCGGAGCCGACACGGGCGGGAAGGCATCGACGTCGCCCTCAGATTCGCCGTCCGCGACGTCCGGTCGCCCGAAGATCGAACTCCCGTCAGACCTGACGTACACCTTCGACTGGCCGAAGACGGGTGACAAGGACAAGGACGCTGTCCTGGCCGATACCGAGCAGTTCATCAAGGCCGTCGACATGGCCATCGCCAAGCAGGATCCTCTCAGCAAGGCGTACCGCTATTACTCCCAGGGTGAGGCTGCAGTCGGGAGTCAGAAATTCATCCAGGAGTTTGTGGACTACAAGGACCGTATTACTGGCGCCAAACGCTATTTCAACTCAAAAGTCAAAGTCAACGGCGACGGAACAGCAGGCTTCGTCTACTGCGAAGACCAGAACAAGGCGTACAACAAGAGTCTCAAGACCGGCAAGACGGAGGTGACCCCACAGTCGAAGGACAACTACGTGCTGTACAGCAGTCGCCTCAGGGTCAACAAGGACGGCGTCTGGATCACGGAGACCCTGACATCACAACGGGGAAGTGTCGCATGCCAGTCCTGAATCGTCGGAACCCCGCGCTCGTCGCCGTTGTTGCAACGGCCGCGCTATTGGCATGTCCCACTGAAGCTTTTGCAGGTTACGGACACGGCGGCAGCACCAATGGCGGCTCCGGCACCACCGCAGCCGGTGGCAGCGACGGCAAGGGCAACCTTTCGGCTACGGCAGGCGCCGTCGTCTTCGATCGTTCCAAGAACGGCTCGGGGCAGTCGGCAGGGCCGGTGGCCTCCGCGACGAACTGGACCCCGCCCGCTTGCTACTACGCGCCGAAGTACACGCCGGAGCAACTCGAGGCGTACCTGAAGCCGATCTGGGAGGCCGGGTCGACGGGCTACGAGTGGGATGCGAAACAGCGTGACCACTACGTTGAGGGGCATCCCTACAAGGACTTCAACAAGGAGAAAGCCGGCAAGGGCTATTGGTGGGACTCCTACGTCACGCCCGGCCGTGAGGGCGACCTCGCGTCGCTCGACTGCACCAAGCCCATCTTCTGGGTGGACGACAACGACGACCCGCCGGCCGACATTCCCCAGGCGGTGACTCCGGAAGTCCTCGCGCAGCTCGCCTACGCGGAGGTCCGTGTCGCTTCCACGGAGGTGGACCTGGCCCCGGAGAACACCACGAAGGTGAACCTGCCGACGTGGGCGTGGCTGGACGCGGCGAAGTTCAAGCCGGTGTCCGTGACCGCGAGCGTTCCGTTGCTCGGCATCTTCGCCACGACCACCGCCGAGCCGGTCTCCGTGAAGATCGACCCGGGCACGGAGGACGCCGTCACCTTCCCGGCCTCCGGCGTGTGCGAGATTCGCGGCGGCCGCATCGGCGAGCCGTACGCCAAGGGCAAGGCCGACGAGACACCGCCCTGCGGGGTGAGGTACCTGCGCTCCTCGGGCGACGGCTCCTACCCGCTGAAGGCCACCGTCACCTGGAAGATCCACTGGACGGGTTCCGGCGGCGCGGGCGGCGACCTCCCGGACGGCACCTTCGGCGCGACGCAGGACGTCGTCGTCCAGGAGATCCAGGCCGTCAACCGCTGACACAGGGCGTCAAGCAGGGCAAGACTCCGGCTGCCCCGCCAGCCGTGCTGCCTGACGCCACGGCCCGGCAGCAGTTGTTGACGGATCTCGGTCCGGTCCTCCGGCCGGTTCAGCTGTTCCTGAAGACCGGAGCCGTGCTTTGCTGCCTTGGAGCGCACGCGGACGACGACAGCAGCTCGGCCCACCGCCGGGGAGGCGAGTGATGAGGAAGATCGTGTTGATGATGTCCGTCTCTCTCGACGGATACTTCGAGGGGCCCGGGCACGACATCTCCTGGCACCGCGTCGACGACGAGTTGCACCGGCATCTCAACGACACCGTCCGGCGGTTCGGGGGGCTGCTCAGCGGGCGGCGTACCTATGAGCTGATGGCCGGGTACTGGCCCACTGCCGACGCCGAACCGGACGCCCCCGCGGCGATCGTCGAGTTCGCCGGGATCTGGCGGGAGATGCCGAAGATCGTGTACTCGCGGACGGTGGAGACGGGCGAGTGGAACACCGTCGTCATGCGGGACGTGGTGCCCGGCGAGGTCAGGGCGCTGAAGGAGCGGACCGGCGGGGATCTCGGGCTGGGCGGGGCGGAGGTTGCCGCGGAGTTCATGCGGATGGGGCTGGTGGACGAGTACCGGGTCTACGTCCATCCCGTGCTCCTCGGGCAGGGCAGGCGCCTCTTCCCGCAGGCCGGCGAGATCGGCGCCGACCTCCGGCTCGTGGAGAGCCGCACCTTCGGCAACGGCGTCGTCCTCCTGCACTACGAACGCCACGACCTCGCAGGCAGCGGCGGATCATAAACACGTTGCCCGCGTCCCACCGCCCGGGTAGGAAGGGCGCATGACTGGACTCGGCGCCGTCTTCCGGCCCCAACTGCCTCCCGAAAGACTCCGTGACGTCGCTCGTGTCGCGGACGCCGGCGGGCTCGAGGAACTCTGGCTGTGGGAGGACTGCTTCCTGGAAGGCGGCATCTCCGCGGCCGCCGCGGCCCTTGCCTGGACCGAGCGGGTGCGCATCGGGGTCGGTCTGCTGCCCGTGCCGCTGCGGAACGTCGCCCTCACCGCGATGGAGGCCGCGACCCTGCACCGGATGTTCCCCGGACGCCCCGTCCTCGCCGTCGGACACGGAGTGCAGGACTGGATGGGGCAGGTGGGCGCCAGAGCGGAGTCGCCCGTCACCCTGCTGCGGGAGTATCTCCTCGCCCTGCGTGCCCTGCTGCGCGGAGAACGGGTCACCCACAGTGGACGGTACGTCAACCTCGACGACGTCGCGCTCGACTGGCCGCCCGCCGGTCCCGTACCCGTCCTGGCCGGCGCCACCGGGCCACGTTCCCTGCGGCTCACCGGCGAGGCCGCGGACGGCACCCTCCTGACCGCGTCCACCTCGCCCGACGGGGTGCGCCACGCCCGCCGGCTCATCGAGGAGGGGCGCGAGTCGGCGGGGCGGCAGGCGGATCCGCACGAGGTCGTCGTCTATCTGCTCGCCGCCACCGGGCCCGGCGCCGCCGAGCGCCTGCACGCCGAACTCGTCGCCGAGGGACTGCAGTCCGTGCCGGGTCTTGGCGCCGCCGGAGACGCCGGCGCCGTCGCGGAAGCCGTTCAGCGGCTCGCCGACGCCGGGGCCGACCGGGTGATCCTCCAGCCGACGGGCGACGAACCCGATCCCGAGGGCTTCGTCCGGTTCGTGGCGGAGGAGGTCCGGCCGCTCGTGCTGCCCTAGCCCGACGCCGACGCGTACAGCCGACGCGACGGACGAGACGGACCGGATGACGGTACGTCGGGGCTGGGAAAAATCGGCGGCGCCCGCGCGCCCGGTCCTGCGACCATCGCCTCATGGCCGACGACCCTTCCCGCGCCTTCGACCGTTCCCGTGCCTTCGACGACCTCGTCGCCGAGGGCGTCTCCGTGCCCACGGAGGGCTGGGACTTCTCCTGGTTCGAGGGGCGGGCCACGGAGGAGCGGCCCTCCTGGGGGTATGCCGTGTCGCTGGCCGTGCGGCTCGCGCGGGCCACCGCCGTGCTGGACCTGCAGACCGGGGGAGGGGAGGTACTGGACTTCGCCCTCGGCCGGGCCGGGAGAACGCCGGTGCTCACGGCCGCCACCGAAGGCTGGCCGCCGAACCTGGCGAAGGCCGCCGCCCTGCTCCGGCCGCGCGGCACCGTGGTCGTCGCCGCACCCGAGGAAGCGCCGCTGCCTTTCGCGGACGGCGCCTTCGACCTCGTCAGCAGCCGTCACCCGGTGACGCCGCACTGGGCGGAGATCGCCCGTGTCCTGGAGCCCGGCGGCAGCTACTTCGCCCAGCACGTCGGGCCCGCCAGCGCCGTCGAACTCGTCGAGTACTTCCTCGGGCCCCAGCCGGACGCCTCCCGCAACGCCCGCCACCCCGACCGCGAGCGCGCCGGGGCCGAGGCCGCCGGACTGGAGGTCGTCGACCTGCGTGCCGAACGGCTGCGCATGGAGTTCCACGACATCGCCGCCGTCGTCCACTTCCTGCGCAAGGTGATCTGGATGGTCCCCGGCTTCACCGTCGAGGCGTACGCGCCGCGGCTTCGCACCCTGCACCGGCGGATCGAGTCCGACGGCCCCTTCGTCGCCCACAGCACCCGGCACCTCATCGAGGCCCGGAAGCCGCTGGGCCGGGGCTGAGACTGGGGAACGGTCAGACGGTCAGACGGACAGACGGACCGCCCAAAGAATCGGGCATTACGGGCGTATCGCGCCCATGTTTCCATAGGCTACGCGCGTTGATCGCATTGTTATCGTCGGCGGCTCGCCTCCGTCCCCGTGCTTCACGTAAGTTCAGGCCAAGGTAATTCGCGCCAGCAAAGCTGCGCGGGCGGCACCGCGCAGTGGAGGGGGCTGCGCGGTGCCGTGTTCCTCGGCCGGCGACCTCGATGCGGTGGGGTCGCAAGCGGACGTTCACCCGCCGGAGGGACGCCGGGGCGAGTCGTCGTACGGCACCCGGAGCGCGGCAATCCTGAGGATTCCGCCCGCGTCCCCCACTGATCCCGCCGAATCTTCCCTGGTGAGCGGCCTGGATGGGGGTGCCGTGCGCCCTTGCGGTGATCCACCGCGCGGACATCGTGGCGTCGCCGCGCGAATTCGGAGAGTAATTGTGGGCCGCCGATGCACGCAGGAGCACTTACGAAGGGTTATGGTGGAAGCCCCCCCTCGGGCCGGTCCGTCTCCCCCCCACGGACCGGCCCGTTTTTTCTGCCCCGACGGACGACGGCGAGCACCTGACGCCACCCGCCCGTCACGGACCCCGCCGGTCGCCCGTCCCGGACCCCGCCGGTCGGATGTCCCGGACGGCTGTCACGGACCTCGCCACCCCGCCGTGCCAGACCCCGTCACCCCGCCGTGACGTCGGTGGACGGCCCCCGCGTGCCCCAACAGGCCGTGCCGCACGGGCCCTCCGGCCCCGTACCCGTGGGCGGAGCCCCGGCGCGGCGGGGGTAGGCTTCGCCTCCGGGGACCGCCCTGCGGAGCCCCCGGACCGCCAGCGGACAGGGCCCGCCCTCGGCCGAGCGCCGAGCCCGGGCCGTGCCTGTCCGATCAGTACGGAGGGGCTGACAATCACGTGAACCTGCGCGACAAGCTGCGCGGCCTGCTGGTCAGGGTCTACGCACGCCGGGTGGAAGGCCACCTGGACCACGCCCAGGTGCCCAAGCACATCGGCGTCATCATGGACGGCAACCGGCGCTGGGCGAAGGCCGCGGGTTCCACCACCGCCCAGGGGCACCAGGCCGGTGCCGACAAGATCGAGGAGTTCCTCGGCTGGTGTGCCGAGACGGACGTCGAGGTCGTCACCCTCTGGCTGTTCTCCACCGACAACTTCGGCCGGCCGGAGGAGGAACTCGTCCCCCTCCTCGGCATCATCGAGGACACCGTCCGCTCCCTCGCCGCCGACGGCCGCTGGCGCGTGCACCACGTCGGCGCGCTGGACCTGCTGCCGTCGGGGATGCAGCGCACCCTGAAGGAGGCCGAGGAGGCCACCGCGAACGTCGACGGGATACTGGTCAACGTCGCCATCGGCTACGGCGGCCGCCAGGAGATCGCCGACGCCGTGCGCTCGATGATCCTCAAAGCGGCGGAGCAGGGCACTCCGATGGAGGAGCTCGCCGAGGCCGTCGACGTCGACATGATCGGCCGCCACCTCTACACCCGCGCGCAGCCCGACCCCGACCTGGTGATCCGCACCAGCGGCGAGCAGCGGCTGTCCGGATTCATGCTGTGGCAGACCGCCCATTCGGAGTACTACTTCTGCGAAGTCTTCTGGCCGGCCTTCCGCAAGGTCGACTTCCTGCGCGCGCTGCGCGACTACGCGATGCGCCACCGCCGTTACGGCGGCTGAAACACGGGTTCTTCGGGCGCTGCCCACAGGCTCCGCACAGACTTCGCGCAGGCTGCGCGGAGGAGCCCGGTAATACCGCTCTTGGGGCGGAAGTAACGAGGAGTTCACCAGGGCGCCGTGGCGCGGCGTGGCATGGCGGCGTGAAATCGAGGGCATAAGGCAAGCAGGTCGACGCCCGAACCACGGGTGTCGGATCTCAGCGGACGGCTCGGGGCCGTCCGCCCGGGAGGCCCTTTGCACCAGCCCGATCGTGCGGTCACAGCACGGACGCAGTGGCGGAGGGCCGGTTCTCGGCCCGTTGTGCAACGCGGCCGTCGACCGGTCCAGCTCCTTCTCGTCGCTCCCCGACCTCATCCGAGGGGGTACGTCCTTCCGTGGTGACCAGCACAAAGCGCCACAAGCCCGACCGGCGCACCTATGTTCTCGACACCAGCGTCCTGCTGGCCGACCCGAACGCCCTGACCCGCTTCGACGAGCACGAGGTCGTGCTCCCCATCGTGGTGGTCACGGAGCTGGAGGCGAAGCGGCACCATCCCGAACTCGGCTACTTCGCCCGGCAGGCGCTGCGCCTGCTCGACGACTACCGGGTCAGGTACGGCCGCCTCGACGCCCCCATACCGATCGGGGAACTCGGCGGAACCGTGCGTGTCGAGCTCAACCACTCGGACCCCAGCGTGCTGCCCAGCGGCTACCGCCTGGGGGACAACGACTCCCGCATCCTCGCGGTCGCCCGCAACCTGCAGGCCGAGGGGTTCGACGTCACCGTCGTGTCGAAGGACCTGCCCCTGAGGATCAAGGCGTCGTCGGTGGGGCTCCTCGCGGAGGAGTACCGGGCCGAACTCGCCATCACCGACTCCTCCGGCTGGACCGGGATGTCCGAACTGACGCTGCCCGGCGACCAGGTGGACATCCTCTTCGAGGAGGGCCACGTATACGTCCCCGAGGCCGCCGACCTTCCGGTGCACACGGGCCTGACGATCCAGTCGGAGCGCGGCAAGGCCCTCGGCCGGGTCGCTCCCGACGGTAACGTCCGCCTGGTGCGCGGCGACCGGGAGGCGTTCGGCATCAAGGGCCGCAGCGCCGAACAGCGCATCGCGCTGGACCTGCTGCTCGACCCGGACGTCGGGATCGTGTCGATGGGCGGCCGGGCCGGCACCGGCAAGTCGGCGCTCGCGCTGTGCGCCGGCCTGGAGGCCGTGCTGGAGCGGCGCCAGCACCAGAAGGTGATGGTCTTCCGTCCGCTGTACGCGGTGGGCGGTCAGGAACTGGGCTACCTGCCCGGCAGCGAGGCCGAGAAGATGAGCCCCTGGGCGCAGGCGGTCTTCGACACGCTCTCGGCGGTCACCAGCCGCGAGGTCATAGAAGAGGTCACCGCGCGCGGGATGCTGGAGGTCCTCCCGCTGACCCACATCCGTGGACGCTCCCTGCACGACGCGTTCGTGATCGTGGACGAGGCCCAGTCGCTGGAGCGGAACGTCCTGCTGACCGTCCTGTCCCGCATCGGCGCCAACTCGCGGGTCGTCCTGACCCACGACGTGGCGCAGCGGGACAACCTGCGGGTGGGCCGCTACGACGGTGTGGTCGCCGTCGTGGAGAAGCTGAAGGGGCATCCGCTGTTCGCGCATGTCACGCTGACGCGGTCCGAGAGGTCCCAGATCGCGGCCCTTGTGACCGAAATGCTGGAGGACGGGCAGATCTGACGGATCTGATCAATATCGACCGATCCAGTCGATCCAGTCGATCCAGTCGATCCAGTCGATCCAGCCGATCCAGTCGATCCAACCGATCCAGTCGATCCAACCGATTCGACCCATTCGGTCGATTCGACGGTGATCTGCACAATTCAGCAGATCTGACTGATCTGATGGATCTGACGGGTCTGATGATCGACAACCGATAAGGGCTGATTGCGCGTCAGTCGGCGCCGCCCGGCAAAGGTCGAGAGCCTAGCCGGGCGGCGCCTTCGCGTGTGGCGGTTCCTTGAAATACCCAGGGTGAAAACGGATGTGAGCTTTCACACGCAACTCGGAATTGCCACCCGGCGTCCGCTTGCGGCAGAGTCTCACTCCTGTCAGGCCCCGCATACGACACACCTGTACCTGTACCCCCTGTGGGTGCCCCCAGGCCCTTCGGGCGCCCGGGGAAGTACGGCACAACCGAAGCACCACCGCCAACTCCATAGCGTCGTCGTATGCCGCCCGAGCACCACGCGGCGCTCCCCTCGCGGGAGTTGCCCACCGGGCCCGTGCCTCCCGTGACCCCGCAGTTGGGAGGCCAGCGTCAGGGGCACGATTGCGTCCGCCAGGGTCACCGAAGCGGGCGATGCTGGAAGGAAACCGTGTGAGCCGGATCTCGGTCCGGGGATTCGCAGTGGCCTCGGCCACCGCGGTCACCGCTGTCGGAAGCGTCGTCGGCGTTGCCTCGGGCAGCACCGCACAGACCAACGACGCAGAGGCGGCAGCAGACGCGACGCTTCTCGCGGACATCCCGGCGGGTCAGCAGGCCCAGGTGCAGACCGCGTCCCTGACGCAGCAGGCCGACGCGCAGGCCATCGCCGCCGACGCCACCGCCAAGAAGGACGCCGAGGAGGCCGCCCGCAAGGCAGCCGCCGAGACCGCGATCGCGAAGAAGGAGGCCGCCCAGAAGGCGGCCAAGGAAGCCAAGGAGCGCGCCGAGGCGAAGGCGGCGGCCAGCCGCAGCGCCACCCGCGACGCCTCCACCTTCTCCGTGCAGAGCTCCTACTCCGTCGCCGAAATACAGGCGATGGCGCGGCAGATGGTGCCGAGCGGCCAGTTCCAGTGCTTCAGCAACATCGTGGACCACGAGTCCAGCTGGAACTACCACGCCGTCAACGCGTCCTCCGGCGCCTACGGCCTCTTCCAGGCTCTGCCGGCCTCCAAGTACTCGTCCGCCGGCGCCGACTGGCAGACCAACCCGGCCACCCAGATCAAGTGGGGCCTGAACTACATGAACAGCCGGTACGGCAGCCCGTGCGACGCCTGGTCGTTCTGGCAGGCCAACCACTGGTACTGAGCCGCCGAGGCCCGCGGCATCGTCTCTCAACCTCGCGCAGCCCCTCCCCGTCCTAGGGGGAGGGGCTTTCGCCCTGTACGGTCGTACACGGCGGCTCCAGGGGCTCCAGGGGGGAGTGATGGGGACAGACGGGGGAAGAGGACGGATCATGTCGCGAGTGCCAGGGTGGCTCGGCCGGCTCGGGGCCGGACTGACCGAGGTGAGTGAGCGGCTCGACGAGCGTCGTGCCGAGGTGGCGCGGGAGTCGACCGAGGAGGAACAGACGCCCGCCGTGGACCAGGCCCCGCTCCCCGACCACGTGACCGTCGTCGCGGCCCGCCCCGATCCCGCGCAGGCCGTCCCGTGGGGAGTGCGCGTCGCCGCCGAGGCCGGCTGGCGGCTGCTGGTGCTGGCCGGCACGGTATGGGTGCTGATGCGCATCATCAGCGCCGTTCAGCTCGTGGTGCTGGCCTTCGTGGTCGCCGTGCTCATCACCGCGCTGCTGCAGCCCACGGTGGCCCGCCTGCGGCGGCACGGGGTGCCGCGCGGCCCGGCCACCGCGCTGACCGCGATCCTCGGCTTCGTCGTGATGGGGCTGATCGGGTGGTTCGTGACCTGGCAGGTCATGGAGAACATCGACAACCTCTCCAGCCAGATCCAGGACGGCATCGACGAGTTGCGCAAGTGGCTGCTCAACAGCCCCTTCCACGTCACCGACAAGCAGGTCAACCAGATAGCCGAGAACCTGCGGGACGCGGTCGGGGCCAACACCGACCAGATAACGTCCGCCGGGCTCGAGGGCGTGACGGTGGTCGTCGAGGCGCTGACCGGCATCCTGCTGGCGTTCTTCTCGACGCTGTTCCTGCTCTACGACGGCGAGAACATCTGGCGCTGGCTGCTCCGGCTGGTGCCGGCGGCGGCCCGGCCGGGCATCGCGGGCGCCGGACCGCGGGCGTGGCGCACGCTGACCGCCTACGTGCGCGGCACGGTGCTCGTGGCGCTGATAGACGCCATCTTCATCGGCCTGGGCATCTACTTCCTCGACGTGCCGATGGCCGTCCCGCTGGCCGTGTTCATCTTCCTGTTCTCCTTCATCCCGCTGGTCGGCGCCGTGGCCTCCGGAGCGCTGGCGGTGGTGGTCGCGCTGGTCACCCAGGGCGTGTTCACGGCGGTGATGACGCTCGCCGTCGTGCTGGCGGTGCAGCAGATCGAGGGGCACATCCTCCAGCCGTTCATCCTGGGCCGGGCGGTGCGCGTGCACCCGCTGGCCGTGGTGCTGTCGGTGGCCGCGGGCGGCATGGTGGCCGGCATCGGCGGCGCGGTGGTCGCCGTACCGCTGGTGGCGGTGACGAACACGGTGGTCGGGTACCTGCGGTCGTACGCGCGCGAACAGGTGGTGCTGCGCGCCCAGCCGCGGCAGGCCGCCACCGTGCCCCAGGAAGCGGCCGTGGCGGCCGGGAGTACGGCGCTGCCGGCCGGGGACGGCGGCGGGGACGCGGAAGGCCCCGCCCACCAGGGGTGAGCGGGGCCCTCTTACGACGGCCGGTCCGCAGGGTTACGCGGACTCGGACAGCACCGCTTCGGCGTCCAGGGTCGCGGCGACCGCCTGGACCACCGAGGCGATCTTGAACGCCTCCTGGACGACCTCACGGCCGATGCCCGCCTTGCGCAGCACCTGCTCGTGCGAGTCGAGGCACGCGCCGCAGCCGTTGACCGCGGACACCGCGAACGACCAGAGCTCGAAGTCGACCTTGTCGACGCCGGGGTTGCCGATGACGTTCATCCGCAGGCCCGCGCGCAGGTTCTCGTACTCGTGGTCCGAGAGCAGGTGGCGGGTGCGGTAGAAGACGTTGTTCATCGCCATGACGGCCGCGGCGGCCTTGGCGGCGGTGTACGCCTCCGGCGACAGGTTGGCCTTCGCGTCCGGCGCCAGCTCGCGCAGCACGATCGGGGAGCGCGAGGCGATCGCGGTCGCCAGCACCGTGCCCCAGAGCTGCTGCGCCGGCAGGTCGGAGTTGCCGATGACCGAGCCCAGGTTGAGCTTGAGGTCCTTGGCGTAGTCCGGAACGGCCGCCTTCAGGGAGTCGAGGGACATCTCAGGTCACTCCCCGGCCAGCAGCTTGACCGGGTCGAGCGTCTCGTCGCCCTTGGACCAGTTGCACGGGCACAGCTCGTCGGTCTGCAGGGCGTCCAGGACCCGCAGGACCTCCTTGGGGTTACGGCCGACGGAGCCGGCGGTCACCATGGAGAACTGGATCTCGTTGTTCTGGTCGACGACGAAGACGGCACGCTTGGCGAAGCCCTCCTCGTCCTCGATGCCCAGCGCCCGCATGAGCTCGTGCTTGGAGTCCGCCATCATCGGGAACGGCAGGTCGCGCAGGTCGTCGTGGTCCTTGCGCCAGGCGTGGTGGACGAACTCCGAGTCGCCGGAGAAGCCGAGGACCTGGGCGTCGCGGTCGGCGAACTCGTCGTTCAGCTTGCCGAAGGCGGCGATCTCGGTCGGGCACACGAAGGTGAAGTCCTTGGGCCAGGCGAAGATCACCTTCCACTTGCCCTCGTAGGTCTTGTGGTCGATCTTCTCGAACTCCTTGCCCTTCTCCAGCGAGACGCAGGCGGTCAGTTCGAACTCGGGGAACTTGTCACCGACAGTGAGCACGCGCTCTCCTTGCAGCGAAGAAACGCCGCTTTTGGCAGCGTTTCCCATGGGTTGGACGCTGCTGATGTTGGCACACCGTGCATTGATTACGGAAATAGCTACACTCGGTCGTGTTGATCGGAGGTGGCTATCAGTGACGGTGAGCAACAGGCGGCGGCAGCCCACTCTGGCGCAGTTGCGCGCCTTCGCCGCGGTCGCCGAGCACCTGCACTTCCGCGACGCGGCCGCCGCGATCGGCATGAGCCAGCCCGCCCTCTCCGGCGCCGTGTCGGCGCTGGAGGACATCCTCGGGGTGACGCTGCTGGAGCGCACCACCCGCAAGGTGCTGCTCTCGCCCGCGGGGGAGCGGCTCGCGGTGCGGGCCGGGGCGGTGCTGGACGAGGTGGCCGCGCTCATGGAGGAGGCCGAGGCGGTCCGGGCCCCGTTCACCGGAGCCCTGCGGCTCGGTGTGATCCCGACCGTGGCACCCTACCTGCTGCCCACCGTCCTGAATCTGGTGCGCGAACGGTACCCGGACCTCGACCTCCAGGTCCACGAGGAGCAGACCGCCAGCCTCCTCGAGGGCCTGACCGGCGGCCGCCTCGACCTGCTGCTGCTCGCGGTGCCCCTCGGCGTGCCCGGCATCGTCGAACTGCCGCTTTTCGACGAGGACTTCGTGCTCGTCACGCCCTCCAGCCACTGGCTCGGCGGCCGTGACGGCATACCGCGCGAGGCCCTGAAGGAGCTCAACCTGCTGCTCCTGGACGAGGGGCACTGCCTGCGCGACCAGGCGCTCGACATCTGCCGCGAGGCGGGCCGCGAGGACGCCCCGGTCACCACCACGGCGGCCGGGCTGTCCACCCTCGTGCAGCTCGTGGCCGGGGGGCTCGGCTGCACCCTGCTGCCGCGCACCGCGCTGAAGGTGGAGACCACCCGCAGCAGCCGGCTCCTCACCGCCTGCTTCGCCGACCCCGCCCCCTCCCGCCGCGTCGCCCTCGCCATGCGCACCGGGGCCGCCCGCGGCGGCGAGTACACCGAACTGGCGGCCGCTCTGCGGCAGGCGCTGCGCCCGCTTCCGGTACGGGTCCTCGGCTCCGCCGGGTGAGCTCCGCGGGGCCGAGGATCGCCGGGTGAGCCCCGCACCGGCCCGTCGGCGGGGCGCACCGGGCGGCCGGGCGGGAGGAACGGCGCGCGGGCTACTCGGTGCGCAGGCCGTCCGGGCGCATCAGCCTGAGCAGCGGGGGCAGGCTCAGCAGGGTCACCAGCAGGACGACCCCCGCCCCGACGCCGGTCATCGACAGCACGGACGCCCAGTCCACGCGCACGGTCGTGCCCGTCATCCGCAGCAGCACCGTGCCCAGCGTCAGCCCGACCGCGGCCGCCAGCAGCAGCCCCAGGCCGATCGGGATCGCCGTCTGCCACAGCACCGACAGGCTGAGGGTGCGGCGCCGGGTGCCGAAGGCGACGAGGGACGACAGCAGTTTCCGGCGTTCCCGCAACTGCTCCAGCTGCGACACCAGCAGGCTCGCGCCGATCAGCGCCAGCACACAGGCGGCGCCCACGTTCAGGCCGGTGCGGATGGAGGTGAACCGGTCCGACTGCCGGGTGGAGGTCCACATCATCGGCTCCCTCAGCGGATCGATGGCCGCCGCCGTGTTCCGCACCCGGTCGCGCACGTCGGGCACGGACTCGTCGAGGTCGAGGTAGACCTGCCCGGTCAGGGCCGGCGCGGCCCGGGAGGTCACCGCCTTCGGCGTGGCCAGGAAGCCGTCCCGCTTGGATCCGGTCATGTCCTTGCGCGACGCGGCCCGCTTCAGGGTCGCCGGGAGGCTCCAGGGGATCTCCGCGCCCTTCGTCGAGTCCTGGTAGCCCGGGTCGACGTACACGGTCCCGGAGCCCTTCGCCATCGCGGCCGTCTGGGCGTCCCCGTCGTCGGCGCCGTGCAGGGCGAAGACGTCTCCGTCACGGCAGGACGGCAGGTCGGCCAGCTCGCGCAGCGCCGCGCAGTCGCCGACCGTCAGTCGTGCGGCGGCGCGGGGATCGCTGCGCCGGTCGCCGACGTAGCCCTCGGAGTACGCGTACGCCGTGCGCACCCCCTGAGTCCCGCGCAACTGCCCCGCCGCCCGGTCGAGCGGCACCTCCTTCGGCACCGACACCTGCATCTGCGCCCGCTTCATGTCGAACCCGGTGTCCTTGGTGTAGTCGCCCTCGATGCCGGCGAACAGCATCTGCAGCGCGATCGCCCCGGCCACCGCCACCGCGATGCCGTTGACCATGCGGGCGGCCGTGCCGCTGCTCAACTGGAGTCGGCGAACCGCAAGTTGCCAGGCCACCCCGCCCCCGCCGAGCCGGGCGACGGCCGTTTCGACGACCCACGGCAGCAGCGCGGTGACGCCGACCAGGAGCAGCATGACGCCGCCGATCACCAGGTACTGGTTGAAGTCGCCGTTGTCCCGGCCCATCCCGACCATCGGGTAGAGCATCGCCAGGCCGGCCAGCGGCAGCAGCAGCCGCCACCACAGCCGTCGGCGCGCGGGCTTCGCCGTACGGACCACGCCCAGCGGTTCGATGACCACCCCGCGCAGCGCGAGCAGCGTGACCAGCACGGCGGCCGCCGGGACGGCGACGGCGACCAGCAGGGCCAGCCCGGGGGAGGGGTTGAGGTAGCTCGGGAACACGCTGATGCGGAACACCTCGACGGACCCGGCGAGCTGACGGCAGATCAGGAAGAAGCCGGCCCCGAGGACCAGTCCGAGCACCGCGCCCCCGACTGCCTCCCCGGCCGCGATCCGCCGGGTCATCCGGCTGTCGGAACCGACCAGTCGCAGCGCCGCGAGCCGCCGGTCGCGCCGCTCGCCGCCGAACCGCACGGCCGCCGCGATGAACACCGCGACCGGCATCAGCAGCACCACGAACACGACCAGGATCAGCAGGATCAGCACCGGGTCGGACCGCTCGGGGCTCGGGTGCGGGTCCCCGAACCGGTCGATCCGCGCGATCTGGCCATGGTCGATCTTCGACTCGAGTCCCTGGCCGCCGCGGTAGAAGGCGAGTTCGGCCGAGCCGATCAGACCGCTCTCGCCGATGGTCCCGACGATCTTCTCGTGCAGCCGCTCGCGCAGCAGCTTGCCCTCGCCGGACTCCAGCAGCCGCTTCAGCGCCGGGGAGACGAACATCTCGCCCGCCGCCGGGAACCTCGCGAGCCCCGGAGGCAGCGGCGCCCGCGGCCCCTCGGGCTCGAGCTCCCGGCCCCGGATGTCCTTGTCCCGGAAGGTCGATTCGAGGTTCGCCACGATCAGGGTGTCGTCCGCCTTCGGCAGCGGATCCTGGTTGAAGGTGATGTCCGTGCGCGCGGTCTCCCGGTCGTGCCGTACGGCCAGCGCGTTCGGCAGCGCGGTCGTCAGCAGCAGCAGCGCCACCCCGAGCCCGACGCCGACGGCCGTCAGCAGGGTGCGCGTCCAGCCCTCACGTCCGCCGGCGTAGGCGAAGCGGACCCCCATGGCCAGATCCCCGGCCCACCGCCGGACGCTCATACCGCGTGCTCCATGTCCCGGGACCTGCCGTCGCGTACCACGATCTCGCGGTCGGACCAGGCGGCCACCCGTGCCTCGTGCGTGACGAGCACGACGGCGGCGTTGGCCGAGCGGGCGGCGTCGGTGAGCAGTTCCATCACGCGCTCGCCGTTGAGCGAGTCGAGCGCGCCGGTCGGCTCGTCGGCGAACACCATCCGGGGGCTGGTGACCAGCGCCCGGGCGACCGCGACGCGCTGCCCCTGGCCGCCGGAGACCTCGCCGGGGCGTTTCCGGCCGAGGTCGTCGACCTCGAGGCGCCGCATCCAGGACAGCGCGGTCCGCTCGGCCTCCTTGCGGGGTGTGCCGTTCAGCCGCAGCGGCAGGGCGACGTTCTCGACGCAGGTCAGCTCCGGCACGAGCTGCCCGAACTGGAACACGAACCCGAACTCCGAGCGCCGCAGCCGGCTGCGCTCGGCGTCGTTCATCGTCGCCATCTCGCGCCCGTCGTACAGGATCGACCCCGAGTCGGGGGTGACGATCCCGGCGAGGCAGTGCAGCAGCGTCGACTTGCCGGACCCGGAGGGGCCCATCACGGCGACGACCTCGCCGGGGTGGATGGAGAAGCCGGCGCCGTCGAGGGCGACCGTCGGCCCGTAGGCCTTGTGCAGGTCACGGGCCACCAGCAGGGAGCCGGCCGGCGCGGACGGGGGAGAGGGCGTGGGGTTCACGGGGTCACCGCCTGCGCGAGCTTGTCCAGGCGCGCGGCGGTGAGCTCCAGCCAGCGCAGGTCGGCCTCCAGGTGGAACAGGGCGTGGTCGCAGATGAGCTGGTCGGCCAGGTCGCCCTTGCGTTTGCGGTCGGTCAGCGCCCGCATCATGCGCAGGTGCTCGGCCCGCTGGGTGTCGAGGATGTCGGCGGCGTCGCGCCGGGTGAGCAGTGCGAGGACGACCTTGGTGTAGAGGGTCGACTGCAGGTACGGCTCGGGCTTCTCCGGCGTCGCCAGCCACCGCTCGACGTCGGTGACGCCGGCCTCGGTGATCGCGTACCGCTTCCGCTCGGGTCCGTCGCCCGGCTCGATGCCGTCGACTTCGACGAGCCCGTTCCTCAGCAGGCGGGACATCGTCGAGTAGACCTGGCCGTAGTGCAGCGGCCGGTCGTGACCGAACTTCTCGTCGAAGGCCCGCTTGAGGTCGTAACCGTGGCGGGGCCCGGACTCCAGGAGTCCCAGGAGTGTGTGACCGATGGACATGGGAGCACTATACGTACCGTGTATACGCGGTGTGTATACGTCGCGTGCGCCGACCGGTGGCGACCGGCGCACCCGTGCAGGTGGCGGCCGATTGTCACGGTTCTGGAACAGAGCCCCGCCGGTGGTCGCGGCCGGGGGCGCCGCGTGGTGTGCCGCACTGTCGCGTGCGTCGCACTTTGCCACCCGGAAGCAACCCTCGGCGTCCGCCGGACGTCGGCTCTGTTGGTGCGGGTGCTGATTCTCACGCCCGCGGAACGCCGGATCGGCGGGCCTTTGCCTCATCTCACGGTGTTAGCTTTCTGAGCTGACCTGTGCGGCGAACCTGTGTGACAACCGAGCACACATGAGCGAAGCGGAGCGGAACGGACCAATGGGACGAGCGGAAGAGAGACGAGCGCGGCAGCGCGGTGCCCGCCGCGCGACGCCCCTGCGCTCGTCCGGCACGACGGCGTCCACGGACGCGTCCGGGACGCCGGCGGCCGCGGGAGGCCGCGCCGCGGCCCGCCGGGCGGCCAGGGGCCAGGGCGAGGGCAGAGGCAGGGGCGGGAACAGGAACGGCGACGGCAGGAGCCTCATACGCCGGCTGTTCACCTGGAAGAAGATCGTCGGCACGGTCTTCGGCTTCACCCTGCTCGGCATGCTCGGCTTCGTCGTGCTGTACATGATGATCGACATCCCCAAGGGGAACGCCGACGCGACGCTGCAGAGCAACGTCTACAAGTACAGCGACGGCAGCCTCATGACCCGCAGCGGTGAGCGCAACCGCGAGATCGTGGACCTGGCGAAGGTGCCCAAGAAGGTCCAGCTCACCTTTGTCGCCGCCGAGAACAAGACCTTCTACAAGGACGCGGGCGTCGACTTCCGGGGCACGGCCCGCGGTCTGCTCAACACGCTCTCCGGCAAGGGCGCGCAGGGCGGCTCGACGATCACCCAGCAGTACGTCAAGAACTACTACCTGACCCAGAACCAGACCATCACGCGCAAGCTGAAGGAACTGGTCATCTCCCTGAAGCTGGACCGCGAGAAGTCCAAGGACTACATCCTCGCCGGCTACATCAACACCAGCTACTACGGCCGCGGCGCCTACGGCATCCAGGCCGCCGCGCAGGCCTACTACCGCGTCGACGCCGAGGAACTCTCCGTCCAGCAGGGCGCCTACCTCGCCGCCCTGCTGCAGGCGCCGAGCCAGTACGACTGGGCCGTCGCCTCCGATACCGGCAGGGAGCTGGTCAGGAACCGCTGGAACTACGTCCTGGACAACATGGTCGAGGAGGGCTGGCTGGACAAGGCCAAGCGCCAGGACATGAAGTTCCCGATCCCGAAGGCGCCCAAGGCCGCGCCCGGCATGGGCGGCCAGGTCGGCTACCTGGTCGACGCGGCCAACGCCCAGCTGGCCCGGCAGCTGGTGGCCCAGGGCACCGCCGACAACACCAACGACGCCATGACGATGGTCAACGCCGGCGGCTGGACCGTCACCCTCAACATCGAGAAGAAGAAGCAGGCGGCGCTGGAGGAGGCCGCCAAGTCGCAGCTCACCAGCAAGCTGGACAAGAAGAAGCGCAAGGTCGACGGGAACGTCCAGGCCGGCGCCGTGTCCGTGAACCCGAAGACCGGCGCGGTGGTCGCGATGTACGGCGGCAAGAACTACTACGAGCACTACCGCAACAACGCCACCCGCACCGACTACCAGCCCGCCTCGACGTTCAAGCCGGTGATCCTCGCCGCCGCCCTCGACGAGGGCGCCGAGACGCAGGACGGCAAGACGATCAGCGCGAACACCCTGTACGACGGCACCAGCAACCGCCAGGTCGTCGACGGCGGCAGCAAGGTCGGGTTCGCCCCCGAGAACGAGGACCAGCAGAACTACGGCGACATCACCGTCCAGACGGCGATGAACAAGTCCGTCAACTCGGTCTTCGCACAGATGGGCGTCGACGTCGGCATGGACAAGGTGCTCCAGGTCGCCGGCCACCTCGGCATGGACACCACCGACCTGCAGGCGGTGCCCGCGCAGACCCTCGGCACCATGGGCGCCAGCCCGCTGCAGATGGCCGGCGTCTACGCCACCCTCGACAACCACGGCAAGAAGGTCACCCCGACCATCATCAAGGCCGTCGAGCACAGCACCCACAGCGTCGAGCTGCCCGACCCGATCGGCGCGCAGGTCATCAGCCGGGAGGCCGCCGACACGGTCACCTCCGTGCTCACCGGCGTGGTCGACGACGGTACGGCCAAGAAGTCGGTGCGGGACAACGCCCAGCGCGACGGGCGCAAGGTCGCCGGCAAGACCGGCACCTCCGACGAGAACCGGTCGGCCTGGTTCACCGGCTACACGCCCGACCTGGTCACCTCGGTCGGCCTGTTCGGCGAGGACGCCAAGACCGGCGCGCAGGTCTCGATGTACGAGGCGGGCGGCCTGCCCCGGGTCAACGGCGGCGGCTTCCCGGCACAGATCTGGGCGACGTACACCTTCGGCGTCTCCAAGACCGGCCTGAAGTTCGACCTGGAGACCACGCAGGGCGCGGCGGTCCAGCCGACGGTCAGCGCGACGCCGAGCGAGACGCCGAGCGAGACGCCCAGCGAGACGCCCAGCGAGACGCCGACGAGCGCGGCGCCGACGTCGCAGACGCCCACGCAGACGCCCTCCCAGACGCCGTCGCAGACGCCCACGCAGACGCCGTCCCAGACGCCGTCGCAGACGCCGACGACCGGCAACCCGGTGGATCCGGTCAACCCGGCCCCGTAGCAGGCGACCACGCGTGAAGGGGGGGCGGGGGGGGGGGGGGGGGGGGGGGGGGGTTGGGCGGGGGGGGGGGGGGGGGGGGGGGGGGGGGGGGGGGGGTGGTTGGGGGGGGGGGGGGGGGGGGGGGGGGGGGGGGGGGGGGGGGGGGGTGGCGAGGGGGGGGGGGGGGACCCCCCCCCCCCCCCCCCCTCCCTCTTCTTTTGCCTGGTGCCGGCCCCCCCGC
>NZ_JBVIIE010000036.1:0-93912 GCF_055569945.1 Streptomyces sp. NPDC031340
TCCTCTCTTGTGGGGGGTTCCCTTTTTTTTTCCCTCCCCCCCCCCCCCCCGTTCTTTCCTTCTGACTCTGTTTTTTCCTCCCAGACCCCCCCCCCCCCCCCCCCCCCCCCCCCCCCCCCCCCCCCCCCCCCCACCAGGGAGAGTCGGACCGCGGGTCCTCAGTCTTTGGCCCGGCCCTCGGCTCAGCCTTGGGCTCAGCCCTTGGCCATGATCAGGTTGATGCCGTACGCCACCGCCGCCGCGCAGGCGGCGAAGCACACGTAGGCGCCGGTGACCGCGAGGGCCGCCGAGTCGCCCTGCGCCACCGCCCGCTCGCGGCGCGACAGGCCCATGACGCCGAGGGTGAACAGGCCCACCAGGGCCACGGTGACCGCGAGGCTGACGCCGAAGACGGAGCCCAGGGCTGCCCAGTCGATCTTCATGCTGCTTCTCTTCCTTCTGCCGGGGGCTCAGACCGCGGCGGCCGGCGGGGCGGCCTGGGTGGCGGGGGTGGCCGGGTCGGGAACGGCGGCCGGGGCGGCCGGTGACGGGATCGTGGCGGTGAGCTCCTCGGCCACCGGGCCCGCCGGGGGCGGCGTCACGGCGGCGATCGCCGCGGTCACCACGCCCTCCGGCTCCTCGACGTGGTTGACGTTGCTGTGGTCGACGACCTCCCGGCGGGAGATCTTCCAGATCGCGGCGCTGGAGGCGATCAGGAAGACCGCGACGACCGCGGTGCCCCAGTCGCCGAGACCGGTGACCGACTCGGCGAGCGCGCCGACCAGGGCGGCGGCCGGGAGCGTCAGCACCCAGGCGACGACCATCCGGGTGGCGGTCGACCAGCGGACCAAGCCGCCCTTGCGGCCGAGGCCTGCGCCCATCACCGAACCGGAGACGACGTGCGTGGTGGAGAGGGAGAAGCCGAGGTGGGAGGAGGCCAGGATGGCCGTGGCCGCGCTGGTCTGGGCGGCGAAGCCCTGCTGCGGCTGCAGGTCGGTCAGGCCCTTGCCCATCGTGCGGATGATGCGCCAGCCGCCGATGTAGGTGCCGAGCGCGATGGCCAGACCGGCGGAGAGGATGACCCAGGTGGGCGGGTCGGAGTCGGGGGCGACGACGCCGCCGGCGACCAGGGCGAGGGTGATGATGCCCATCGTCTTCTGCGCGTCGTTCGTGCCGTGCGCCAGGGAGACCAGGCCCGCGGAGGCGATCTGGCCGGCCCGGTAGCCCTTGTCGGCGGCCTTGCCGTCGGCCTTCCGGCCGAGCGAGTAGGACAGCCGCGTGGCGAGCATCGCCGCCACTCCCGCGACGACCGGGGCGGCGACCGCAGGGATCAGCACCTTGGTCACCAGCACATCGCCGTGGACCGCGCCCATGCCCGCCGAGGCGACGGTGGCGCCGATCAGGCCGCCCATCAGGGCGTGCGAGGAACTGGACGGAAGCCCGACCAGCCAGGTCAGCAGGTTCCAGAGGATCGCGCCGACCAAGGCGGCGAAGATGACCTCGGGACGGATGCCGGTCTCGTCGACGAGACCCTTGGAGATCGTGTTGGCGACCTCCACGGAGAGGAAAGCGCCCACAAGGTTGAGCACGGCGGACATGGCCACCGCGACCTTGGGCTTGAGTGCGCCGGTCGAGATGGTGGTGGCCATCGCGTTGGCGGTGTCGTGGAAACCGTTCGTGAAATCGAACGCGAGTGCGGTAGCCACCACAATCGCGAGGATCAGCGAGAAGTTTTCCATTTACCCAGGCAATCGTTCGAGGTCATTGGCGCGTCGAACGTACGTAACCTGGGTGAACGGAAGATGAACTGAGGCGGACCGCAGGATGTCTGAAAAAGGGGGTCGACGGTTCCGCCGTGCCGCCTGCCCCGGCTGGCGGTGACGGCTGGGTTTCGCGTGGTCACGGACCGTGTCTCCGGCCGGAACGGCGGCGGGTCCGAGGGCGTCCTGGCAGGATCGCCGCATGGCTGAGCGGCGAGCGGACGGGCGGGTCGGACGGGACGGACGGGATGCCCGGGAGGGTGTGCGGTCCGGGCCGGAAGAACGGACTGTGCCGGAGGGGCAGGGCGGGCCGGAGGGGCCGGGCAGGCCGGTGCGGGCCGAGGAGGCGCGCGCCTGGGAGGACCTCGTCGCCACGGCCCGGCGCACGGTGGCCGACGGGCTGGTCGTCGGCACGTCCGGCAACGTCTCGGTGCGCGTCGGGGACACCGTGCTGGTCACGCCCTCGGGGGTGCCGTACGACCGGCTGACCGCGGGCGACGTGACCGGCGTCGGTCTCGACGGCCGACAGGTGCTCGGCTCGCTGGTGCCGACCAGTGAACTGCCCATGCATCTCGCCGTCTACCGCACGACCGCGGCCCGCGCCGTGGTCCACACCCACGCCGTGCACGCGACGGCCGTCTCCACCCTCGTCCCCGAACTACCGGTGATCCACTACATGACCGCCGCGCTCGGCGGCCCCGTCCGGGTTGCCCCTTATGCGGCTTACGGCACCGAGGAGTTGGCCGGGAACATGCTCCAGGCCCTCGCCGGCCGCTCCGGCTGCCTGCTGCAGAACCACGGCACCGTCACCTACGGCGCGACCCTCGAGCAGGCCTACGACCGCACGGCCCAGCTGGAGTGGATGTGCCGGCTGTGGCTGACGGCGTCCGCGGTCCCGGGTCTGTCGCCGTCCCTGCTGACGGCGGAGCAACTGGCGGACGTGGGGGAGCGGCTGCGGGGGTACGGACAGCGCGAACAGCGCGAACAGCGCGAACAGCGCTGACAACGCGGACGGCGCGGGCGGCGCGACTGACCGGCCCGGCGCGCCCCGGCGCACCCCGGTGAACCACCCCGTCCGCCCCCGCCCCCGCCCCGCCGCGTCACCCCGCCCCGTCCGCCCGCTGGCCGGTGGCGCGGTCCGCCGGGACACTGGACGGGTGCGCACTGTCAGAGCGTCGGCCGCCGCCGTCACCGCCGTCCTGGCAGCCGGCGCGGCCAGCGTGGCCGCCGGCCGGCTGGCCGCCGACGCCGCGCTCAAGGCGCCGCCGGGCAAGCCCCTGCCCACCGAACCCCGGCTCACCGTGCACGCCACGGCCCCGGACCGGATCACCCTCACCCGCGACCTCGCCTCGACGCGCCCCGGCACCTACGGCCTCACCGACGCCGGCGCCCACGCCGTCGTCGGACCCGTCCTGGGCACCGCGGGGAACTCCGCCGACGCGGTCGTGCGGCGCCTGGAACGCGTCACGCGCGGCACCCTCCAGCCCGGCGACAAGGTGTGGTTCACCCCCAACCTGCACGTCGGCGACCCGGGCACCGCACTCGGCCTGGACCACGCCGAGGTCCGCATCCCCGGCGAACTCGGCTCCCTGCCCGCCTGGTTCGTCCACGGCGTGCGGCAGACCTGGGTGATCGCGGTGCACGGCCTGGGCACCACCCGCGAACTCACCCTGAACGTCATGGACTTCCTGCACCGCCGGCGCTTCCCGGTGCTCGCCCTCGCCTACCGCGGCGACCCCGGCGCCCCCCGCTCCCCGGACGGCCTGAGCCACCTGGGCGAGACCGAGTGGCGCGACCTGGACGCGGCGATCCGGTACGCCGTGCGGCAGGGCGCCCGGCAGGTCGTCCTGTACGGCTGGTCCACCGGCGCCACCATGGCGCTGCGCGCCGCCGTGCACTCGGGCGTGCGTGAGCGCGTCTCCGGCCTGGTCCTGGACTCCCCCGTCCTCGACTGGACGACGACGCTGCGCGCCCTCGCCGCGGCCCGCCGCACACCGGCCGCCCTGCTGCCGCTCGCCGTACGGGCCGCGCAGGGCCGCACCGGCCTGTACGGCGACCGCACGGCCGGCCTGGCGGACGCGGCCCGGCTCACGGTCCCGGCCCTCGTCCTGCACGGCCCGGGCGACACCCTGGCCCCCTGGGACCTCTCCCGCGGCCTCGCCCGCGCCCTGCCCGGCCTCGTCGCCCTGCACACGGTCCGGGACGCTCCGCACGGAGCGATGTGGAATGCCGACCCGGCGGCCTACGAGGAGGCGCTGCGCCGCTTCCTCACCCCCTTGATGTGAGCCGCGGCTAGCCCCTGCCGGCCCCGGTCCCGGAGATTCCGTTTGAGCCCGCGGAACCGGCCTGTCCCGGGCACCGGGCGGGCCTGTGGAAGCCGGACTTCCGCCCTGTTCAGCGGCCACGGTGACATTCCGTTTGGGTTTTCGGACCGTCAACCGGAAGACTGCCCCCGTGACGTCCCGTATCCCGCGCGACTCCAGGCTTCGACTCGTCCGCCCGCGACCCCTGGCCGCCGCCCCCTCAGCAGTGAACCAGCGGCGCCCGCGGCGCGCCGCACCCCGTCCTCCGGAGGGCACACCGGCCCCCGCGGAACTGGCCAGGATGGCGCGCTCCGGTCTGGCCGCCGCGGCCCGCGTCGCGCGCTGGGCCGACACCGCGCTCGGCGTGGGCCGGGACGGCGTGACCGCCGACGGAAAGGCCACCCTCTCCGACGCGACCGCCGAACACGCGGCGGCCGACCTCGGCCTGAGCGCGGCTCAAGTGCGCGCCGACTGGGACATCGCCCGCCTCGCCGGCCTGGTGGAGGTGCACGGCGGCCGCGCCCGGCCCGGCTGGCGGCTGCGCGCCTGGGACCGCGACGACAGCGCCGTCCTGCGCGGCTGGGTCGCCCTCTTCGACGCATGGTCGCTCGCCTACCCCGAGCCCGCGCACCACGAGCCCGCCGCCGTCGCCGAGGTCGTCTCGGCCATGCCACAGGTGCTCTCCTTCCTCCAGTTGTCCGCCGGCCCGGTCCCGGTGGAGCAGCTCCTGGACCTTCTGGAGCAGCGGGTCACCGAACTGCGCACCGAGCGCTGCGAGATCCCCTACGGCCCCCAGCCCGGCCCGGCGCTCGATCCCGGCTGGCAGGACACGCCCCTCGCGCCCCTCCTCGACTGGGCCCTGCACGCCCTCGCCTCCGTCGGCGCGCTCACCTGCGGCGACGGACACGCCACCCTGACCCCGCTCGGCAGCTGGGCGGTCTGGGTCAAGCTGGAGCAGATCTGCGTCGCCGCCCAGAGCCCCGCCGGGAACATCGAGCAGGGCGCCGAGGACATGCTCCGCGGCTGCGCCCAGCTGCGCCCCAACGCCGCCCGCGCCGAATACCGCGCCTGGCTCGCCGCCCGCCCCGTGGGCAGCGCCGTCACCGAGCTGCTGGCCGCCGCCCGCGGCGAGGACGCCCTGCTGCGCGGCCTCGCCTTCGAGGCGCTGCGCGTGGTCGGCGCACCCGCCGAGGCGGACGTGCGTTCCGTGGCCGACGAGCCGGCGCTGCGGCCCTACGCCCTGCTGTGGCTCGCCGAGCACGACGGCATCGACCCCGAGGACGCCCACGAGGTGCTCACCCGGGAAGAGGCCACCTGGCTGTGGGTGGACACCGCCGCCGCCGTCGCCGACCACGGCGAGGCACCCATGCTGGTGCGCCACTTGGAGTCCGCCGTGCAGCCGACCGTGCCGGCCCTGCTCGACGAGGTGCGCGCCGTCGGCCACCCGCGCACCGTGCAGGTGCTGGTCGCGCTGGCCGCCGCGCACCCCGACCCGGCCCTCGCCAAGGCCGTCCGCCGCGCCGCCTTCCAGGTGCACACCGGCGGCGACTAGGCCCTCGACGGGGCTGGGCCCTCGACGGGGCCGCTGGCTCCGTCAGGCCCCGATCTCCGGGGTGTACGTGCCGAAGCTCCATATGTTGCCCTCGACGTCCCGGGCCATGTAGTCCCGGGCGCCGTACTCCTGGTCCGCCGGGGGCGTCAGGATCTCCGCGCCGTGCTCCACGGCGTGGCGGTGGTGTGCGTCGACGTCGTCCACGACGACGTACACCCCGGTGGTGCCCGCGTCCTTCATGGCCGCGTCGAAGACGCCGCCGCGGCCCTTGGAGGCGATCATCACCGCGCCGTTGCCCTGCACCAGCTCGGCGTGCATGACCACGCCGTCCTCGCCCTCGTACACCGACAGCTCGGTGAACCCGAAGGCCTTCGTGAGCTGGCTCATCGCCGCTTTCGCGTCCGCGTACAGCAGTGTCGGGTAGATGCTCGGACGTCCGCCGTGCGTGCCGGCCATACCGATCACTCCCTCGTGATCACGTCGGAAATGCCATCCACCGCCCAGTGTGACAGCGGCCACTGACAACGGCCCGCGCACGCTGAGCCGGAAAAGCGCTTGCAGGTGCCCGTTAGACTTCTCCCATGGCCATTCTCCTCGCGCATTAGACGGCGGGAACGTCCTCAGCCGCCCACCCGCCAACCCCTGTCCGCCCTGGAGTCTGTCCGTGATCTCCGCCTCCGGTATCGAGCTGCGCGCCGGTGCCCGCATCCTCATCGAGAACGCCAGTTTCCGCGTCGCCAAGGGCGACCGGATCGGCCTGGTCGGCCGCAACGGCGCCGGCAAGACCACCCTCACCAAGTGCCTCGCCGGCGAGGGCATCCCCGCCGCCGGCACCATCACCCGCTCCGGCGAGGTCGGTTACCTCCCGCAGGACCCGCGCACCGGCGACCTGGACGTCCTCGCCCGCGACCGTGTGCTGTCCGCCCGCGGGCTCGACGTACTGATCCGCAAGATGCGCGAGAACGAGCAGCGCATCGCGAACGGTCAGGGCGCCACCCGCGAGAAGGCACTCAAGCAGTACGAGCGCCAGGAGACGGAGTTCCTCACCAAGGGCGGGTACGCCGCCGAGGCCGAGGCCGCCACCATCGCCGCCGCGCTCAACCTGCCCGACCGGGTGCTGAACCAGCCGCTGCACACGCTCTCCGGCGGTCAGCGGCGCCGTATCGAGCTGGCCCGCATCCTGTTCTCCGACGCGGACACCCTGCTGCTGGACGAGCCCACCAACCACCTCGACGCCGACTCGATCATCTGGCTGCGCGACTACCTCAAGACCTACCGCGGCGGCTTCATCGTGATCTCCCACGACGTCGACCTGGTCGAGACGGTCGTGAACAAGGTGTTCTACCTGGACGCCAACCGCGCCCAGATCGACATCTACAACATGGGCTGGAAGCTGTACCAGCAGCAGCGCGAGGCCGACGAGAAGCGCCGCAAGCGCGAGCGCGCCAACGCCGAGAAGAAGGCCGCCGCGCTGCATTCGCAGGCCGACAAGATGCGCGCCAAGGCCACCAAGACGGTCGCCGCGCAGAACATGGCCCGCCGGGCCGACAAGCTGCTCGCCGGCCTGGAGGCCGTCCGGCAGTCCGACAAGGTCGCCAAGCTGCGCTTCCCGGAGCCCGCGCCCTGCGGCAAGACCCCGCTGACGGCCGAGGGCCTGTCGAAGTCGTACGGCTCGCTGGAGATCTTCACCGACGTCGACCTGGCCGTCGACAAGGGCTCCAGGGTCGTCATCCTCGGCCTCAACGGCGCCGGCAAGACCACCCTGCTGCGCCTGCTGGCCGGCGTCGAACAGCCCGACACCGGCATGGTCGTCCCCGGCCACGGCCTCAAGCTGGGCTACTACGCCCAGGAGCACGAGACCCTGGACCCCGACCGCACGGTCCTGGAGAACATGCGCTCGGCGGCCCCCGACATGGACCTCGTCGAGGTCCGCAAGGTGCTGGGCTCGTTCCTGTTCTCCGGCGACGACGTCGACAAGCCGGCCGGCGTGCTCTCCGGCGGTGAGAAGACCCGCCTCGCCCTCGCCACCCTGGTGGTGTCCTCGGCGAACGTGCTGCTGCTGGACGAACCGACCAACAACCTCGACCCGGCCAGCCGCGAGGAGATCCTCGGCGCGCTGCGCACCTACAAGGGCGCCGTCGTCCTGGTCACGCACGACGAGGGCGCCGTCGAGGCGCTGCAGCCGGAGCGCATCATCCTGCTCCCGGACGGCGTCGAGGACCTGTGGGGTTCCGACTACGCCGACCTCGTCGCCCTCGCTTGACCGAACTCGTGATCAACGGCGTATGGATCATTCGGCTCATCGGTGATCCATCATCTGGGTGAGATCGCCTGGTACCCGGGTGTGTCCGCCATCGATTTCGCGGCCGAGTCCTCCATCGCCGGGGGCTCGGCCGTCGCGCGTCGCTGACCAGGAACTTCGCCGGAGAACCCGTTCGGCCCAACGAACGGGACAGTGCGGAATGAGGCGTTCCGCATGTGGGGATGTGCTCCTGTCGTCACAAGCCTGTCTCACGGACCTTGCCGAATGGGTGGCCATGAGCGCCCGGAGGGGTGATCATGAGGAGACCAGAGCGCACTTCCCATGAGGAGGCACGGGTGGCCGAGACTCTGAAGAAGGGCAGCCGGGTGACCGGCGCCGCGCGCGACAAGCTCGCGGCAGACCTGAAGAAGAAGTACGACTCCGGTGCGAGCATCCGGGCGCTGGCCGAGGAGACCGGCCGCTCGTATGGCTTCGTACACCGGATGCTGAGCGAATCGGGCGTCACGCTGCGTGGGCGTGGCGGGGCGACTCGCGGTAAGAAGGCCGCTTCGTCCTGACCCGGGCGGCCCATCGGCTTCGATGGTGGCCACCCGGTCGGTCTCCCCTGGGCCCTTGAGGGACCCGGGGGGACGTGAGACCGGCCGGGTGGTTACTGTGCAGTCACTTAGCTCTGCTCTGCTGACCGCACTCATCGGAGGCGCCCCATGGCTTCGCCCGCCCAGGACCTCGGTCCGGTACTCGACAAGGACGGCGTACGGCTCACCGTCGACGACGCGATCGCCACGGTGACGCTGACCAACCCGGCCAAGCGCAACGCGCAGAGCGCCCCTCTGTGGCGGGCGCTCGCCGAGGCGGGGCGGCTGCTGCCGGGGTCGGTCCGGGTCGTCGTGCTGCGCGCCGAGGGCCAGTCGTTCTCGGCCGGTCTCGACCGGCGCATGCTGACGCCCGAGGGAATCGAAGGCGAGCCGACCTTCCTCGACCTCGCGCGCAGCAGCGACAGCGAACTGGACGCGGCCATCGCCGAGTACCAGGAGGCGTTCACCTGGTGGCGGCGCAGCGACATCGTGTCGATCGCCGCTGTGCAGGGACACGCCATCGGGGCGGGCTTCCAGCTCGCGCTCGCCTGTGACCTGCGCGTCGTCGCGCACGACGTGCAGTTCGCCATGCGCGAGACCAGCCTCGGCCTGGTCCCCGACCTCACTGGCACGCACCCGCTGGTGAGCCTGGTCGGTTACGCCCGGGCGCTGGAGATCTGCGCCACCGGGCGCTACGTGCTGGCCGAGGAGGCCGTGAGCACCGGCCTGGCGAACCTCGCCGTGCCCGCGGACCAGCTCTCCGACGCGGTGCGGGACTTGGCGTCGGCGCTGCTGGCCGCCCCTCGCGACGCCGTGGTCGAGACCAAGGCGCTGCTGCGCGGCGCGCAGGGACGTTCGTACGACGACCAGCGTGCCGCCGAACGCGCGGCCCAGGCCCGACGCCTACGAGACCTCGCCGGCCTCGGCGAATAGGCCCCCGGCCGACAGCGGCCGGCCGACCGCGCCGACGGATCGCGGACGGCGGACCGCGGTCAGCCGACAGCGGCCAGCGCTGAGTCGACCGCGCCGGCCGACAGCAGGCGGCCGACCGGGCCGGCCGACCCCGCCGGCGGACCGCGGCGAGCCGACCGGGCCAGCGGACAGTGGCGAGTCACCGCTGTCCGCGAACCGCGGTCAGCCGACAGCGGCCAGCGGCCAGCGCTGAGTCGACCGCGCTTGCGGCCAGCTGCGAGTCACCCGCGCCAGCGAACCGCGGTCAGCGGACAGCGCCAGCGGCCAGCGGCGAGTCACCGCTGTCCATGAACCGCGGTCAGCCGACAGCGGCCAGCGGCCAGCGCTGAGTCGACCGCGCTTGCGGCCAGCGGCGAGTCACCCGCGCCAGCGAACCGCGGTCAGCCGACAGGGGCCAGCGGACAGCGGTGAGTCGACCGCGTCGGCGGACCGGGGTCAGCCGTCCGGGCCAGCTGACCGCGCCGGCGGATCGGGTTGGCCGACAGCGGCGAGCCGACCGCGCCAGCCGGCAGCGGCCGGCGGTCAGCGGCGAGTCGACCGTGCCAGCGGACAGCGGGCAGCGGTGAGTGGACCGCGTCGGCGGACAGCTGTCAGCCGACCGGGCCAGCCGGCAGCGGCCGGCTGACAGCGGTCAGCCGACCGCGACGGCGGACAGCGGTGAGCCGACCGCGCTCAGTCGACCGCGGTCACCAGCACTGCCACGGTCGGACGCCCGGGCAGCGTTGCGGCGACCGCCTCGCGGACGCGCCGGGCCACCTCGACGGTCCGGTGGTCCGCTGCCACCGTCACCTCCACCCGGACGTGGCGGTGCGGCAGGCCGCCCCCCGTCCGCCGCTCCTCGACGTGCACGGCGTGCCCCAGCAGGGCCGTCAGCCGGGCCACGCCCGCGACGGCCAGGACGGCGGCGGTGACGCGTTCCTCCTCCGGCGTCTTCGGCCCCGCGGCCTCCGGCGGCCGCGGCGACGCGACGGGCGGGCGCTCGGGCTCGGTGTCGAGCAGGGCCGCCACTCGCAGGTCCACCTCCGCCACCGTCGGCCCCAGCAGCCGGGTGGCCGAAGCGGCCAGGGCCGCGCGCAGCCGGGCCGCCGTCGCGGGCAGCGGCTCGGCCGCCGTCGCCGCGAACTCCGCCGTCACCCGCAGGGGGCCCGGCGGCAGGGCGCCGGGCGGCGGCGGCACGGCGGGCTCGGACACGTCCTCCGGGTCGGCGAGCGCGATCCGCAGCGCGTCGACCCGTACGCCGGGCACCTCCCGCGCCGCTCGCCGCAGCACCGCCCCGGCCGCCTGCTCCGAGATCCACGCGCCGTCCCGGGGGCCGCCCAGGGGCAGCAGCCGGCCGGGCGCCAGCCGCTGCCGTACCGCGTGCGTCCACTGCTCCGCCGTCATTGCTCCAGCCTGCCGCATCTCCGGCGCACCGCGGCTCAGACCCGCTTACCGTGGTCGAAGGGGACGACCACGCGACCGGAAGGGACGTGACCGCGATGAGCGAGATGACGGAGCCGAACCGGCCGGGGACTCCACCGGGGCAGAAAGAGGTGCCGGAGACTCCCGCCACGCGCAGGGTGCAGGCGGCGCGGCGGGGCAGCGGAGACCCCGCCACCCGCGGGCGTACCACCATCGCCGACGGCGTCGTCGAGAAGATCGCCGGAATGGCCGCACGGGACGTGCTCGGCGTGCACACCCTGGGCAGCGGGCTCAGCCGCACCTTCGGCGCGGTGCGCGACCGGGTCCCGGGCGGTTCGAAGTCCGTGGCCCGCGGGGTGAAGGCCGAGGTCGGCGAGGTGCAGACCGCGCTCGACCTGGAGATCGTCGTCGACTACGGCGTGTCCATCGCCGACGTCGCCAGGGCCGTCCGGGAGAACGTCGTCGCGGCGGTGGAACGCATGACCGGCCTGGAGGTCGTCGAGGTCAACATCGCGGTCAGCGATGTCAAACTGCCGGAGGAAGAGGGCGAGGAGCCGGAGCCCCGGATCCAGTGACCGGGCCGCCACCGGACCGTCCGCACCGCTGAGGGGAGCTCACCATGAGCAGGGCCGTGGTCGGCATGATCGCCGGAATGGCGCTGGGGTTCGCCGGGTACTTCGGCGGATTCGGGGCCTTCCTGCTGGTGGCCGCCATGGGCGCGGTCGGCTTCGTCGTCGGCCGGTTCCTGGAAGGGGACCTGGAGGTCGGCGACTTCTTCCGCTCGCGTGACGACCGGCGCCGGTGACGTCCGTGAGCGCCGACGCGTCCCGCGGACCCCTGGCTGTCGTCGCGCCGGGCGAACGCGGGGCGATCCGGATCGCCGACCGGGTCGTCGCCAAGATCGCCGGACAGGCCGCCCGGGAGGCGCTCGGCGGGCTGCCCGCCCCGGCCGCGCCCCCGTACGCCACCGTCGTGGTGCGTCATGAGGCCGCCCACGTCCGTGTCCACCTCGAACTCGGCTACCCCTGCGACATCGGCGCCCGCTGCCGCGACGTGCGTCGGCACGTGGCCCGGCGGGTAGGCGATCTGGTGGGAATGGAGGTGCCGGAGGTCGCCGTCCACGTGGAACGGCTGCACCTGGCCCCGGCGCACGACGCGGCACAGGGGAGGACGCGATGAGCGAGCCCCAGGGCCCCCAGGGCTTCGAGGGGACGACACAGCGGCTGCCGGTGGTCGAGCGGGACACCGGCCCGAACGAGGCGTACGGGCCGCCGCCCCCGCCGGAGGACGTGGGCGGCCGTGCGGGCCGCTTCTGGTCGGCGCGCCGCGTCCCCGCGGGCGTCACCGCGCTGCTGCTCCTGCTCGTCGCGGGCGTCTTCCTCTACGACATCGCAGCCGTGCGGGCCCACCGCCCCGCCCTGGGCCGGCGCCGGGAGCTCGCCCGGCAGCTCGCCGAGCGGCCCCTCGACGACACCTGGGTGCTGCTCGGCGCGGGCGTCGCCGCGCTCCTCGGCCTGTGGCTGCTCGTGCTGGCCGCCACGCCCGGCCTGCGCGGTGTCCTGCCGATGCGGCGGATCCACCCCGACGTCCGCGCCGGACTGCACCGCGACGCCGCCTCCCTGGTGCTGCGCGACCGCGCCATGGAGGTGGCCGGGATCCAGGCGGTGCGGGTGCGGATCGGCCGCGCCCACGCCGACGTGCGCGCCGTCTCGCACTTCCGGGACCTGGACGACGTGCGCGCCGACCTGGACCTCGTGCTCACCGACGCGGTCGCCGGCCTGGGCCTGGCCCGGCCGCCCGCCCTGTCGGTGCGTGTGCGTCGGCCCGGACGGAAGGGGTGAGCGCCGTGCTCGCGATCGTCAACCGGGTGCTGATCGGGACGGTCGGCCTGCTGCTGTTCCTGCTGGGCGGCTCCGTGCTGGCCGTCGGCCTGGGCCTGCGGCCGCCGTCCTGGTGGATCCACCACGGACGGCACGACGTGCTCCTCAGCGACGCCGAACGGACCCGCTGGCGGGACGCCGGCTGGTGGTGGCCGACCGTCCTGGCCGTCCTCGCCGTCCTGGTCCTGCTGGCCCTGTGGTGGCTGACCGCGGTCCTGCGCCGCCGCCGTCTCGCCGAGGTGATGGTCGACACCGGCGACGGCGAGGGCGCCCTGCTGCGCGGGAAGGCGCTGGAGGGCGTGCTGGCCCGCGAGGCGGGCGAAGCGGACGGCGTCGCGGCGGCGCACGTTCGGCTCACCGGCCGGCGCACCGCGCCCGAGGCGCGGATGGCCCTGCGTCTGGAGCCGCACGTGGACCCCGGCATGGTCCTGCACGACCTCACGGACCGGGCGTTGAGGCACGCCCGCAACTCGGCCGGCCTCGCCGCGCTCCCTGCGGAGATCCGCCTGCGGAGTGTCAAGTACCGTGCGGAGAGGGTGAGTTGACCAAAGGGGGGGAGAGGGGCGGGCGGCCCGCGGTCGGGCTCAGAACCCGCGCCGCATCCCCCCGTCCACCGGCACCATGATCCCCGTCAGATAGGAAGCGGCCGGCGACAGCAGGAACGCGGCCACCCGGCCGAACTCCTCCGGCGCCCCGTACCGCCGCAGCGGGATCCGCGACTCCTGGGCGGCCCTGGTGGCCGCCGGGTCCGCGGACAGCGCGTCCAGCTCGCGCACCCGGTCGGTGTCGATGCGGGACGGCAGCAGCCCCAGCACCCGCACGCCCCGCGGCCCCAGCTCGTCCGCGAGGGACTTGGCGAACCCGGCGAGCCCGGGCCGCAGACCGTTGGAGATCGTCAGCGCCGGGATCGGCTCGTACACCGAGCCGGACAGCACGAAGCCGATGACACCGCCCGCGTCCAGCTCCGCCGCGGCCGCCCGGGCCAGCCGTACCGCGCCGAGGAACACCGACTCGAACGCCGCGCGCCACTGCTCGTCCGTGTTGTCCGCGACGAACCCGGCCGGCGGTCCGCCGACGCTGACGAGGATGCCGTGGAACCCGCCGAAGCGCTCACGCGCCGCCGCGATCAGCCGTGCGGGCGCCTCCGGGTCCGCGTTGTCCACGGCCACCCCGGCGGCGTTCGGTCCCAGCGCGGCCGCCGCGTCGGCCACCCGCTGCTCGTCCCGACCCGAGACGACCACCTTCGCCCCGTCGGCGACGAGTTCCCGCGCGGTGGCGTGGCCCAGGCCGTTCGTGGCTCCGGTGACGACGTACACCCGGTCCTTCAGTCCAAGATCCATGTCCCCTATCCTGCCTCCTCGTCCCCGAACAGGGCGAGGGCGGTGTTGACCAGGCCGATGTGACTGAACGCCTGCGGGAAGTTGCCGAGCTGGCGGCCGGCGACCGGGTCGTACTCCTCCGACAGCAGCCCCACGTCGTTGGCGAGGCCCACCAGCCGTTCGAACAGCTCCCGCGCCTCCGCGGTGCGGCCGGCCGCGTGCAGCGCGTCCGCGAGCCAGAACGAGCAGACCAGGAACGCCCCCTCACCGCCGGGCAGCCCGTCGACGGTCGAGTTGTCGCTGCTGTAGCGGCGCAGCAGCCCGCGGTGGCCCAGATCCTCACGGACCGCGTCGATCGTGCCGGTCACCCGCGGGTCGTCGGGCGGCAGGAAGCCGACGCGCGGGATGAGCAGCAGCGAGGCGTCGAGTTCGCGGGAGCCGTAGCACTGGGTGAAGGTGCCGCGCTCGGCGTCGTAGCCCTTCTCGCACACCTCGCGGTGCACCTCATCGCGCATCTCGCGCCAGCCGTCGAGGTCGCCGCTCAGCTCGGGGTGCTCCTCCAGCGCACGCACCGCCCGGTCGACGGCCACCCACACCATCACCTTGGAGTGGACGAACTGGCGCCGCCCGCCGCGCACCTCCCACAGCCCCTCGTCCGGCTGCCGCCAGTGCTCGCGCAGCCAGTCGACGAGGGTCCGCTGCAGCGCCCAGATGTCCGGCTTGGGGGCCAGCCCCGACCGGCGTGCCAGCGCCAGCGAGTCCATCACCTCGCCGTACACGTCGAGTTGGAGCTGGTTGACGGCCCCGTTGCCGATCCGTACCGGTGTGGAGCCGGCGAAACCGGACAGCCACGGCAGTTCCAGCTCGGGCAGCCGCCGTTCGCCCGCCAGCCCGTACATGATCCGCAGGTCCGCCGGGTCGCCCGCGACCGCGCGCAGCAGCCAGTCCCGCCAGTCCGCCGCCTCCTCGTGGTAGCCGCAGGCCAGCAGGGCGCCGAGGGTCAGGGTGGAGTCGCGCAGCCAGCAGTAGCGGTAGTCCCAGTTCCGCAGCCCTCCCAGCTCCTCCGGCAGCGAGGTGGTGGCGGCGGCGACGATGCCGCCGGTCGGCGCGTAGGTGAGGGCCTTCAGGGTGATGAGGGAGCGCACCACCGCGTCCCGGTGCGGGCCCCGGTAGCCGCAGCGGGCGGCCCACGCCCGCCAGTCGGCGACGGCCGCCTTCAGCGCCCGGTGCGGATCGATCTGCCGCGGGCGGGGCTCGTGGGAGGGGTGCCAGGTGAGGACGAACGCCACCTTCTCGCCCTGGGAGACCGTGAACTCCGCGTGGGTGCTGAGGTTTTCGCCCCAGGTGTGCACGGCGGGCTCGCTGCGCAGCCAGACCGAGTCCGGCCCGGCGACGGCCACCCTGTGACCGTCGGTCCGGCGTACCCACGGCACGATGGCGCCGTAGTCGAAGCGCAGCCGCAGCACGCTGCGGACGGTGACCTCGCCGCGCAGGCCCTCGACGATGCGTACGAGGTCGGGAGCGCGGTCGCGCTGCGGCATCAGGTCGGTGACGCGGATCGCGCCCTCGGCGGTCTCCCACTCGGTGTCCAGCACCAGGGTGCCGGGGCGGTAGGCGCGCCGGGTGCAGGGGCCGTCGACGCCTTCCGGGGCGATGCGCCAGTGGCCGTTGTCCTGGTCGCCGAGCAGGCGGGCGAAGCAGGCGCCGGAGTCGAACCGGGGCAGGCACAGCCAGTCGACCGAACCGTCCCTGCCGATCAGGGCGGCGGTCTGTTCGTCGCCGACGATCGCGTAGTCCTCGATGCGGGGGTGCACGGAGTCCGGATTCCCGGCGGACCGAGGGGGCAATCAGGGTAGTGACCGGGGAAGCGATGCGTGCGCGGTCCCGCCGTCCGCCCCCGAGAAGATCACCCCGGGGTGCGAGGGGGTCTGGTTGAGCACCCACAGGCCGAGCAGGGTGGCCAGGGCGAAGACGACGGTGATCAGCACGATGAGGACCAGCCGCCGCCGGCGCTCCCGGCGCAGCCAGTCGCCGCGTGCCGTGCGATACGCGTCGGGTGCGGGCCGCACCTCGCCGGCCAGCGCCTCGAGCGCCTCGCGCAGTCCCCGCTCGGTGCGGTCCGGACCGGTGTCCTTCATCGCCGGGCCTCCATCGCCTTGTTCAGCGCGGCGATGCCGCGTGCCATGTGTGTCTTCACCGAGCCGCAGGAGATCCTCATCGTGGCGGCTATCTCACTCTCCTTCAGGCCGAGCCAGTGCCGCAGCACGAGGGCCTCCCGCTGACGGGCCGGCAACCGCTGCAGCGCGTCGATCAGCACCCGCTGGTCGTCCCGCAGCAGCGCGGTGCTCTCGGCGGAGGCGACGGCCTCCTCGAGAGGGCTCGGCGGATTCTCCACGTGCCTGCGGGCCACCTGCAGGTGACGTATGCGCATCCGGGTCAGGTTGCACACCGTTGACCGCAGGTACGCCTCGGCCGCCTCGACGTCCCGCAGTCGCCGCCACCTGCGGTAGATCTGGTAGTACGACTCGGCCACCACGTTCTCCGGATCGTCGGCGCCGAGCAGTACGGCCAGGCGGAGCATGGAGGAGTAGTGCAGCTCGAAGAGCCGGGCGAGCGCGGCCTCGCGCTCCAGCTCGGCGGGGTCCTGCACAGCGGGTGCCAGGGCCTCGGCGAGCGGTTGCGGGGACGGCTCCTGCAGCGGAGCGGGATGTCTGCGTCTCACGGGTCGTTCGCTTCCGTCTCGGGACACCGCCTGACGGCCAGGCGGGACGGCAGGTCGGTCAGATCGGCGCCGCGCGGGACGCCGAGCCGTTCCAGGGCCGCGGTGCAGGCCACCGCGACGATCAGATTGAGCACAAGGGCCGCCAGCCCGGCATAGACCTCGAACGCTCCGAAGCCCAGTGCGAGCGTGGAGGAGAACCCGTCCCGTACGACCATGACGGTCCCGGCGGCCATGCCCACGCCCCACCCGGCGAGCAGCGCCCGCGGATGCAGCCGTCCGGTGAACAGCCCGACCGTCACCGCCGGGAAGATCTGCAGGATCCACACCCCGCCGAGGAGCTGCAGGTTGACGGCGTCCTGGTCGCGCAGCCCGAACACGAACGCGATCGCGCCCACCTTCGCGGTGAGCGACACCGCCTTGGCGATGCGCACCTGTCGCTTGGGCGTGGCGGTGGGCTGGACGTACTCGACGTAGACGTTCCGTACGAAGCCGGTGGCGGCGGTGATCGACATGACGGCGGCCGGGACCAGCGCCCCCACGGTGAGAGCGCCGAACACCAGCCCGGCCAGCGGCCCCGGCATCAGCCGGTCGACCAGCATCGGCACCGCGGACTCGGCACCGCCCCGCGGTGCGCGCACCCCGGCCGCGAGGGCCGCGATACCGAGGAAGCCGAAGACCGCCAGCAGTCCCGTCCAGGCGGGCAGGGCCACCGACACCTTGCGCAGGGTGCGTGGCCCGTCGGCGGCGAAACCGGCGGTGAGCACGTGCGGGTACATCAGCAGGGCGAGGGCCGAGCCGAGGGCCAGGGTGCCGTACGCGGGCTGCTGCTCGGGGGCCAGCACCAGCGCCGGGCTGCCCAGTTGCCGTGCCGCCCCGTCGAAGACCGCGCCGGGGCCGTGCAGCCGCTCCAGCACCAGCCAGGTCACGGCCGTGAGTGAGACGAACACGGCCACCGCCTTCAGCGCGGAGATGACCGCGGGCGCGCGCAGCCCGTGCCGGTACGTCGCCACCGCGAGCCCCGCGAACAGCGCCACCATCGTCAGGTCGCCGGCTGCGCCCCGCGGATACACGCCCCCGGCTGTGAGCACCGCGCGTATCCCGAGCAGTTGCAGCGCGAGGTACGGCATCGTGGCCAGGATGCCGGTCAGGGCGACCACCAGCGCCAGCGGCGGTGAGCCGTAGCGTCCGCGCACGAAGTCGGCGGCGGTCACGTAGCCGTGCCGCCGGGCCACGGTCCACAGGCGGGGCAGCAGCACGAAGGCGAGCGGGCAGACGATCACCGTGTACGGCACGGCGAAGAAGGCGGGCGCGCCGTTGCCGTACGCCAGGCCCGGCACCGCGGTGAAGGTGTACGCGGTGTAGACGGTGCCGCCGAGCAGCAGCCAGGTCCACACCGGGCCGAGGCTGCGGTCGGCCAGCGCCCAGCCCTCCAGGGAGGGCAGCCGGTCGTTCGGGTGCAGCCGCCGCGCGGTGACGGCAAGCAGCGACGCCCCGCCGATCACGGCGAGGAACGTCGCGGTCATGGCGCTGTCGGCCATGGGTCACCGTCCTTGGTGTGCCTGTGCCCTCGCGGGTGAGTTGCGCGAGGGGCCCGCCCGGAGGACAGGAAACCGGCGGGAAATCTTCTGGACATTCGCTGTCAACCGGTTCGGGCGGGTGGGCAACTCTTGCACGGACCCACAGCGGACGGGAGAGGAGCGCAGGTCATGGCACGGACCGGTCGGCACCGGCTACGGCGCGTCGCGATCGCCGTACTGCTCCTCGCGCCCGCCGCGGGCCTGCTGTGGGTGCCGCTGTACGCGGGTGCGGGTCCGCGGCTCGCGGGGACGCCGTTCTTCTTCTGGTACCAGCTCGCCTGGGTGCCGGGGTCCGGCCTGTGCCTGCTCGCCGCGTACGCGCTGACCCGTGAGCGCCCTCGCTGATCCGCCCCCTTCTTCATCTTTCCCCGCCGGTCCGGCGGCCCGTCATCGGTCCGCCGCCGATCCACCGCGCACGTCCCGTCACATCCCGTCACACCGTCCAGGTGAGGAACCGTCATGCCTACGTCAGCCATGCCCGAATCCGGCCGCGCAGCGCCGCAGAGATCCCGCACGCGGTCCGTACTGCTGTGGGGCGCCGTCTCCCTGGCCGGTGCGATCGCCTGGGGCGTGCTCGCCCTGGCCCGCGGTGAGGAGATCTCCGCCGTCTGGCTGGTGGTGGCCGCGCTCGGCTCGTACGCCATCGCCTACCGCTTCTACTCCCGCTTCATCGCCCGCCGGGTGCTGCAGCCCGACGACCGCCGGGCCACCCCCGCCGAGCGCCTCGAGGACGGCGTCGACTTCCACCCCACCGACCGCAGGGTCCTCCTCGGCCACCACTTCGCCGCGATCGCCGGCGCCGGACCGCTGGTCGGGCCGGTGCTCGCGGCTCAGATGGGCTATCTGCCCGGCACCCTGTGGATCGTGGCCGGAGTCATCTTCGCCGGCGCGGTGCAGGACATGGTGGTGCTGTTCCTGTCGATGCGCCGCGACGGCACCTCGCTCGGGCAGATGGCCCGCGACGAGATCGGCCGGGCGGGCGGGGCCGCGGCCCTGGTCGCGGTCTTCGCCATCATGATCATCCTGCTGGGCGTGCTGGCGCTGGTCGTCGTCAACGCGCTCGCCCATTCCCCGTGGGGCACCTTCTCGGTCGCCATGACCATCCCCATCGCCCTGTTCATGGGCTTCTGGCTGCACCGCATCCGGCCCGGCCGGGTCGTGGAGACCAGCCTCATCGGCGTGGCGCTGCTGCTCCTGGCCATCGTCGGCGGCAGTTGGGTGCAGGACTCCTCGCTGGCGTCCGCGTTCACCCTGAGCCCGACGACGCTCGTCTTCTGCCTGATCGGCTACGGCTTCGTCGCCTCCGTCCTGCCGGTGTGGATGCTGCTCGCCCCGCGCGACTACCTCTCCACCTTCATGAAGATCGGCACGATCACCCTCCTCGCGGTCGGTGTGGTCGTGGCCGCGCCGGTGCTGCGGGCGGACGCGGTGAGCGACTTCGCCTCCTCGGGCGCCGGGCCCGTCTTCGCGGGGGCGCTGTTCCCCTTCCTCTTCATCACCATCGCGTGCGGCGCGCTCTCCGGCTTCCACGCCCTGGTCTCCTCGGGCACCACCCCGAAGCTGATCGAGAAGGAGTCCCAGGTCCGGATGATCGGCTACGGCGCCATGCTGATGGAGTCGTTCGTCGCGATCATGGCGCTGATCGCCGCGGCGGCGCTGGAACCGGGCCTGTACTACGCCATGAACGCACCGGCCGGACTGCTCGGCACGACCGCCGAGTCCGCCTCGCACGCCGTGGCCGGCCTCGGCTTCACGATCACGCCCGACCAGCTCACCCAGGCGGCGAAGTCGGTGGAGGAGCAGACGCTCATCGCCCGGTCCGGCGGGGCGCCCACGCTCGCGGTCGGCATGTCGGAGATCTTCTCCGGGCTGTTCGGCGGCACCGCGATGAAGGCCTTCTGGTACCACTTCGCGATCATGTTCGAGGCGCTGTTCATCCTGACGACCGTCGACGCGGGCACCCGGGTCGGCCGCTTCATGCTCCAGGACATGCTCGGCAACGTGTGGAAGCCGGTCGGCCGGGTCAACTGGAAGCCGGGCATCTGGCTGTGCAGCGGCCTGGTGGTCGCCGCGTGGGGCTACTTCCTCTACACCGGCGCCACCGACCCGCTCGGCGGGATCAACCAGCTCTTCCCGCTCTTCGGCATCGCCAACCAGTTGCTCGCCGCGGTCGCCCTGACCGTCTGCACCACGGTCCTGGTCAAGTCCGGCAAGCTGCGCTGGGCCTGGGTCACCGGAGTCCCGCTGGTCTGGGTGGTCGCGGTCACCTTCACCGCCGGATGGCAGAAGATCTTCTCCGACGATCCCAAGATCGGCTTCTTCGCCCAGCGGGCCCGCTACTCCGACGCCCTCGACGCCGGCCAGGTCCTGCCGCCCGCGAAGAGCCTCGGCGACATGCACACCGTCGTCACCAACTCCACCGTCGACGGCGTGCTGATCGCGCTGTTCCTGTTGCTGGTCGCGGTCGTCATCGTCAACGCCGCGGTGGTGTGCGTGCGGGCGGTACGGACTCCGGGAGCGCTGCCGACCAGCGAGGCGCCGTACGTGGAGTCCCGCATCGACGTGCCCGCACGGGAAGGCGCGCCGCTGGCGGGAGCCCGCTCGTGAGCGTCGGCCGCTGGGTCCGGGCGGTGCGGTGGTATCTGCGGGAGCTGACGGGCGAGGCGGAGTACGACCGCTACTGCGCACGTCACCGGCGTCACCACCCGCAGGCCCCGGTGCCGACCCGGCGGGAGTACCAGGTGCTGCGCTCCCTGCACCGGGAGACGCATCCGCAGGGCCGCTGCTGCTGACGCGGGCCTCCCGAACCGCGGGGCGGGCGGAACTCAGGCCCCACGCCGCCCGCCCCGCGCCTTTGGTCACCCGAGGGGACCGACATGCTCAGACGCCGACCCTCCCTGCTGATCCGTCCCTCGCTGGACGATGAGACCCTGCACGAGATCCTCACCGATCTCCGCCCAGCGGGGCAGCTCCACGGCCTCGGCGCGGGGCGCAGCCGCCCCCTGTGGCAGCCGGTCGCCGATCTGCTGCACACCACAGGGCGCGACTGGGACCGCCGGGCGCACCGGCTCTCCGTCCTGGCGAGCCGGCTGCCGGCCGCCGTCGCCGAGCGCTGGATCGCCGACCGGCCCGACGACGGCGACGCCCTCGCCCTGCACGCTTTCACGCTGGCCGGGCGCGGGCCGGCGGCCGGCGCCGAGCGGGCGTGTCTGCGTGCGGCGCGGGCCTGCCCGGACGACCCGGCTCCCTGGCTGGCGCTGCTGGCACTGCGGTACGCCTGCGGGGCTCCCGTCCGGGACGCGGTGGCCGTGTGGACCGAGGCCGTCACCCGTGCCCCGTGGCACCGCGGCGCCTACCACGGGATGCTGCGCCACCTGTCCCCGCGCGGCCACGGCACCGTCCCCGACATGCTGGACTTCGCCCGGCACGGCGCCGCCCGGGCACCGTACGGCTCACCGCTCGCCCTGCTGCCGGTGGCGGCCCGCGTGGAACTCCTCGCCCACCGTGAGCGGCACACGCCGCTCGGCGCGGGCGGCGTCTGGAACGAGCCACGGGCCGCGTGGGAGATCGACGCGGCTCTGGACGGCTGGTTCCGTACCGCCGCCGCACCCCACGCCGAAGCGCTCGCCGACCTCAACATCCTGGCCTTCGCGCTGGTCCGGGCGCACCGTCCGGAAGACGCCGGGCCCGTCTTCGAGCGCATCGGCCGGCACATGACGCCCCACCCGTGGAACATACTGCCCGATCCGCGGCGCACGTTCCTGTACTGGCGGGACCGGCTGGTGGGACGCCGGCGCGGCTGACGCCTCCGGGCCTAAACCGCCGCCGGTTCGGCGTCGGCCGGCTTCTGTCCCGCCGCCTGCGCCCGGTCGCGCACCTCACGGCGCACCAGGGCCCACCAGCCCACGGGGACGGCCGCGGCGAACAGCCACCACTGGATCATGTACGCGTAGTTCAGCGGAGCGTCCTCGCTGCCCGGATCGGAGATCAGCTGCGGGGTGCCGCCCTTCGGCTCGGGCGCCGTCTGCTGGACGTAGCCGCCGAGGACCCGGGCACCGAGCCGGCGCGCCTGCTCCGCGCTGTCGATCAGCATGATCTGCCGGTCCGGCAGGCCCTTGAGGTCCTTGATGCCGCTGGCCGCGGTCGTCTCGTCGGGCATCAGCCGCCCCTTGACGGTGACCTGCCCGCGCGGGGGAGCGGGAACCTCGGGGAACGCGCTCTGGCTCCGGTCGTTCGCGGGGACCCAGCCGCGGTTGACCAGCAGCACCTTGCCGTCGGTCAGCACGAACGGGGTCAGGACGTGGTAGCCGACCTCGCCGTCGGAGTTGGTGCGGCGCCGGACGACGACCTCGTGGGCGGTGTCGTAGCTGCCCCGGGCGGTCACGGTGCGGTACTTCTGCTCCCCGGTCACGGCGTGTCCGGGGGAGGTCAGCCGCTCCACGGGTACCGCATCGGCGTGCAGCGCCTCGGAGACCTGCTGGTTGCGGGCGCTGCGCTGCTCGTAGCGGTGCATCTGCCAGAAGCCCAGCCTGATCATGGTGGGGATCAGGAGCAGGGCGACCAGGGTGAGGATCACCCACTGCCGGGACAACAGGAAGCGGTACACCCCACGACCGTACAACCCGGGCGGGGGGTGTCCGCAGTCGGGTCGGGGCTCAGACCCGGTCGACGATCCCCGCCCTCCCCTCCGCGCGGGCGCAGTGGCCGCCGCAGTACCAGTGGCCCTCGACCTCGACGCCCTGGCCGATGATCTGCACCCGGCAGTGCTCGCAGATCGGGGCCATGCGGTGGATCGCGCAGGAGAAGCAGTCGAAGACGTGCACCGCGCCCTGCGCGTGGACCTCGAAGGTCATTCCGTAGTCATTGCCGCAAACTTCGCATCTCGCCATGCGCCACAGAGTGGGCCGTCACCGCCGCGCGGGCGAGCGGGCGGTGGGCGAGTCGCGTGGCAATCACCCGTCCGTACGGGTCACTCGTCCGCCGGCGCCACGTCGCGGAGCAACTGCCCGAACGCCGCCTCGTCGACGACCGGCGTCCCGTACTGCCGTGCCTTGAGCACCTTGGACGTGCCGGCGTCCGGGTCGTTCGTGACGAGCAGGCTGGTCAGCCGGGACAGGCTCGTCGCGACGTGCAGCCCGGCCTCGACCGCGCGGTCCTCCAGCAGCTCGCGGTCGACCGAGGTGTCCCCGGAGAAGGCGACCCGCATCCCCTGCTTCAGCGGTCTGCCCTCCTCGTACCGCCCCGGGTTGGGGTACGGGCAGGCCGGCCGCTTCCGGGACGGGCGCCAGCCGCCGGTGCGCCAGCCGCCGGGGCCGTCGGCCTGCCGGCCGATGCGCGGGGCGGGCCGGTCCGTCCACTCCGTCAGCGGCCGGCACTCCTGCAGCGGCAGCCGCACGCTGCCCGCCGCGGCCGCCAGGAGGCTCGGCCGGAACGCCTCCGCCAGCACCCGCGCGTCGTCCAGTGCGTGGTGCGCCCGCTGCTGTACGACGCCGAAGTGGGCGGCCAGCGACTCGAGCTTGTGGTTGGGCAGCGGCAGGTCCAGCTGCTTGGACAGCGCGATGGTGCACAGCCGCTGCCGCACCGGCGCCTCGCGCTCGGCGCGCGCGTACTCCCGGGCGATCATCTGCCAGTCGAAGACCGCGTTGTGCGCGACGAGCACCCGGCCCCGCAGCCGCGCCGCGAACTCCTCGGCGACCTCCCGGAACAGCGGCGCCCCCTCGAGCACCTCGCTCGTCAGGCCGTGTATCCACACCGGGCCCGGATCGCGCTCCGGGTTGACGAGGGTGTACCAGTGGTCCTCGACGTCGCCGCGCGCGTCCAGCCGGTAGACGGCCGCGGAGATGATCCGGTCGTCCCGGGCCAGGCCGGTGGTCTCCACGTCAACGACCGCGTATCCCTGGGGATACGCGGTCGGCCACGTCGTGGGGGAGGACGCGGGCGTCGTGCGGTCTTCGAGCATGGTTCCTGAGGATAAGGGCCGTGACTGACAGTCCCCTTCGTCAGGTGCCTCCGGGTACAGCCGTGTTCGGACATGAGCGATACCCACAATGTCTGCTGTGCCCACATATGTGGCGGTTGGCGCGATCGCGGGGGTCGCGGGTGCTTCCGGCCCTGTGCCTCAAGTGGCGCTGCCCCGTGGGCGGTTGGAATCCGGGCGTCCGGCGGCCGGATCCGCGGCCCCCGCTGCCGGGTGGGAAACGGACGGGGTGAGAAAATACCGGCGTGATGAAACCTACGCACGACGAGGCCCATGAGGGCGGGATGGGCCAGCGGCTGAACTGGCTGCGGGCCGCCGTCCTCGGCGCCAACGACGGCATCGTCTCCACCGCCGGTCTGGTCGTCGGCGTGGCCGGAGCGACCGACGACCGGGCGGCCCTGCTCACCGCCGGGCTGGCCGGGCTGCTGGCCGGGTCGATGTCGATGGCCGCCGGGGAGTACGTGTCCGTCTCCACCCAGCGGGACTCGGAGAGGGCGGCCCTGGCCATGGAGCGGCGCGAGCTGCGCGAGTCGCCGGAGGCTGAACTGGACGAGCTCACCGGGCTGTTGGAGGCGCGCGGGCTGTCGCGCGAGGTCGCCCGGGAGGCGGCCGAGCAGCTGACGAGCCGGGACGCGCTGCGCGCGCACGCGCGCGTGGAGCTCGGCATCGACCCCGACGAGCTGACGAACCCCTGGCACGCGGCATGGGCGAGCTTCCTGGCGTTCACCGTGGGCGCGCTGCTGCCGCTGCTCGCGATCGTGCTGCCGCCGGCGGCGTGGCGGCTGTGGATCACCGTGGTCTCGGTGCTGGCGGCCCTCGTCCTCACCGGCTGGTCCAGCGCGCGGATGGGCGCCGCGGCCCCGGGCCGGGCGGTGCTGCGCAACGTCATGGGCGGCGCACTGGCCATGGGCATCACCTACGGGGCGGGCACCCTGCTGGGGGCGGTCGGGGTGTGAGGCCCCCGCGGTGGCCGCACCGCGGGCCGTCCATTGGCGGAGACGGCCAAGAAGCAAGCGCGTACCCCCGGTAATACTTGTCGGTAACAACGTCTAGCCCGCGGCTCACCGGCGCCTCTACGGTGCCTTCATGCCGAACCTGCCCGATGTCGTGCTGTGGTCGATACCCGCCTTCGTGCTGCTCACCGTCGTGGAGATGGTCAGCGTGCGGATCCATCCGGACGAGGACGCCGCCGGGTACGCGGCGAAGGACGCGGCGACCAGCGTCGGCATGGGCCTCGGCAGCCTCTTCTTCGACTTCCTCTGGAAGATCCCGATCGTCGCGATCTACACGGCGGTCTACGAACTCACGCCCCTGCGCGTCCCCGTCCTGTGGTGGACCGTCCTCCTGATGCTGCTCGGGCAGGACTTCTTCTACTACTGGTCCCACCGCGGCCACCACGTCATCCGCATCCTGTGGGCCTGTCACGTCGTCCACCACTCCAGCCGGAAGTTCAACCTCAGCACCGCGCTGCGCCAGCCCTGGACCTCCCTGACGGCCTGGCCGTTCTACCTGCCCCTCGTCGCCGTCGGGGTGCACCCGGCCGCGCTCGCGTTCTGCTCCTCGGTGAGCCTCGTCTACCAGTTCTGGATCCACACCGAGCGGATCGACAAGATGCCGCGCTGGTTCGAGTTCGTGCTCAACACGCCGTCCCACCACCGCGTCCACCACGCATCCCAGGGCGGCTACCTGGACCGCAACTTCGGCGGGATCCTCATCGTCTGGGACCGGCTGTTCGGATCCTGGGTGCCGGAGACCGACCGGCCCGTCTACGGGTTGACCAAGAACATCGACACGTACAACCCGATCAAGGTGGCCACCCACGAGTACGTCGCCATCGCCAGGGACCTCCGGGCCGCGGCCGGCTGGCGCGAGCGGGCCGGACGGCTGCTGCGCGGGCCGGGCTGGCAGCCGGCGCCCGCCGCCGCGGCGCGCGCCGAGGGAGCGGTCGACGGAACGGTCGAGGAGACGGCGGCCGCGTGAACCGCTCCCGGGGCGACGACGCCCGCACGAACCCCTCCCGGGACGACGACGCCCGCACGAACCCCTCCCGGGACGACGACGCCCGCACGAACCCCTCTCGGGACGATGGCGCCCGCACGAACCCCTCGCGCGGCTCCCGCCCGGCGTCGGCCGCCCTCGCCGCGTTCGCCGTCGTCACGCTCGTCGACCTGGTCTGCCTCCTGACCGGCTTCCACCCCGGGCACGTCGTCGCCAAGCCGCTGCTGATGCCGCTGCTGGCCGCCTGGGCCGCGCTGCGGGGAGCGCCCCGGCTGCTGATCGCCGCCCTCCTGCTCGGCTGGGGCGGCGACACGCTGCTGCTGTCCGGCGCCGACGCGGCCTTCCTCGCCGGGATGGCGTCCTTCGCCGCCGGGCACGTGTGCTACCTCGCCCTGTTCCGCGCGCACGGCACCGCACGCGCGCGTACCGGCCCGCTCGCCCTCGGCTACGCCGTCGTCCTCGCCGTGACGGTCGTCCTGTTGTGGCCGGACCTCCCGGCGGGCCTCAGGGTGCCCGTGGTCTGCTACAGCACCCTGCTCACGGCCATGGCGTGCACCGCCGCCGTCCGCTTCGGCGCCGTGGCGGGTCTCGGCGGCGCGCTGTTCATGCTCTCCGACACCCTCATCGCGACCGGCATCGCCGAGTGGCCGCAGCCGCCGTACCCGGATTTCTGGATCATGCTCACGTACACGGTCGCGCAGCTCCTCCTGGCCCGGGGCGTCCTCGGCGAGCGCCCCGCACCGCGGGAGCCGCGCCGGGCGGTGCGCTCGGCCGCCCCGTGAGCGGACCGTGCGAACGGTCCCGGCGCGGGCCGGGGCTCACCATCTGATCGGCAGCGGCAGCGCCGTCAGCAGCCCCGACACCACGACCACCGCCGCCAGCACGACGACCTCGGCCCGCGCGGGGACGCAGGCGGTGAGCGGGCGGGCCGCCCGGCGCAGCCGGATCCGCGCCCACAGCGCGAGCCCGGCGACGGCGACCACCAGGATCACCTTGGCGAGCAGGGTGCGTCCGTACGCCGTCGTGGTCAGCTGGTCGAGGATCGTCGCCGACGGCATCCGGCGCAGCGAACTGGTCACCCCGGTCGCGGCGATGGCGGCGAGCAGGACGGCCGCCACGCGCGCGTACAGGCCGAACAGGGCCGCCCCCGTCCCGCCGGGCCCCCACCGCCGCAGCGTGCGCAGGGCGTGCAACAGACCGCCCGCCCACAGCGCCGCGCACGTCAGGTGCACCGCCGTCAGGCCGGAGCCGAGCAGCGGGGTGTGCTCCGTCGGGGGGTGCGCGCGCAGGGCCTCCGCGACGACCACCGCGGCCAGCGGCCACAACTGGCCGGCCGGACGGCGGGAGACGGCGCACAGGCCCGCCGCGAGGAAGGCGTTGACCTCCACCAGCGCGAGCTTGCCGTCGCGCGAGGCGTACAGGCCGCCGACGTCGACCTGGGCGAGGCTGTGCGGCACCAGGTTGCCCGTCGCCACCACCGAGGCGAGCCCCAGGGCGGCCAGGAAACCGGCGGCGGCCGCGTAGGGGGCCCAGCTGCGGGGTGCGGCGACCGGGGCGCCGGGCACCGAACGGGCGAGCCCCCGGACGAGGAACTCGCCCGCCGGCACGCACAGCGCCAGGAACAGCACCGCGCGCAGCAGCGCGATGCCGCCGGTGCCGGGCGCGGCGGCCTCTCCGGTGCCGCGCAGCGCGGCGGACGGGCCCAGCAGGGGGATCAGCGCGCCGAGCGCCGCCAGGGCGAGCAGGGCGGCGGCCCGGCCGGCACCGGACCGCCGTATGGACCCGCTCGCGTCGGCGGCCTCCGGCGTGGGTCTGGTCAAAGTCACCCCAGGATCTTCACCAGCCATCGCAGAACCGGGCAAGTCAAGGAAAACGACCGGCGGTACGGCATTCCGCTCATGGACGCGTTTCCGGCCCGGTCCGGGGATCAGGCCCAGCGCGGCGCGTCCGACCCCCAGGGCGTGGCCGGCCGCACCCAGTCGGCGGGCCCGCCGACGAAGGAAACCGGAGGCAGGGCGTATCGCAGCCGCCCGATCGCGCTGTCCGTCCCGGCGAGACGGGAACCCGGTTCGCCGTCGGCCGCGTGCCCCGCCTCGCCGGCCTCGCCCGGCTCGATCTCCTCGGTCAGCCATTGGGCCGTCCGGGCCAGTGCTAGCCGCACGAGCCGGCCGCCGCCCTCCCGCGACTGCTCGGTCAGCGCCCGCAGCACGGCCGCCGCCAGCAGGTACCCGGTGCCGTGGTCGAGGGCCTGCGCCGGCAGCGCGCCGGGCCGCTCCGCCGATCCCTCCAGCACGGCGATCCCGGTGGCCGCCTGCACCAGGCTGTCGAAGCCCCGCCGTCCGCGCCACGGCCCGTACCCGCCCCACGCCGACAACTGCGCCACGACCAGGCCGGGCCGCCGCTCGGCCAGCGCCTCGGGCGACAGGCCGAACCGGTCCAGGGCGCCGGGCCGGTAGCCGGTGACGACCACGTCCGCCGCCGCGAGCAGTTCCTCGAAGGCACGCCGGTCGGTCGCCAGGTCCAGCGTCGCCGAACGCTTGCCGAAGCCGGTGTCGGCGTGCTGGTCGGGCAGTTCGGGCAGGTGCGGCGGGTCCAGGCGCAGCACGTCCGCGCCGAGCAGGGCGAGGGTGCGGGTGGCGACCGGTCCGGCGAGCACCCGGGTGAGGTCCAGGACCCGCAGGCCGGCGGCGGGCAGCAGAGGCGTGCCGGCCGGCCGGGCGAGCACACGAGCGTGCCCCGCGTCGAGCCGCTCGCGCTCGACCAGCGGCCGCCGGGCCACCTCGGCCGCCTGCTCGTGCGCGGCCCACTCCTTCGGCGTCCGCAGCGCCACGGCGAGGGCGCCGGCCGCGCACACGGTCTCCTCGGCCTCCGCCGAGGACCGCTCCGCGAGCGCCGCCGCGACCGCGGCAACGGCCTCGGGGTCCTCCGAGCCCTCGGGGCCCTCGGGGCCCTGGGACACGCCCAGCGCCTCCAGCAGCCGCGCCCGGTGGTGCGGGTAGTTGGCGTGCGTGCGCACCCAGCCGTCCGCCGTCCGCCAGAACCGCGACAGGGGGGCGAAGTTGACCGGCGCCCGGCCGTCGATCAGCAGGTGCCGCTCACTGTGGAACGCCGCGGCGACGGCCGCGTCGTCCACCCGGACCGCCGGCACCTCGTCGAGCCCGGCCCGCACGGCCGCCAGCTCCGCCGCCGCCAGGGCGCACGCCCCGACGCAGGCCCGGGCCAGCTCCCGCACCGGCAGGCGGGCCTCGAGCGGGCCGGGACGCACGACGGTCGAGACACGCGAGAGGAGGGCGGGGTCGCCGCCCAGCGCTCTCCAGGCGAACATGATGTCAGTCATGACTCGACTATGCATTATTGATTCAATCAATATATAGGCTCTCGCGGCCTCATCGGGCCTCGTCGGATAGTGCCGGAGCACGCGAAAGGGGCCGGACGTTCCCGTCCGGCCCCTTCTCCTTGCCTTCACGCGTGCGTGGGCATTACCGCGTTACCGCGTCACCGCGTCCAGGGCATCCGCGATGCCCCAGCCGTAGAAGCCGTTGCGGTTCTTCGGCCCCTCGCAGACCGCGTCCACCTTGCCGTCACCGTCGATGTCGTACGGGTCCGGGCACGCCGTGGCGTCGGCCTCGGCGTACAGCAGCGCCTTGACCAGGGCCGGGGAGGCGTGCGGGTGGGTGGACTTGATCAACGCGGCGACCGCCGCCACGTGCGGCGAGGCCATCGACGTGCCCGCCATGTAGCCCCACTTGCCGCCGGGCAGCGTGCCCAGGATCAGGCCGCTGGTGGCCGGCGGGGCCGGGGTCTGGTAGCGGGTCGAGTCGCCGCCCGGCGCGGCGATGTCGACGGTGCCCAGACCGTAGTTGGAGTAGGACGACTTGAGGCCCTTGGCGCCGGTGGCCGCGACGGTCACCACACCCGGCAACTGGGTCGGTATGTCGTAGCACTTCGACGGGTCGATCACCCGGTCCGAGGCGGTGCCGTCGTTGGGCGAGACCGGGTCGGTGATCTCGGCGGCGTTGAGGTCGTAGTTCTCGTTGCCGGCCGCCGCGACGTTGACCGCGCCCTTCTTCTCCGCGTACCGCGAGGCCCGGGTGACGGCGTCCACGAGCGCCTTCTGGTCCGGGTCGTCCTTGCAGTTGAAGTACCAGGGGTCGGTGTAATAGCTGTTGTTCGTCACGTCGACGCCGTGCTCGGCCGCCCACACGAAGCCGCACACCACGGCCTCGGTGTAGAAGTAGCCGTCCGGGTTGCCCACCTTGATGCCGGCGACCTTGACGCCGGGCGCGACGCCCGTCATGCCGACGCCGTTCTTCGCCGCCGCGATCTCGCCCGCCACGTGCGTGCCGTGCGGGCTCTCCGAGGCGCTCGGCCGCCAGGCGCCGTCGGTCGTGTCCGGCTTGCCGGAAACGCAGTTGACCGAGGCGCCGCGGTCGAAGTTCGGCGCGATGTCGGGGTGGGTGTCGTCGACGCCGGTGTCGATCACGGCGACGGTCACGTCCGGGCTGCCCAGCGACTTCTCGTGCGCCTTGTCCGCCTTGATGGCGGTCAGGTCCCACTGCAGGGGCTCCAACGGGTCCTGCCCGTCGGCCGCCTGCACGTCGGCCAGTTCGTCGGCGGTGAGCGCCTTCGGCGTGCCCATGTCCGTCGTCGACTGGGCGGGCAGCGGCGCGTTGCGCGTGTTGCCGGCCGACTGCACGCCCGGCACCTGGCGGACGGTCCTGGCGAAGTCCGGGTTCGACGAGTGCACGACGATCACGCCGATCTCGTCGTACGACGTCACGATCGTGCCGCCGGCCTCGGCGATCGCCTTCTTCACGTGCGCCGAAGGGCCGTGCCCGGGACGGACGTTGACGACGTAGCTGAGCGAGGTGGCGTCCGCCGCGGCCGTCGTGCCGGCCTGCGGGGCCGCCGAGGCGGTGACGTTCGGCAGGAACGCGAGAGCCGTCGCCATGGCCGTCCCGACCGGGATCGCCAGCGCGCGGCGCAGGCGCGGGTGAGGCGCTGTCATGTGTGGGTGTCTCCAGTTCGTTCGCGGTACGAGCGGACCGTGCGGGCCTCAGGGCCTGTCCGGCATGTTCCGCCGGACAGGCCCTGAGCCCGGGGGGCCGAAGCCCCCCGGGAAGCGGGTTACTTCACCGCGCGCAGCGCGTTGACGACACCGAAGCCGTAGAACCCGTTGACGCGCTTGCCGCCCACGCAGGTCGCGTCCACCACGCCGTCGCCGTTGCCGTCGTACGGCTCCGTCGGGCAGCCCGGGTTGTCCGCCTGCGCCTTCAGCAGCGCCTGCAGCTGGGCCGGGGTCGCCCACGGGTGCGTCGACTTCAGCAGCGCGGCGACGGCCGCGACGTGCGGCGAGGCCATCGAGGTGCCCTGCAGGAAGCCGTACTGGTTGTTCGGCATCGTGGAGAGGATGCGGCCGTTCTTCGACGGCGTGTCCGGGATCTGGTACTTGTCGCCGCCAGGCCCCGCGACGTCGACGACGCCGTCACCGTAGCTGGAGTAGTACGACTTGGTGCCCTTGACGCCCGTCGCGCTGACCGTGACGACGCCCGGAAGCTGGGTCGGCACGTCGAAGCACTCGTGCGGGTCGACCGTCCGGGTCACGGCGGTCGAGTCGTCGGGGCTGGAATCGTCGACCAGGGCGTCGGAGTCCAGGTCGTCGTTGGAGTTGCCCGCGGAGGCCACGTTGAGCGTGCCCTTGCTCCGCGCGTAGAGCTGCGCCCTGTTGACCGCGTCGACGATGGCCCGCTGGTCCGGGTCGTCCATGCAGTTGTACAGCCACGGGTCGACGTAGTAGCTGTTGTTCGTGACCTCGACGCCGTGGTCGGCGGCGAACACGAAGGCGCACACGACGCTCTCCGGGAAGAACAGCGAGTTCTCGTCCGGCTGCGCCACGGTGATGCTCGCGACCTTCACGCCCGGGGCCACGCCCGCCACGCCGATGCCGTTGCGGGCCGCGGCGATCTCGCCCGCCACGTGCGTGCCGTGGTAGTGGTCGGCGTCCACCGGACGCCAGGAGCCGTACGTGGTGTCCGCCTTGCCGCTGACGCAGTTCGCGGACTGCCCGGCGGAGAAGTTCGGCGCGATGTCGGGGTGGGTGTCGTCGACGCCGGTGTCGATCACCGCGACGGTCACCTTCTTGCTGCCCGGGTTGATCTCGGCGGCCTTGTCGGCGCCGATCGCCCGCAGGTCCCACTGGTCGGCCTCGAGGGGCTCCTCGCCGGCCGCCGAGCTGCTCGCGACCTTCGCCGCCTCGGCCTTGGAGAGGTACTGCACGGCGCCCTCGTCCGTCGTCCCCGCCGCGGTGACCGGCGAGGTGCGCGAGGCGCCCGCCGACTGCACGCCGCGGACCTTGCGTATCTGCTGGGCGAAGTCGGGGTTCGCCGAGTGGGCGACGATCACGCCTATCTTGTCGTAGGCCACGACCACGGTGCCGCCGGCCGCGGTGATCGCGTTCTTGACCGCCTCGATCGTGTGGTGGTCGGTCTTGGTGTTAACGAGGTACGCGTAGGTCTCCGCGTCTGCTGCCTGAGCCGTCGACTCCGCCCGCGGGGCGGCCTGGGCCGCCGCCGGCAGGAAGCCGAGCGAGGCGGTCAGGGACAGCACGACCGGCACCGCGAGGGCGAGCCGGCGTCTTGAACGCAGATGAGCCATGGGGTCTCCACATCATCCTGAAACAGAACCGCCCGAGACACAGGTGCTGCTCGGGCAGGTACATGACGGGTGGTGCAGAGCCGAAACTATCTTCCGCAGTCGTTGGCCAGCAATGACTTACCTCAGGTGACTTCGGAAAGAACGGAAGGTGGTTGAACCCGTCTCCGTGCCGCGCCGTGCCCTTGGACAGGGAACGCGAGGACACTCGCGCCCGGTCCCCGTCACCACCCGCAACGCGAGGAGACTTCGTGGCCACCGACGCACCGCCGCCCTCGAAAACCGAAGACCGGCTCCCGTCCACCGAGGAGTTCGAGGAGGTGCAGAAGAGCGCGGAGTTCGCCGAACTGCGCCGCTCCCACCGCTCGTTCGCCTTCCCGCTGACGATCGCCTTCATCGTCTGGTACCTGCTGTACGTCCTGCTGTCCAACTACGCGGGCGACTTCATGGGCACCAAGGTGGCCGGCAACATCAACGTCGCCCTCGTCCTGGGGCTCGCGCAGTTCCTGACCACGTTCCTCATCGCCTGGTGGTACTCGCGGCACGCCGCCGCGAAGCTCGACCCCAAGGCGCAGGCGATCAAGTCCCGGATGGAGAACGGCGAATGAACCACGCGCACACCACCCTGCTGGCGGCGGGCGCGGCCAGCGAGCACCGGACCCTGATCATCAGCCTGTTCTCGGTGTTCGTCCTGGCCACCCTCGTCATCACCGTCTGGGCCGGCCGCCAGACCAAGGACGCCGCCGACTTCTACGCCGGCGGACGGCAGTTCACCGCCTTCCAGAACGGCCTCGCCGTCTCCGGCGACTACATGTCAGCGGCCTCCTTCCTCGGCATCGCGGGCGCCATCGCGCTGGCCGGCTACGACGGCTTCCTGTACTCCATCGGCTTCCTGGTCGCCTGGCTGGTCGCCCTGCTGCTGGTCGCCGAGCCGCTGCGCAACTCCGGCCGGTACACCATGGGCGACGTCCTCGCCTACCGCATGCGCCAGCGCCCGGTCCGCACCGCCGCCGGCACCTCCACCATCGTCGTGTCGATCTTCTACCTGCTCGCGCAGATGGCGGGCGCGGGCGTGCTGGTCTCGCTGCTGCTCGGCATCACCAGCGACGGCGGGAAGATCGCCATCGTCGCCCTGGTCGGCGTCCTGATGATCGTCTACGTCACCATCGGCGGCATGAAGGGCACCACCTGGGTCCAGATGGTCAAGGCCGTGCTGCTGATCATCGGCGCCCTGCTGCTGACCTTCCTGGTGATGCTCAAGTTCAACTTCAACATCTCCGACCTGCTCGGCAAGGCCGCCGAGAACAGCGGAAAGGGCTCCGCCTTCCTCGAACCCGGCCTGAAGTACGGTGCCACCTCGACGTCCAAGCTGGACTTCGTCTCGCTCGGCATCGCCCTGGTCCTCGGCACCGCGGGCCTGCCGCACATCCTGATCCGCTTCTACACGGTGCCCACCGCCAAGGCCGCCCGGAAGTCCGTGAACTGGGCGATCGGCCTCATCGGCGCCTTCTACCTGATGACCCTCGCGCTCGGCTTCGGCGCCGCCGCGCTCATCAAGCCGGACGAGATCATCGCCTCCAACAAGGCCGGCAACACCGCGGCGCCGCTCCTCGCGCTGCACCTGGGCGGGGTCGACTCCAACTGGGGCGCCGTCCTGCTCGCCTCCATCTCGGCGGTCGCCTTCGCCACCATCCTCGCCGTCGTCGCGGGCCTGACCCTGGCCTCCTCCTCGTCGTTCGCCCACGACATCTACGCCAATGTCATCAAGAAGGGCCAGGCCGACGAGAAGCAGGAGGTGAGCGCGGCGCGCTGGGCGACGGTCGCCATCGGCGCCGTCTCGATCTTCCTGGGCGCCCTGGCCCGCGACCTGAACGTGGCCGGCCTGGTGGCCCTGGCGTTCGCGGTCGCCGCCTCCGCCAACCTGCCGACGATCCTCTACAGCCTCTTCTGGAAGCGCTTCACCACCCAGGGAGCCCTGTGGTCGATCTACGGCGGCCTGGTCACCGCGGTCGGCCTGGTGCTGTTCTCGCCGGTCGTCTCCGGCAAGGCGACGTCGATGTTCCCGGACGTCGACTTCCACTGGTTCCCGCTGGAGAACCCCGGCCTGGTCTCCATCCCGGTCGGCTTCCTGCTCGGCGTCATCGGCACCTACCTGTCCAAGGAGGAGCCGGACGCCGGCAAGTTCGCCGAGCTGGAGGTGCGGTCCCTCACCGGCACCGGCGCCCACTGACCCGCCCGCCGGCAACCCCCTGAGCGGCCGCGTCGCAGGACCCCTGCGACGCGGCCGCGTGCCGTCCCGGAGACGGGGCACCCTGTCCCGGGGGGCATCTGCGGGGCATCCTGTCCCGTGGGCGGGGCACCGTCGATGTCGGTGCCGTCGCGTACGCTCGCAATGACGCAGAACAACCGATCCGCCACGAGGGAGGGGGCCCACGTGCTCATCGACACCTACGGCCGGGTGGCCACCGACCTGAGGGTCTCGCTGACCGACCGGTGCAACCTGCGGTGCACCTACTGCATGCCCGAGGAGGGCCTGCAGTGGCTCGCGAAGCCCGACCTGCTCACGGACGACGAGATCGTCCGCCTGATCGGCATCGCCGTCACCTCCCTGGGCATCCAGGAGGTGCGCTTCACCGGCGGCGAGCCCCTGCTGCGCCCCGGTCTGGTGGGGATCGTCGAGCGCGTCGCCGCCCTGGACCCGCGCCCCCAGACGTCCCTCACCACCAACGGCATCGGCCTGAAGCGCACCGCGCCGGCCCTGAAGGCGGCGGGCCTGGACCGGGTGAACGTCTCGCTGGACACCCTCCGCTCGGACGTCTTCAAGGCACTCACCCGCCGCGACCGCCACCGGGACGTCATCGAGGGCCTGCACGCCGCCCGCGAGGCGGGCCTGACCCCGGTCAAGGTCAACTCCGTCCTGATGCCCGGGCTCAACGACGACGAGGCCCCCGACCTGCTGGCCTGGGCCGTCGAGCACGACTACGAACTGCGCTTCATCGAGCAGATGCCCCTGGACGCGCAGCACGGCTGGAAGCGCGAGGGCATGGTCACCGCCGGCGACATCCTCGCCTCCCTGCGCACTCGCTTCGAGCTGACCCCGGAGGGCTCCGACGCGCGCGGCTCGGCACCCGCGGAGCGGTGGCTGGTGGACGGCGGCCCGCACCGCGTCGGCGTCATCGCCTCCGTCACCCGCCCGTTCTGCGCGGCCTGCGACCGCACCCGCCTCACCGCCGACGGCCAGATACGCACCTGCCTGTTCGCCACCGAGGAGACGGACCTGCGCGCCGCCCTGCGCTCCGGCGCCCCCGACGAGGAGATCGCCCGCATCTGGCGCGTGGCGATGTGGGGCAAGAAGGCGGGCGCCGGCCTGGACGACCCGTCGTTCGAACAGCCCGAGCGGCCGATGTCGGCGATCGGCGGCTAGAACGCGACGACTGGAACGCCACGAAGGCTGGAGCGCGACGGCGGCTACTGGGCCTGGCCCTCGGAGCCTTCGGGTGCCTGCCAGTCCTCGAGGCTCACGACGTCCTTGAGGAATCCGCGCACGCCCAGGAACTGCGACAGATACTCGCGGTGCTCCTCGCACGCGAGCCACGTCTTGCGCCGCTCCGGCGTGTGGATCTTCGGGTTGTTCCACGCCAGCACCCACACGGCGTCGGCGCGGCAGCCCTTGGCGGAGCAGATGGGGGTGTCACTCACAGATATGTCTCACAACCGCTGTGAACAAGGCGACGCCGAGCAGCCACGGGGGGAGCTGCCCGGCGTCGGTCTGTCGCTCCGACGGGGGATGCGGAGCGCCTACGAAGTATGTCACGGGTCACCGGTCGCCCGGCACTGGAACAACATGATTGATCTGAGGTTTTCTTGAGCTTGGCGTCAAGTCGACCCTCGGTCGCGGACCGGCCTCCGGGGTCAGGTCCGCCTGTGCTGCTCGCTTCGTTCTCCCGGCGCGGGCCCGGCCGCGACATCTTCCGGATCGGGTTCCGCGAAACCGTCGTTCGTCCGCGGCGGCGCGACCATCGGACGCACCGGAGCGGTGATGAAGGTCGACGGCAGGGACGGCGCGTTCTCGCGCCCGGCGTTCGCGACCACCACCGCGATGTAGGGCAGCACCGCCCCGAGGACCAGCGCCACGATGGCGACCGGCCGCTCGATGTTCCACAGGCAGGCCGCGAGGATCACCGACACCGTACGGATCGACATCGAGATCACGTACCGGCGCTGCCGCCCGCGCACGTCCTCCTGGAGGCCGGTCCGGGCTCCGGTGATCCGGAACACCTGGACGTTGCCGCCGCCGCGTTGCTTCCGCATCACATTCCACCATCCGCCCGTCTCGGACTTCATACACCCCGGGACCGGACCGCCCCGGTCGGGGAAGCACAGCCCAATACGTCCACGTTACGCCGCGTCCACGCCGCCCACGAGACCGGGTCCCGGGCCCGCCTGCGCGGACGCCCTCGGCCCCGGCGCGTACGGCCGTCCCCGGCATGCGCCGTACCGCATACGGCCGGACACCCGACGCACCGCTACGCACCGCTCACGTCGAGTCGTCGTCGAGCCGTGCCAGGAGGCAGGGTGCGAGGCGGAAACGCACCCGCCGGGCCCCGGGAACGCGGGCGGCCGGCCCGGGAACGCGAACGGCGGGCCGCAGCCTCTCGGCTGCGACCCGCCCACGCTCCGCGCCGTAGCGGCGGTCAGCCTCCGGCCACCTCGACGGCGGCCAGGTTCCGCTTGCCGCGCCGCAGCACCAGCCACCTGCCGTGGATCAGGTCCTCCGCGGCGGGGACGGCGTCCTCACCGGTGACCTTCACGTTGTTCAGGTAGGCGCCGCCCTCCTTGACCGTGCGCCGCGCCGCCGACTTGCTGGCCACCAGGCCGACCTCCGCGAACAGGTCGACGACCGGACCGAGCGTGGCGACCTGGATGTGCGGCACCTCGGACAGCGCCGCCGTCAGCGTCCGCTCGTCCAGCTCCGCCAGCTCGCCCTGGCCGAAGAGGGCCTTGGACGCGGCGACGACGGCGGCGGTCTGGTCGGCACCGTGCACCAGTGTCGTCAGCTCCTCGGCCAGCGCCCGCTGCGCGGCACGGGCCTGCGGCCGCTCCTCGGTCTGCCGCTCCAGCTCCTCGATCTCCTCGTGGGACCGGAAGCTGAAGATGCGCAGGAAGTTCGACACGTCCCGGTCGTCGGCGTTCAGCCAGAACTGGTAGAAGGCGTACGGCGTGGTCAGCTCGGGGTCGAGCCACACCGTGCCGGACTCCGTCTTGCCGAACTTGGTGCCGTCCGCCTTGGTGATCAGCGGGGTGGCCAGGGCGTGCACCGAGGCGTGCGGCTCCACCCGGTGGATCAGGTCGGCGCCCGCGGTGAGGTTGCCCCACTGGTCGCTGCCGCCGGTCTGCAGCGTGCAGCCGTAGCGCCGGTACAGCTCCAGGAAGTCCATGCCCTGCAGGATCTGGTAGCTGAACTCGGTGTAGCTGATGCCCGCGTCGGAGTTGAGCCGCCGGGCGACGGCCTCCTTCGAGATCATCTTGTTGACCCGGAAGTGCTTGCCGACGTCCCGCAGGAACTCGATGGCCGACAGACCCTGGGTCCAGTCCAGGTTGTTGACCATCAGCGCGGCGTTCGGCCCGTCGAAGTCCAGGAACCGCTCGATCTGGCCGCGCAGCCGCGTCACCCAGCCGGCCACCACCTCCGGATCGTTGAGCGTGCGCTCCGCGGTCGGCTTCGGGTCACCGATCAGGCCGGTGGCGCCCCCGACCAGGCCCAGCGGGCGGTTGCCCGCCTGCTGGATCCGGCGCAGCGTGAGGATCTGCACGAGGTTGCCGAGATGCAGGCTGGGCGCGGTCGGGTCGAAGCCGCAATAGAACGTGACGGGGCCGTCCGCGAACGCCTTGCGCAATGCGTCCTCGTCAGTGGAGAGGGCGATCAGCCCGCGCCACTTCAGCTCGTCGACGATGTCCGTCACGGTTCTCGTGTCTCCTCGGGTGGGCTCGTAATCAGGTACGAGGTTATACGCCCTGGCTGACAGAGCTCATATTGAAGTCCGGTACCCGCAGCGCCGGCATCGCGGCCCTGGTGAACCAGTCGCTCCACTCCCGGGGCAGCGTCTTCTCCGTACGCCCGGCCTCGGTGGCCCGCCCCAGCAGGTCCACCGGCGACTCGTTGAACCGGAAGTTGTTCACCTCGCCGGTCACCTCGCCGTTCTCGACGAGGTAGACGCCGTCCCTGGTCAGACCGGTCAGCAGCAGCGTGGCCGGGTCGACCTCGCGGATGTACCACAGGCAGGTCAGCAGCAGACCGCGCTGCGTGCCGGCCACCATCTCCTCCAGGGAGCGGTCGTCGCCGCCGTCCAGGATCAGGTTGTCGATCGCCGGCGCCACGGGCAGCCCGGTCACGCCCGCGGTGTGCCGGGTGGTCGTCAGGTGCGTCAGCTCGCCCCGGCGCATCCAGTCGGTGGCGGTGAGCGGCAGACCGTTGTCGAACACCGACTGGTCGCCGCTGGAGGAGTGCGCGATCACGAACGGCGCCGACTCCAGGCCCGGCTCGTCCGGGTCGCTGCGCAGCGTCAGCGGCAGCTCGGCCAGCTTGTCGCCGACGCGGGTGCCGCCGCCCGGCCGGGAGAACACCGTGCGGCCCTCGGCCGCGTCCCGGCCCGACGCCGACCACATCTGGTAGATCAGCAGGTCGGCGACCGCGGTCGGCGGCAGCAGCGTCTCGTACCGGCCGGCGGGCAGCTCGATCCGCCGCTCGGCCCAGCCGAGCCGCACGGCGAGCTCCGCGTCCAGCGCGGCAGGGTCCACGTCCTTGAAGTCGCGGGTGGAGCGGCCCGCCCACGCCGAGCGGGTACGGTCGGGCGACTTGGCGTTCAGCTCCAGGGTGCCGTTGGGCTGGTCGTGGCGCAGCCGCAGCCCGGTCGACGTGCCGACGTAGCTGGAGACCAGCTCGTGGTTGGCGAAGCCGTACAGCTCGCGGCCGCCCGCCCGCGCGCGGGCGAACGCCTCGCCGAGCGCCGGGGCGAAGTCGGCGAACACCGCGGAGGTGGTCTCCGCGGGCGCCTCCATGAACCCGGGGGACTGGGTGACGCCGGTGACCAGCGGCTGCGCGTCCTCGGCGGGTCCCGCGCCCCGGGCGGCGGCCTCAGCGGCCCGCACCAGCGGCTCCAGCTCGTCCACGGTCACGGCCGCCCGGGAGACCACGCCGGAGGCCGTGCCCTGCTTGCCGTCGACGGTCGCGATCACGGTGAGCGTGCGCCCGCGCGTGACGCCGTTCGTGGTCAGCGCGTTGCCCGCCCAGCGCAGGTTGGCGGTCGACTGCTCGTCGGCGATCACCACGCAGCCGTCGGCGGTGGACAGTTCAAGGGCCCGCTCGACGACCTCGTGCGGCTTGTTGCTGCGGGCGCTCATCGACCGGCCTCCTGCGTGGTGTTGAGGATGTTGACGCCCCGGAAGAGGGCCGACGGGCAGCCGTGCGAGACGGCGGCGACCTGACCCGGCTGGGCCTTGCCGCAGTTGAACGCGCCGCCGAGGACGTACGTCTGCGGACCGCCCACCGCCGCCATCGAGCCCCAGAAGTCGGTGGTCGTGGCCTGATAGGCGACGTCCCGCAACTGCCCGGTGATCCGCCCGTTCTCGATCCTGAAGAACCGCTGGCCGGTGAACTGGAAGTTGTAGCGCTGCATGTCGATCGACCAGGACCGGTCCCCGACGACGTAGATCCCCCGGTCCACCCCGCCGATCAGGTCCTCCGTCGACATCCCGGCAGGGTCCGGCCGCAGCGACACGTTGGCCATGCGCTGCACCGGCACGTGCGCGGGGGAGTCGGCGTACGCGCAGCCGTTGGACCGCGCGAAACCGGTCAGCTTCGCGATGCGCCGGTCGAGCTGGTAGCCGACCAGGGTGCCGTCCTTGACCAGGTCCCAGGACTGCGCCTCGACGCCCTCGTCGTCGTAGCCGACGGTCGCCAGGCCGTGCTCGGCGGTGCGGTCGCCGGTGACGTTCATCAGCTCGGAGCCGTAGCGGAGCTTGCCGAGCTGGTCGAAGGTGGCGAACGAGGTGCCGGCGTACGCGGCCTCGTAGCCGAGCGCGCGGTCCAGCTCGGTGGCGTGGCCGATGGACTCGTGGATGGTCAGCCACAGGTTGGAGGGGTCGACGACCAGGTCGTACAGGCCCGGCTCGACGCTCGGCGCCCGCATCTTCTCGGCGAGTAGCTCGGGGATCCGCTCCAGCTCCGTCTCCCAGTCCCAGCCGGTGCCCCGCAGGTACTCCCAGCCGCGGCCCACGGGCGGCGCGAGGGTCCGCATCGAGTCGAACTCGCCGCTGGACTCGTCCACGGACACGGCGGTGAGCTGCGGGTGCAGCCGGACGCGCTGCTGGGTGGTCACGGTGCCCGCGGTGTCGGCGTAGAACTTGTTCTCGTGCACGGTGAGCAGGGAGGCGTCGACGTGGTTGACGCCGTTCGCCGCCATCAGCCGCGCGCTCCACTCCGCCAGCAGCCCCGACTTCTCCTCGTCGGGCACCGCGAACGGATCGATCTCGTACGACGACACCCACGTCCGGTCGGCGTGCACCGGCTCGTCGGCCAGCTCCACCCGCTCGTCGGAGCCGGCCGCCCGGATCACCTCGGCGGACAGCTTCGCCATCGCCACCGCCTGCGACGCCACCTTGGCGGCGGCGTCCAGGGTCAGGTCCACCCCCGACGCGAAGCCCCACGTGCCGCCGTGCACGACCCGCACCGCGTACCCGAGGTCGGTGGTGTCCGAGGAACCGGCGGGCTTGGCGTCCCGGAAGCGCCAGGAGGCGCTGCGCACCCGCTCGAACCGGAAGTCCGCGTGCTCGGCGCCCAGCGCACGCGCGCGTGCCAGCGCGGCGTCGGCCAGCGGCCGTAGCGGGAGCGCCAGGAATGACTGATCGACTTCGTGGGGCACCGGTGGGATCCCTTCGGGCGCTTGCCTGTTGTGACCTTCGGAGGCAGTGAATCACGTCACGCTCCGCCCGCTCCTGGAAAAAAGGTGCTCGGCCACGCAGGAAGGGACGGTGCGGAGCTCCGGCTGGGAAGGATGTCAAGACTGTGACGAGCGCTGTCCAGCCGGGCAGTAGGGTGGCTCAGTTGCGTGACTCGTCCCGGGCCGGTTCCCGGGAACGACGCGCAGGGAAGCGGCAGCGCGGAACGCAGGGGGCCCGGTAAGTCATGGACGTCTTTCGTGTCCACCACGATCTCATCGCGGAATACGAGGCGTTCACCAGCTCCCTCGTCGCGGTGAGCGACCCCTCCATCGAGACCCACCTGGAGGCCGAGCGGCGCCGGAAGACCCGCTGGCCCGATCCCAAGCTCGCCCTCAACCCCATGTTCCGCAAGGCCGGCACCGTCGCCGAGATGTGCGACGACGGCCTGCTGCACCCGATGTGCCGGGAGTACTTCCGCGACAAGAAGGGCCCGGACGACCCGGGCAGCCGCACCCTCTCTCTCCACCGGCACCAGCGTGAGGCGATCGCGGCGGCCGACAACGGCGATTCCTACGTGCTGACCACGGGAACCGGCTCCGGCAAGAGCCTCACCTACATCGTGCCGATCGTGCACCAAGTGCTGCGCGACCCGAACCCGGGCGGCATCACGGCGATCGTCGTCTACCCCATGAACGCGCTGGCCAACAGCCAGTTCCACGAACTGGAGAAGTACCTCCACTGGGGCATCCCCGACGACCGCCGCAAGGTGACCTTCGAGCGTTACACCGGCCAGGAGAACGCCGAGGACAAGCGCCGTGTCCTGCGGAAGAAGCCGGACATCCTGCTCACCAACTACGTGATGCTGGAGTACCTCCTCACCCGCCCCGACGAGCGGCGCGAACTCATCGGCGCCGCCCGCGGCCTGCGCTTCCTGGCCCTCGACGAGCTGCACACCTACCGGGGCCGTCAGGGCGCCGACGTGGCCCTCCTGGTGCGCCGGCTGCGCGACGCCTGCGAGGCCCCGAAGCTCCAGTGCGTCGGCACCTCCGCCACCATGGCGACCGGCGTGACCTTCGAGGAGACCCGCGAGGAGATCGCGAAGGTCGCCACCCGCCTGTTCGGTACGGAGATCCGCCCGGACCGGGTCATCGGCGAGACCTTGGAACGCTGCACCGACCCGGGCCCGGACGCGGTACCCGGTGTCCACCCCCGCGAGCCTCTCGCCGACGCCGTGCGCCGCGCCGCCGCCACCCCCTCAGGCTTGCCCGAGGACTACGACACCCTCAAGCGCGACCCCCTCGCCGTGTGGGTGGAGGACACCGTGGGGCTGGCGGTGGAAGAGGGCAGCGGCAGGCTCGTACGCCGTCCCCCGCTCACCATCCCGCAGGCCGCGGCCCTGCTCGCCGAGGCCAGCGGTGAGCCCGTCGACGTCTGCCACCGGGCCATCGAGGAGACGCTGCGGGCGGGGGCGAAGGCCCGGCACCCGGAGATCGACAAGCCCCTGTTCGCGTTCCGGCTGCATCAGTTCCTGTCCAAGGGCGACACCGTCTACACCAGCCTGGAACCGCCCGGCAGCCGTCACCTCACCAGTCAGTACCAGATCCGCGTCCCCGACCACCCGGACAAGCCTCTCGTCCCTCTCCACTTCTGCCGCGACTGCGGCAAGGAGTACCTGGTGGTCACCCGCCCCGCCGAGCACGAGGGCCGTGTGTTCGAGGCCAGGGAGGACCCCGACGCGCCGGCCGCCGCCGACGACGGCTTCCTGTACGTCAGCGACGACCGGCCCTGGCCCGACGCTGACGACCAGGACGCCGTGTTCCGCCGCCTTCCCGCAAGCTGGGTCGAGACGGACGAGAACGGCGACTCGTCCGTCCTCAAGGCCCGCACCGGGGACCTGCCCGAGGAGGTGTGGGTCGGCGCGGACGGCCGCGTCACCGGACCGGGCACCGGACTGCGCGCCTGGTGGATCGCCGCCCCGTTCCGCTTCTGCCTGCACTGCCGGGCCTCCTACGAACAGTTGCGGCTCAAGGACCTCGCCAAGCTGGCCACCTTCTCCGCGGAGGGGCGCAGCTCGGCCGTCTCCCTGATCAGCTCCCGCGTGGTGCGCTCCCTGCGCGAGCAGCCGGAGCTGACGAAGCGGGCGCGCAAGCTGCTCACCTTCGTCGACAACCGGCAGGACGCCAGCCTCCAGGCGGGTCATTTCAACGACTTCGCCCTGGTGACCCAGGTGCGCGGCGCCCTCTACCGGGCGGTCGAGGCGGCGGGGGAGCGGGGCCTGACCTACGACCGGCTGCCTCAGGCCGTGTTCGACGCCCTGGCCCTCCCTCCCGACGCCTACGCCAAGGTGGCGACCGCCAAGTTCCACCAGCGCGAGCTCACCCGGTCCGCCCTGCGCGATCTGCTCGCCTACCGGGTCTACGCCGACCTGGAGCGCGGCTGGCGTGTCACCATGCCCAACCTCTCCCAGACCGGCCTGCTGCGTTTCGACTACACCGACCTCGCCGAGATCGCCGCCGACACCGAGAGCTGGGAGGGCTGTCATCCGCTGCTCACCGGCGACACGCCCGCCCACCGCGAGCAGCTCGCCCGCGACTTGCTCGACGAGGTGCGCCGCTCCCTGGCGGTGGAGGTCGAGTGCCTCACCCAGGAGGGTTTCGACCGGCTCGTCACGGTCAGTGAGGCGCACCTGGTGACGCCGTGGGCGCTGTCCCGGCGCGAACCCCGGGTGCCCGCCCGTTACGTGTACGCGGGCCGCGGCCAGATGGGCGGCTCGCCCGACGCCGTGTACCTCAGCGGACTTGGCGCCTACGGCCGCTATCTGCGCCGCATCGGCCAGTTCGCCGCCCTGCCCGGCCAATCGGGGAAGCGCATCCCGGTCGCCGACGCCGACGCGGTCATCCGTGATCTGCTGTGCGTGCTGCACGAATGCGGTCTGCTCGACATCAGCCGTGAGGACCGCGACGGCTCCCTCGGGTACCAGTTGCGCGCCTCCGCGCTGCTGTGGCTGCCCGGTGAGGGCACGCGGCCCGAACCCGACCCTGTGCGCAAGGTGACCGACGCGGACGCCGAAGTCCGCGTCAACCCGTACTTCCGCGACCTCTACCGCGCCAAGGCCGCCGGGCTCACCGGCATCAGGGCGCACGAGCACACCGCACAGGTCGAGTCGACCGTCCGCCGTGTCCGCGAGGAGGCGTTCCGTGAGGGTGACCTGGAGATCCTCTACTGCTCCCCGACGATGGAACTCGGCGTCGACATCGCCGACCTGAACGCCGTCGGCATGCGCAACGTTCCGCCGACGCCGGCCAACTACGCGCAGCGCTCCGGGCGCGCCGGACGCGGAGGACAGCCCGCGCTCGTCACCACGTACTGCTCCACCGGCTCCCCGCACGACCAGTACTACTTCCGCCGCCCCGAGCTGATGGTGTCCGGCAGTGTCACCCCGCCCCGCCTCGACCTCGCGAACGAGGAACTGATCCGCTCCCACGTCCACTCCGTCTGGCTCGCCGAGACCGGCGTCCACCTGGGCGGCCGCCTCACCGACGTGCTGGACGCCGAGACCCCGGGAGCGGATGGCGGCTGGCCCCTGGAACTGCTGCCCAGCGTGCGGGCCGACCTGGACAGCGAGAGCGCCCGGCTGCGCGCCATCGGCCGCGCCACCGAGGTCCTCGCCCCCCTTGTCGACGAGGAGCTGTCCGGTTCCTCCTGGTGGCACGAGAACTGGATCGAGCGCACCGTCCGCCAGGCTCTCGGCTGCCTGGACGACGCGTGCGAGCGCTGGCGTCGCCTCTACCGGACCGCCCGCACGGAGGTCGAGCAGCAGCACCGCCGGGCCAACGACCTCTCCCTCAGCCGCCGGGACCGTGACATGGCCGCGCTGCGCCGGGCCGAGGCGGAGAACCAGCTCAAGCTGCTGCGCAACGAGTCGGACGGCGAGTCCTTCAGCGACTTCTACACCTACCGCTACTTCGCCTCCGAGGGCTTCCTGCCCGGCTACTCCTTCCCCCGCCTGCCGCTCGCCGCCTACGTCCCCGGCGAGCGCTCGGCCGGCAAGTACGGGCAGCGCAACGGCGCCTACATCCAGCGTCCTCGCTTCATCGCGATCGGCGAGTTCGGGCCCGGCGCGCTCATCTACCACGAGGGCAACCGCTACACCATCGACCGCGTCACCGTCCCGATGGGCAACCGGCCCGGCCAGGTCGCCACCAGCGACATCCGGCTGTGCGAGGCGTGCGGCTACTGGCACGACCGGCGCGACGGCGCCGACCGCTGCGAGAACTGCGACGTGCCGCTGCACCGCACCCTGCCCAAGCTGATGCAGCTCACCCAGGTGCACGCCGAACCGCGCCGCCGGATCTCCTCCGACGAGGAGGAGCGCCTCAAGCGGGGCTTCCGGCTGCGCACCGTCTACCGCTACGCCCCCGGCGGCGCCCACGAGGCCCGGACCCTCGGCGCGGACGGGCAACAGCTTGCCACGGTCTCCTACGGCGACTCGGCCAGCGTCCGCGTCCTCAACCTCGGCTACCGCAAGCGGGACGCCAAAAGCAACACGGGCCAGGGCTTCTGGCTGGACCCGGTCAGCGGCCGGTGGCTGTCGGAACGCAGGGCGGCCAGCCTCGCGGAGGACTCGGCGGAGGAGGAGTCCCTCGCCTCCTTCGACCGCGCCCAGCGCACCATCCAGGTCATCCCCTACGCCCAGGACACCAAGAACGTCGCCGTGCTGCGGCTGGCCGAACAGGTCGACACCACGACCGCGGTGTCCCTGCGCTACGCGCTCGAACGCGGCATCGAGGCGTACTTCCAACTGGAGGACTCCGAGCTGGAGAGCGAGGATCTCCCGGACGCCGACGAACGCGGCCGGATGCTGTTCGTGGAGAGCGCCGAAGGCGGCGCGGGCGTCCTGCGCCGTCTGCACGACGAGGACCGCGCGCTCGCGATGGTGGCGCGTGAGGCCCTGCGCATCATCCACTACGACGAGGACGGCAAGGACCTCGACCGCGCCGAGGGCGCCGCCGAACGCTGCGAACTGGGTTGCTACGACTGCCTGTTGTCGTACTCGAACCAGGGCTACCACCGCCGTATCGACCGCCATCGGGCCGCGCCCTGGCTGCTCGCCCTGTTGCGCTCCCGCACTACTCGCGACGACGGCCGGCCCGCACCGGCCGCCGCGCTCGCCACCGCCGGCCATGGCAACCCCGAAACCGGCCGGGAAGCCGCAGCGGAACAGGCCCCCGGCACACCGCTCGCCGCCTTCCTCCGTCTCCTCGCCGACGGTGGTCACCGTCCGCCGGACGAGACGGGCACCGAGGCCGCCGACCTCGTCTACCACCTGCCCGGCGCCGAGGTCGCCGTCTTCCTGGAGCACGACTCGGCCCGTCCGCTCAGCGAGCAGGACGAGTACCGCATGATGAACGACGGCTGGCTGGTGATCAGGGCCGGAGCCGAACCCGATTGGAAGGACACCGTGCGCGACTACCCGGACGTCTTCGGCGTCGGACGCGACCACAGGGGACGCGACCACGGGGGAGGCGACCGATGAGCACCCCGGCCGGCCACGCCCCCGGCACGCTCGTACGCGCCCGGGACCGCGACTGGGTCGTCCTGCCCGGCACCACCGGGGAACTCGTCCTCGCCCAGCCCCTCGACGGGGACCGCGAGTTCATCGCCGCCCTGTTCCCCGACGAGGTGTGCGAACCCGGCTTCGGCCTGCCCCGCGCCGAGCCCGGCGAGGCCGGTGACTTCGCCTCCGCCGCGCTGCTGCGCACCGCCCTGCGCATCGCGTCCACCGCGGGCGCGGGCCCCTTCCGTTCCCTGAACGCCGTCGCCGTCGAGCCCCGCCAGTACCAGCTCGTCCCGCTGATGATGGCCCTGCGCATGGACCCGGTCCGCCTGCTGATCGGTGACGACGTCGGCATCGGCAAGACCGTCGAGTCCGCGCTGATCGCGAAGGAGCTGATGGAGCAGGGCTCCGCCCGCAACATGACGGTGCTGTGCTCGCCGTCGCTCGCCGAGCAGTGGCAGCGCGAACTGCACGACAAGTTCGGCATGGAGCCCGAACTCGTCCTGCCGTCCACGGCCGCCCGGCTGCAGAAGGCGATCGACGATCCGGACCGCTCGATCTTCGACCACTATCCCGTCACGGTCGTCTCCACCGACTTCATCAAGCAGAGCGAGCGGCGCGACGCGTTCCGCCGCCACTGCCCCGACATCCTCATCGTCGACGAGGCGCACACCTGCGTCGGCACCGGCGCCAACGAACAGCAGAAGCGCTACGAGCTGCTGTCCGCGCTCGCCGACCGCACCGAGCGCGACCGCCACCTCATTCTGGTCACCGCCACCCCGCACAGCGGCGACCCGCAGGCGTTCGCCAAGCTCACCGGACTCCTCGACCCGTCCCTGAGCGCCCTGGACACCACCCGCTCCGCGGACCGCGACAAGCTCGCCCGTCACTTCGTGCAGCGCCGCCGCCACGACATCAAGCGCTACGTCGGCCAGGACACGCCCTTCCCCGAGGACCGCAAGACCACGGACGCCCTCTACCGTCTGGACGCGGAGTACGCGGGTTTCGTCGCCGACATCCTCGCCTACACCCGTCAGCAGGTGCGCGGCCCCGGCGGCGGCCACCACCAGCGGATGTCCTGGTGGACGGCGCTCACCCTGCTGCGCTGCGTACTGTCGTCGCCCCGCGCGGCGGCCGCGACCCTGCGCGCCCGCTCCCTCATCGCCGGGACCCGCACCGCCGAGGCCGAACGGCAGGGCCGGGCCGCCGCCTTCGAACTCGTCGACGAGGGGACCGCCGAGGGCATCGACCTGGTCCCCGGCACCCTCCCCGCCGAGGGCGGGGAGACCTCCGAAGCAGGGACGGACACCCCCGCCGAAGCGACGGCCGGGGCCGACGCGGAGACGGCCGCCGGTACCGCCGCGGAGACCGTCGCCGGTACCGCCGGGAAGCAGGCCGCCCGCCCCCGCCGCCGCACCGCCGAGACCCGGAAGCTGGAGGAGTTCGCCGCCCGCGCCGACGCTCTCGCCGGACCGGAGACCGACGCCAAGCTCCGCCTCCTCGTCGACCGCGTCAAACAGCAGCTCGTCGACGGCTACGACCCGATCGTCTTCTGCCACTACATCCCGACGGCCGAGTACGTCGCCGAGCACCTCAAGGAGGAACTCGGCCGCAGCGCGACCGTGGCGGCCGTCACCGGCACCCTCCACCCCGACGCCCGCCAGGCCCGCGTGGACGAACTCACCGCCAAGCGCGGCCGGCACGTCCTGGTCGCCACCGACTGCCTGTCCGAAGGGGTCAACCTTCAGGAGCACTTCAGCGCCGTCATCCACTACGACCTGTCCTGGAACCCGACCCGCCACCTCCAGCGGGCGGGCCGCGTCGACCGGTTCGGCCAGCCCAGCCGCTACGTCCGCGAGATCACCGTCTACGACACCGACACCGGCATCGACGGCCTCGTCCTGAAGGTCCTCATCCAGAAACACAAGGACATCGCCGACCAGACCGGCGTCGCCGTCCTCGTCCCCGACCAGGGCCGCGGCGTCCTCGAAGCCCTGACCAGCGCCCTGCTGCTGAACGGCAAGCAGCCCGAGGGCCAGCTCACCCTCGACTTCGAGGACGACCCCGACTTCGGCAGGGCCTGCGAGGCCCTCCACAAGGAGTGGGAGTCCGCGGCCGAACGCGAGTCGAAGGTGCTCACCAAGTTCTCCCACTCCGGCCTGCGCCCCGAGGAGGTGGAGGCCGAACTGGACGCGCTGCGGCAGGCACTGGGCGACCCCGGCGACATCGCCGTGTTCACCCGCGAGGCCCTCTCCCAACTGGGCGCCCAGCCGACCGGCGAACCCCGCGACCGCGGCTTCAAGGCACCCGTCGCCCCGCTGCCCAACGGCCTCAAGCACGCCCTCGGCTTCTACGAGGACGCCGACCAGGCCACCACGCCCGGCGGCGCCCCCGCCCGCGCCAAGGGACGCGGCAAGGCAGCCGTACGCGACCTCGTCTTCCGCGACGACCTTCCCGTCGCCCGCGGTGAACACGCCCTCTCCCGCACCGACCCAGCCGTGCGCGCTCTCGCCCGCTACCTCCTCGACGCCGCCGTCGACACCACCCTGCCCGCCGAGGAGCGTCCCGCCCGCCGCCTCGGGGTGATCCGCACCGCCGCCGTCGACCGCCGCACCGTGCTGGTGCTGGCCCGCTACCGTTTCCGCCTCAGGCTGCCCGGCCGCACCGCCACCGACGAACCCCGTGTCCTGGTCGCCGACGACGCCCAGGTCCTCGCCTGGCGCACCGAGCCCGACGGCGGCCGTACCTGGCTCTCCGACGAGGAGACCGCCGCCCTGCTCACCGCCACCCCCGACTTCAACACCCTGCCCGCCCTGCGCAACCAGCAGGCCGCCCTCGCCGTCACCGAAGTCGGCGGCCAGGACGTACGCGACCATCTCACCGCCCGCGGTCGGCTCCTCGCCGAACGGCTGCGCGACGCCCACCAGCGCGTCCGTGAGGCCGCCGGCCAGCGCGGCCGTGAACGCGGCGCCGCCGCCGTTCGCCGCATCGACGTCGAACCGTCCGGCGACCCGGACCTGCTGGGCGTGTACGTGTACCTCAACGTCCCGGCCGCGCAGCAGAACGCCCGGAGCACCGCCCAGGGGCCCGCCCAGAACGCCGCACAGCAGACCGCACCCGGAGGAGACCGGTGACCGCCCTCGCTCCCGACCGGCTTCCCGCCTCCGCCGCCGTACGCGTCGAGGGAGGCCTGCTCTCCGCCGACCTCCTCGGCAAGATCCGCGCCCAGGACCCCGAACTGCCCGGCAGCGCCCCCGCCGACTACGGCCTCGGCCGCGGCGTACGCATCGAGGACGCCGCCAGCCGCAAGTGGAACGCCCTGCGCGCCGCCTACACCTCCTTCCAGGAGGAACTGGAGGAACTCGGCGACACCGCCGACCCCACCAAGGCCACCAGGACCTGGCTGCTGACCCTCCTGGAGGAACTCGGCTACGGCCGGCTGGCCCCCCGACGCGGCGGCATCCGGCTCCCCGGCCGGCCCGATCCCTACCGGGTCAGCCACCAGTGGCAGGACCACGTCCCCGTCCACCTCCTCGGCTGGACCACCCCGCTCGACCGCTGGTCCGCGCACAGCCCCCGTATGCCGCAGTCGATGATGCAGGAACTGCTCAACGCCTCCCCGGACCACCTCTGGGGCATCCTGTCCAACGGCCGCGTCCTGCGCCTGCTGCGCGACTCCACCGCCCTGGTCGGCTCCGCCTACGTCGAGTTCGACCTCGAAGCGATCTTCGGCGGCGGCGACTTCAGCGACTTCCTGCTGATGTACGCCCTGCTGCACGCTTCCCGCCTCGAACTGCTCCCCAAGCCGGAGAAGAAGCGCCGGGGCGCGGCCGCTGCCGCGGCGGCCGAAGAGACCGCCGAGGACGAGGAAACCGAGGAGGGCGAGGAGGACGAGGGCGTCGGCGCCGCCGACGACATCAAGCTCACCCCGGCCGACTGCCGCCTCGAATGGTGGCGCGACTACGCCGTCGAGACCGGCATCCGTTCCCGCAACCTCCTGCGTGACCAGGTCGCCAAGGCCCTCAACATCCTCGGCACCGGCTTCCTCCAGAACAACCCCGACCTCGCGGACGCCATCACCGCGGGCGGCCGCCGCGCCCTCGACGACTACCACCACGAACTGCTGCGCCTCGCCTACCAGTTGATCTTCCTCTTCGTCGCCGAGGACCGCGACGCCCTGCTCGTCCGCCCCGGCCGCAGAGCCACCAAGGCCGAGATCAAGTCCAACCGGGACGCCCGCGAACGCTACGCGCGCTACTTCTCCACCGCACGCCTGCGCCGTATCGCCTCCCGCCGCAAGGGCGACCACCACACCGACCTCTGGCAGGGCCTGGTCCGCGTCCTCAACGCCCTCGGCACCGAAGGCGGCGAACCCGCCCTCGCCCTGCCCGCCCTCGGCGGCATCTACTACCTCCCCGAGCCCGGCGAGCTCGACCAGAACGCCCGCCCCACCCGCCTGCCCGGCGGTGCCGAACCCCTGCGCGCGGCCACACTCCCCAACAAGTGCCTGCTGGAGGCCGTCCGCCTGCTCAACCGCGTCACCGACAAGGGCCGTACCACCCGCGTCGACTACCGCCACCTCGGCGCCGAGGAACTCGGCAGCGTCTACGAGTCCCTCCTCGAACTCGTCCCCGCCCGCGAACCCGACAACGAACTCTTCGAGCTCAAGGACCTCGTCGCGGGCAACAAGCGCAAGCTGACCGGCTCCTACTACACCCCGTCCTCCCTCATCGAGAAGCTCCTCGACAACACCCTCGACCCCGTCATAGAGCGCTATGCCGCCTCCGGCGTCCCCGACCACCTGCTGCGCATCAGCTTCGTCGACCCCTCCTGCGGCTCCGGCCATGTCCTCGTCGCCGCCGCCCGCCGCATCGCCCTGCGCTACGCGCGGATGGTCCACGAGGAGAGCCAACCGGCCCCCGAACTGGTCCGCGACGCCATGGCGAAGGTCGTCCGCAGATGTGTCTACGGCGTCGACCTCAACCCCCTCGCCGCCGAACTCGCCAAGGTAAGCCTCTGGCTGGAGTCCCTCACCCCCGGCGAGCCCCTCGCCTACCTCGACGACCGGATCAAGACCGGCAACGCCCTCCTCGGCGCGACGCCGGCCGCCCTCGAACAGGGCATCCCCGACGGCGCGTTCGAGAAGCTGGAAGGCGACAAGCAATCAGTCGTCACCGAGCTGCGCAACCAGAACGACGCCGAACGCAAGGGCACCGAACAACTCCCGTTCGAGGACCGGGTCTTCCGCACCAGCACGGCGGCCGTCCGGGCCGAGGCGGAGAAGGTCGCCGGCATCGGCGACCGCAGCCTCGCCGAGGTACGCCGCCACGCCCGCGAGCACCGCAAGCTCGAGAACCAGCCCGAACTGCGGCACATGAAGCGCGTCGCGAACGTCTGGTGCGCGGCCTTCCTGTGGCCCAAGAACACGGACGCGCCCGCCGCGATCACCACGAACGTGCTGCGCGCCGTGATGAAGGACGAGGAGGACTCTCCCCTGGTGGAGGAGGGGGCGGAGCCGATGCTCCAGGACATCGTCCGCCGCAACCAGTTCTTCCACTGGCACCTGGAGTTCCCGCAGATCTTCCGCGTCGAGGACGCCCACGCCGACGACGTCAACCCGGACACGGGGTGGCAGGGCGGATTCGACGCGGTGCTGGGCAACCCTCCGTGGGAGCGGGTGAAGATCCAGAAGAAGGAGTGGTTCGCGGCCCGCGACGAGACCATCGCCGCCGCCGCCACCGCCAGCATCCGCGACGGCATGATCGAGGCGCTTGCCGCCAGCGTGGAAGAGGACGGCAGCCCCAACGAGGGCCACCGCAAGCTGTACGCGGAGTACCAGTTCGACCAGCGGGAGTCCAAGGGCCAGGTCACCATGTACCGGAAGTCGGGCCTGTTCCCGAAGACCGGCTTCGGCGACGTGAACACCTACGCCGTCTTCGCCGAGAAGGCCCGGCAGTTGATCGGCCCGAAGGGCATGGCGGGACTCGTCCTGCCGACGGGCATCGCGACGGACAAGACGACGGCGCCGTTCTTCGCGGACCTGGTGGAGAAGCGGCAGATGGTGGCCGTGCTGGACATGGAGAACGAGGAGAAGCTGTTCCCGGCGGTCACCAACCGTGTCGCGTTCTGCCTGTTCACGATGGCGGGCCGTGATCTCGCCGAGGGCTATCCGGTGGTGCGACTGGCGTTCCGGGCACGTCGGCCGGACCAGCTCGACGCGCGGGAGTTCACGCTGGACGAGGAGGGGTTCAAGCGGATCAACCCGAACACTCGGACGGCGCCGGTTTGCGAGAGCCCGGAGCACTTGCGGGTGCTGGAGGGGGTGCATGATCGGGTGCCGTTGCTCCGACGGCACGTGAGCGGTGGGCCGGCGGATCCCTGGAAGTTGGGCAACGGACCTTTTCTGCGCATGTTCGACATGGCCACGGCCTCCAAGCGGTTCCAGTCCGCAGAGGCGCTTCTCGCCCAGGGCGGGACCCAAGAAGGCACGGTCATCACGAACCGCGACGTGCGCTATCTACCCTTGTATGAGGGCAAGTTCTTGCACCAGTTCGACAGCCGATTCGCGACGTACGAGAACGCCACCCAGGCACAGATCAACAAGGGAACGCTGCCGAGGTTCGACCTCGAGAGCCATCAGAACCCAACAGCCTTGCCGTTGCCGCGTCACTGGGTGGCCGAAGATGAGATTGAACAGCGACTGGCCGAGGACCGCTCCGTCCCGCGCAAGGCATGGCGGCAGGGATGGCTCATGGGCTGGCGTGACGTCTGCCGGGCATCGGATGAGCGGACGGTGATTGCTTCTGCTATGCCTCGGACAGCTGTGGGCCATAAGTTCCCATTGATTCTTGTGTGGGAGGGCCCGGAACTACTGTTGGCTAATCTGAGCTCTTTCATCTTGGACTTTGTCCTTCGTCAGAAGTATGCAGGGGCTTCCCTGGCTTACTTCGTCCTTGAGCAGCTTCCGGTTCTGGCGCCCACGGCCTATGACCTCTCTGCTCCATGGACCGAAGACACACCCTTGGCTCACTGGATCCGTCCACGAGTCCTGGAACTCACCTACACCTCGTACGAGATGGCCCCGTGGGCGAAATACCTCGGTGACGAGGGCCCACCCTTCGTCTGGGACGAAGAGCGCCGGTTCCTGATTCGCGCCGAACTCGACGCCGCCTACTTCCACCTCTACGGGATCGAACGCGCGGACATTGACCTGGTCCTCGACAGCTTCCGGGCGCTCAAGAACAAGCAGCCCGGCCTTTTCGAGGAAACCAAGAAGGAGATCGTCCGCGTCTACGAGGCCATGGCCGAGGGACGGCCCTTCACGCACCCCTCCCTCACGCCCCCTCCGGCTCAGGGCCCCCGCCACCTGCCGGGCACCAGTCCGCTGACCCGGGCCCTCCCGGTCGGCGGACCGCCGAGGCTTTTGGCGGCATCGGCCAGGAAGAAGCGCCGGAGCAAGCGTGCCCCCGACCAGTTGGGCGGCGGCCTGTTCGGGCTGGAAGAGGTGGAGGGCGCGGACGTCCAACTCGACATGCTCAATCTGTTCGGTGACGGCGAGGCGGGGTAGGACACGAAGCCGTAGAACAGCGGGCGGGTACGGGATCAGCTCCCGTACCCGCCCGTGTGCTCCCGTGCGGCGCAGATTCAGCCGTCCAGAGATGAACCCGCTGCGAGTGCCGTGAACGCAGCCCAGGTGCTCGGCGCGACGACGAGGGGGCGGATGCTCTTGTCCTTGGAGTCGCGAATGTGGACCGCGTACGGGCGTACGGCGACCTCGACGCAGTTGTCCCCGTCTCCGCCGCTGTAACTGCTCTTGAACCAGCTCAGTTCAAGGGTGGCCGTCATGCTGCTCCTCGCATCTGTTTCAGGAGGTTCACCGTAGCCCGGCAGTCCAGGGCTTGGGAACGCAGTTTGCCGTAGCGCTGATGCAGGGCGCTCACCTTGGCGGGATCCGCGATCAGGTTGCTCGACAGATGGCCTTCGGTGTAACCGAACCACTGGTGGCCCGGTGTCTCGGCCAAGTACAGCTGACCGTCGGCTCCGCAGTGGTCCTCCTGGGACTGAGGCATGACCTGGATCTCGACGTTGGTGCGCGCGCCGACGTTCAGCAAGTGGTCGAGGACAGCCCTGGTGACCGATGCTCCACCGATCCCGCGTTCCAGAACGGACTGCTCGATGATGAACGTGAAGGCGGTGTTCGGCCTGTTGTCGAGCAAGTCTTGGCGCTGGAGCCGAGCCCCCACCTTCTGGTCGATCTGCTCCGTGCTGTGCGGTGGGAGCTGCCGCTCAAAGATCGCCCGCGCGTACTCCTCCGGCTGCAACAAGCCCGGAACGACCCGACACTCGTACGCGTAAAGCGAGATCGCCTCCTCCTCGATCGCCGCCCACTGCCGAAACCAGGACGCCAGCCCCGCCCGCCGCGTCAGGCTCCTCGCCGCTGCCCCCAGCACCTTGAACGCGACCTGCCCCAGCACTTCCTCCGCCCGCTCCGGCAGGTCGGCCGGCGGGAACCTCTTGCCCTGCTCGATCTTGGAGACATAAGCGGTCGAGTACCGCACACGGGCCGCGAACTCCTCCTGCGTGAACCCGGATTCCTCCCGCAAGGCCTTGAGGACAGCACCGAAGGTCTTGAGGCTGTCGGAGAGTTCGGGTTCGGTGTTCGCGCCGTTGGTGTTGCCGCCGCCGTTGTCCGCTGCCATGACCAGGTGCCTCCCGTGCTCACGCTTGCGTCACCTGCTCAACGGCCATCACCCGTTCGGCGTCACGCCGCGTAACCCACCCAGCTCGAAAGGCGGACTGATACAGCTTTGGCTGTATCAGTGGCGTCCCCCCAAACCCGTTCGTCTCAGACCGCTGGATTGTTCCCCAGGGACGGCGCCGGATCAGGGCGGTCAGGGCCCTGCCCGCGCCACGACCCCCGACGGGCAACCCCTCGGCGCATTACCGCCTGTCGCCGAGCATGCACTCGCGATAACCTGCCGTCGATCGGCGCGAACACAGCACAAGCGGGCAGTTCACACAGGGGCGCGAGGGAGAACGTGGAGCGGCGGGATCTGCGGGGGCACTACGAGGACCTGGCGACCGAATACGACGAGCACTGGGTGTACGGGCCGGACTACATCCCCTGGATGTCCGCACGGATCGCCGAGACACTGCACCTTGCTCCAACGGACCGGATCGCCGACATCGGCGCCGGAACTGGTCTGTTCGCCAGGGAAGTGGCACGGCAGCTCCGTCCGCGCCGGCCCATCCTGTGCGTCGATCCGTCCGAGGCGATGCTCCGCCAACTCGGCTCTCCTCCTCCGCCGGACCTGACACCAGTGGTCGCCTCCGCCGAACACATCGCGGAGGGCCGCGTGCAGTTGCCGTACGAGCGGCTGGACGCGATGTGGCTGAAGGAGTCGGTGCACCACCTGACAGACCCGGCGCGCACACTCCGTGGCCTCGCCGAGCGGCTGACCCCGGGTGGCCGGCTGCTGGTGGTGATGCTCCCGGCCAGCATCCGGTACCCGCTGTTCCAAGCAGCCCTCACCCGGTTCGAGGGACTGCAGCCGGACCCGGCGCACATCGTGGGACACCTGCGTGCCGCAGGACTCGAGGCGGGTCTCACCCATGTCGAGCACGAGCTGCGCATCGACCGGGAGCGGTACATCGGCATGGTGCGCGCCCGCTACATGTCTCTGCTCTCCACCTTCAGCGACAGTGAGATCGAAAAGGGCGTCGAGGAAATGCGCGCCGCCCACCCGGAGCCTGTGCTGGTGTTCCCCGACAGATTCGCGTTCATCCTGGGGCAGCGTCGAGGGGAGTCCGCATGAGCACCATGGTCGACGAACGCTTACGGCGCCTTCGAAGCGAACTGGATGACCACTCCCGGATCGCCGACCGCCTGGGGCTCGATCTGGAACGGCCACTGCGGTCCCTGAACGACGGCTACCCCGAGAACGCGGTGGCCCTTGTCGGGAAACTCACCGAGAAGCTGCTCAAGGAACTCTGGCGACACCACGCCATCGAGGGCGATCCCGCGACGAAGGCCCTCAACGACCTCGTCAAGCGCTGCCGCCCGCACATCCGAAGCAGCACGGTCCTGGACGCGCTCGAAGACATCCGGCGACTGCGTAACCGCTCCACGCACGACGGTTACGACATCAGCGACGAGGATGGACTGCTCGCGGTCCGCAGACTCGTCGACGTACTGGTCTGGTTCACCGACACCGGAAGCGCCGCTCTCCTCGGCGGCGAACCGGACGTGGCGCCGGAGGTGGCGCGCCGATGCGAGTTCCTCGCCGGCCTCTACGTCACGCTCGGCTATCGCCAGGCCAAGCGGTTCGTGCTCAGCCCCGACACGGTGTACCAGCTCTTCTGCCGCGAGTCAGGAATGCGCCTGGAGTACGTGGAGCTGATGCTCTCCCGGGACGCCGACGATCTGAGCACGGTGCTCGCCGCCAGCGGTGGTGAGCTGTTGCGCACCCAACTGCCGAAACTCACACGGTTTGTCGTCCTGGACGACGACGGGGGCGCGGCACCCGGCGCCCTCCATCAACTGCTCGGAACGGACTTCCGGGTCGTGCGCTACGACGGTTTCGTCGACACCATCGTCAGTCTTTCGACTCATCTCTCCGGCCTTGTGGCCGTGGGTGAGTCCGACGGGCCCAGGACCGCTGTCGCAGCGGCGGCTCTCACCACGGATCCGCGTACCGGCGAGCAGAAGGTGGAGCGGTCCGGCGATGCGGCGGAGCTGTTGGCACGTCTGGCGCGCGGCAGCGCGAACGTCCTGGTGACGGGCCGCCCGGGAAGCGGCAAGAGCACCCTTCTGCGGTCGCTCGCCCTCGACCCGGAGCTGCGCCGCTTCCGTTTCTACTTCGACCTCGGTCTCAAGCCGAAGGACGAACCGTTCTCTGAGTACGCGGCTCGTCTCCTGGCCCCTGCCATGGGCTCGGAGCGTTCCCGCGCCTACGACCTGTTCCTCTACCTGATCCGTTCTGGAAGCGCGCTGTGCGTGCTCGACGCCGTCGACGAGGGTGTCGAGAAGCCCAGCCCGGAAGGGTTCCTGAAACTCTTCACCGACCTCGCGGCCGTCCTGTCCGCCGAGTCGGCGGTGGTCATGAGCTCTCGGGTGTCCTTCCTCGCGGACTCACCCCAGGTCCGTCAACTGCTCGACAGCGGTGCGGGGCGCTCCGAGCAACTGGTCGAGCAGATGTACGCGAACGGAATCGACCCGTCACGCGTGCCCCACTTCCACGTCGTACGCCTGGCCGAACCCGAGGCCACCCCGCTGGAGAAGCACCTCACCGCGGCACTGGCGCTTCCCCCGGGCCAGTCGCTCGGTGACATCCTGGGCACCCACATCACCCGGACCCTGACCGAACGAGGGCGGCCCGAGGTGGAGGAGCGGTTGCCCGCCGCGTTCGGGCCCGCCTTCCTCGCCGACCGGACTGTCTTCTCCCTCCTCGACATCCACCGGGCCCTCGGGGCCGACGCCTTCGCGGAAGGGCTCGTCGATCTCGACGCCTGCGTCCTCGCGCCCCTGCTGCGGTCGGCGGGACCGGAGCAGGTCGCCTTCGCGCACACCGCGTACCAGGAGCTGCTCGCCGCCCGGTACCTGGCGGACCCGGCGAACCTCGACGCGGCCGCAGACATTCCGGGCGGTGCCTTCCTGACCGAACAGGTACGCGCCTTCCTCGCGGGCATGCCCGGCGCCCCGCAGAGCGACGACTGCGTGCTGTCGGCCGGGGCCTACCTGGTCGGCCCGGCGGAACGTCTGCTCATCCGCCGCGTTCCACGGCCCGTGCGTTTCGACCGTCAGGCGGTGACGGTCGCCCGCTACCGCCGTTTCCTCGACGCGCTGGAAGCGGACGGAACTTCCCGGTGGGACCACCCGGACCAGCCCTCGCACATCGACCACCGCCCGTGGACCGACCGGCTGCGGCATCCCGACTACTACGAGAACCCGCGCTTCGCCGACCACCCGGCCATCTGCGTCAACTGGTGGAGTGCGTACGCTTTCGCCGCGTACGAGGGTAAGCGGCTGCCGACCGCCCTGGAGTGGGAGGCCGCCGCACGCGGCAGGGACGGGCGGCTGTTTCCCTGGGGCGATTCCCCCGACACCGGCCGCGTCAACTGCGCCGACTCCTGGGTCGGGCGGCCCGTCGTGACATACCAGGCGTGGTACCGCGACTTCGCTGGTGACGCCGTCCGCCGAGCCGGTGCGACACCCGTCGGCGAGCACCCCGACAACCGCTCGCCCTTCGGCATCCTCGGCATGGTGGGTAACTGCTGGGAATGGACATCCACCGTCCTGGACGACCCCGGGGAGGCCGTGATCTGCGGCGGGAGCTACGACAACCCGATGCGCGCGGTGCAGACCAGTAGCAAGGGCGTCTACCGCAAGCGCGGCGGCAGCAACGCGGTCGGCTTCCGATGCGTGCAGGACATCAGCACCGACCGGGACGAGGAGGCGACGGCGTGAGTGGCAGCGGCCCTCGGCAGGGAACCATCGTCGACCGGAGACCGAGCGGCGGAGGCATCAGCGGTACGCAGGGCTCGTACATCGTCCGGGAAGACGAGAACGACCGGTACTACGGCTTCGACTACCGGCAGATCGTCACGGAGGGCTTCCGGACCATCCGCACCGGCGAACGCGTCCGCTTCCACGTCAGCGCCGAAAGCCCCGACCGGGCCGAGTTCGTGATCCGCTTGGACCAGCCCGACCCTGCGGAGTACTACCGGTGACCACGGCTCCTCCGCAGCTCGATGAGGTGACCGGGGCACGCCAGGAACTGACCGTCGTACTGCCCGTACGGCTGTCGCGGTTACCCGACTGGCCCGAGGGCCCCTTTCCCTTCGAGCTGGGCAACCGCCGCACCGACGCCGAGACCCGCTCGACGTACTTCGCCCCGGCGTCTGCCCGCGCCCTATACGGGGCCCCGGGCCGCCCGCTGCGCTGGTACCGCCCCCTTGACATCAAGCATGACGGCCTGACCCTGCTGGGCCTGGAACTCGTGCACGCGGCCACTGCCCGCAACCCGGAACATGCCCTCGCCGTGCTGCACTTCACCGTGGAGCGACCTCTGCTGCCGGTGCTGAGAGCCCTCGCCGGACGGCGACAGTCAACCGCCGACGATCCGCTCACCGGGCCGTTCGCCCCGGCCACGCTCCTCACTGGCGTCGCCGATGTCCGGCACCCGTCCGCGCCGTTCGCGGTCGCCCGGCCGTACTCGATCGCTTTCCTGACTCCGAACGCGGAGCACACACCGGCACTCCGGACCGGCCCGGAAGGGCGACTGCCCGCCACCGCGGACGCGTGGCTGTGGCAACTGGCCTCACGGTCCACGCCGGAGGACTTCCCCGTCCCGCCGGAAACCGCCGGCGAACAGCTCAAGGACACCATAAGGATCTCCGCCGACTGGAGCGCCCTCGTCCTCAGACAGGGCACCGCCTTCCTCGGCCACCGCGTCGACACCGGCGAGGGCGACTTCTACGAGTTCGGGGCCCTGCACTCCCGCACCGTCTACCTCGACGCACTCCTCCTGGGCGCCCTCCAGCGCGACCACATCGACGAACTCACCGACGAACTCTCCGAGGTGTTCAACTCCGCCCGTCTGGCCCGCCGAGTGGCGTCCCTGGAACGCAACATCGCCGTCTTCCGCAGCACCTACTGGCGCCAGCACCTCACCGCCCACGGACCGGCCAACGACCTCCTCCTCGCCTTCCAGGACCAGCACCGCCTCCCGGACCGTTTCACCGAGATCCTTGCCGAAGCCGCCGACTACAGCAGGCTCGTACAGACCCAGGAGAGCCAGCAGATCAGCGGCGCCCTCGGCGTCCTCACCATCCTCGGCCTCCCGGTCGGCACCGCCCTCGGTATCCTCCAGGTCCTCGGCGACGCCTCACTGACCGACCTCCTCATTGCACTCGCCCTCTCGGCGGCCGCCACCGGAGCCATCCTCACCACGCGCTATGGGCGCCTGGTCCTGTCGTCGCTGAAGGGCGGGACCGACGGGGGACAGGGATAGGGCAACTGCACGCTCAGAGGTCATCCGAACACCGCACGCCCGCATCGCGAGAGCGGCTCACATCATCAGCGAAGGCGCACCTCACATGACTGATTCCACCAGCAGCCCAGCAGAGGCGCAGTCCCGCGCCAGGTACCTCCTGAATGGCCGCCGGGTGACCCTCACCGACCTGCTCGACGCCGGGCTGCTCACAGCGGGGGAACGTCTGACGTTCGTACGGCTCCGGAGAGGCGAGAAGCACGAGGCCACGGTGACTCCCTGGGGAGCGATCAAACTGGCGGACGGAGAGGAGTTCCGGTCGCCGTCCAAGGCGGCCGTGGTTGCCGTCGGGCAGGGATCGTTCGACGGCTGGTCGGCGTGGAAGACCGACAACGGCAAGTACCTGACGGAGCTGCGCCGGGAGCTGCTGGACCGGGCCGCCGCGGAAGCCGACCCGTCGGAGCCGGAGGAGCAGCAGAGGTCGCTGTCCCCCAGGGAGCGTCACGCTCTGCTGAAAGAGGCCCGCGAAGAGGCCGAGGCCGGACGTCCGATCCGTCTCTCCGTGCAGGAACTGCTGGCGTGGTGGGGCGTGACGGGCCGAGGGCTTGTCAACGACCAGATCAAGGCTGAACTCGCCAATCACAGCCTCACCACCTCGCCCGAGTTCGACAAGGTCCCTCTGACCGCCACGGTCCGCCTCGTCAAGGCGGTGGAAGACGACGCGGAAGACGGCTTCGAGGATGTCCTTGTGACCGGAACTCCGCACAGGGTTCCTGCGCCGACGGCCGTTCCGTCAGAGGACCAAGGCTCTTCGGAGGCCGGGCTGACGATCGGTACCCTGCCGTCCGCCATGGGCGGTGTCGTCAGCGTCAAACCGACGGCCACGTTCGAAGAAGTCATCACTCTGATGCTGCTCCACGACTTCTCTCAGATGCCGGTCCTCGCAGGTCCGCACGACCCGCGGGGCGCGGTCTCGTGGAAGTCCATAGCGCGCACTCGGCACGCCGCCCCTGATGCCCATCTCTCCCAGGCCGTCTTCGAGGCGAGGGAGGTTCGCTACGACCACGACCTGATCGACGTCCTGCCCACACTGGCGGAGCACGACTTCGTGCTCGTCAGAGACCAGAACAACGCCATCGCCGGCATCGTCACCGCCGCCGACGTGGCTCAGGCGTACGGCGACCTGGCGGGACACTTCCTCCTGATCGGGGAGATGGACCGCAGGCTGCGGCAACTCATCGAGACGGCTTTCACCCTGCCCGACGTCACGAAACTCTGTGACTCCAAGGGCGAACGCATCACCTCCTTCGATGACATGACCATCGGCGACTACAAGCGCGTACTGGAGAACCCCAAGCGGTGGGAACAGCTCGGATGGCCGCTCGACCGGAAGGTGTTCATCGCCCGCCTCGACGAGATCCGCAAGATCCGTAACAACGTGATGCACTTCAACAGCAGCGACCCCCTGCCGAAGGCAGACGTCGACAAGATCCGCCACTTCAACAAGCTGCTCAGGGAGTACGGGGAGTAGCTCTCGAGCGGCGCCGAGGGTTCGCCCTGTTCCGCTTCGGAGCGCTCTCATCCACCGGCTCCGGGCAGCGGGAGCGGTTGTCATGGCCACGCGCCTTCCGTCTTCGAGTCTGCGTCACCTTGGTCAACAGCTCTTCCCCTTCCGGCGTCACGAGAGTGCCTCACCCAGTCCAGAGACCCGACCGATACAGCCTCGGCTGTATCGGCGCCGTCCCTTTCGGCATGCCGAAAAGGACCGAGAGTCTCGACGCATGCCTGCACCACGTGCCGAAGAGGCCGTCACCGTAGAACTGTTCGTCCAGCGGTTTTCCGCCACTCGCCGTGGCGCCCGGCTCGCACGCAGACTGGCCGTGCACCGGCTCGACGTCTGGGGAGTGCCGTACGGCAGTCCGGCCTCCGGCGCCGTCGCGCTCGTCGTGGCGGAACTGGCGTCCAACGCCGTGCTGCACGGCCGTGTCCCCGGCCGCGACTTCGAACTGCGGCTGCGCTGCGACCGCGCCGCCGGAGTCGTACGCGTGGAGGTGGCCGACACCCACCCCGCGCGGCCGGCCCCGCGGCGGCCGGGAGCGGACCCCGCGGACGCGGACGGCGGCAGGGGCCTGCTCCTGGTGGCGGCCGTGGCCGAGCGGTGGGGTGTCGACGGACGCAGGGGACCCGGCAAGGTGGTATGGGCGGAGTGCGTCCTGCCTGCGACTTCCGCGAACACCGCGCCTTTGGAGCCGAGTTGACGATCATCTTCCGCAACAGTCCTCCTTGGGTGGTCAGTTGTGGTTTCGGTGATTGTCGGTGGTGCCCGGTAAGGTGGTCGGCCTCTTGGAGTTGACGGTCAACTCCTGGACAAGCGACGGCTTGTGGAGGCGCATGTGGTCGGACGCGAGGTCGCTCCGGCGGACCATACGAGCAAGGAGGTCCGGGAGGTCCTCAAGCGGCTGGTGGCCGACGGCTGGCAGTTGAGGTCGGAGGCCCACTGGGGAACCCTCTACTGCCCCTGCGAGGACCACTGCACGGTGATCCGCGTCGGGGGCACGCCGAAGAACCCGAGCCAGGAGGCGCGCCGTATCCAGCGCAAGGCGAAGTGGTGCCCGCTGCCGGCGGACGACCCGCGTGCGGCCCTTCGCGGGGGCAACGCCCAGTGACCCGTGTTGTCAATTGACAACGCCCATTGGCTCGGCCAAGCTAGCGTCCGGGGGCGTTCCCTGGAATGGCTGGATTGTCGCGCGCGCAGAGACAGGAACCAGGAGCGAACCGGCATACGCATGGGGGGCAGGGGCGTGATGGAATACGAGTTCCACTTCGTCGTGGACGGAATCGACGTGGAGGACGACGACGCCGTCCGGATCGTCCACGAGACCTTCGACGGGGTGCTGACCCGCCACCGGGGCCGGCACTTCCTGGACGTGTCGGAGAGCGGGGCCGGCGCCATCGACGCGGCCCACCGCATCGTCGTACGACTGCGCAAATCCCTTCCGGGCCTGCGGCTCCTACGGCTCGACGCGGACCTCGTCGGCGTGTCCGACATCGCGGAGCGCGTCGGCCGCTCCCGGCAGAACGTCCAGCAGTGGATGAACGGCGAGCGGCGCCAGGACCACCGGCCCTTCCCCGACCCGGAGGGCATCGCGGGCCGCTCACCCGTCTGGCGCTGGGGCGAGGTCAACGCCTGGCTCGCCCAGTTCGGCGAGGGCGACGACGTGCTGCCGCCCACCCGCGAAGAGGCCCTGACCATCGACTTCCTGCTGCCGAAATGGCAGCGCACGCTGGATGACGGCCTGCCACTGGTCAACTTCGCTGCCGCGGAGTCCGGTGACCAGTGGGACGGCGACCGCGAGAAGGTCCAGCGACTGCTGGAGGGCACCCTCGGCCTCCCGGGCGTACTCGAACAGGTCGCCGCTCTGCCCCGTTCGGAGCAGGACCGGCTGACCGTCGTGTGCGCGGTCCTGCCGGACCGCCTGAGCAGCGTCGTGTCGCGCATCGGCCACGACGAGGTGTGGGCGGTCCTCGCCTACCAGGGCGCGGACGGCGAACTTCGTCTCCAACCGGTCGGCACCGCCCAGACACCGGGCGCGGTGCCGAGCGCCAGCCTGGGCCTGGGCCCAGACGCGACCGTGGGTGACTTCCTGCTCGTCCAGACCAACGGCCCGGACGACCTACCGGTCACCCCGACCACACCCGTCGGCCTGGACTGAACCTCGCGCGGCGACCGCGTCCGTGCGACAGACGGGCGACGGCCGCGGCCCTCCTACCCAGCGGAGAATGGACGCCGTGCCCAGCATCCCCACCGTCGCAGCACAAGCCATGCACACGGCCGCCACCGTGCTGCGCAACGAGGCCCTCGAGGACGGTCTCGTTTTCCGGGAGCTGTGGTCGCGGGTCCTCGCGAAGGACTCGCGACTGGCCCAGGACTGGAAGGACGCGGTCGCCGAGTCCCCGCAGTCGGTCACCACGCCCTTCAAGGACTACGTGAACTGGGCCGCCGTCAACCTGGTGAAAGCCGGCTGGCTCTACCGGGGCAACCGCCGCTGGCAGTTGACCGGGCTCGGCGCCGGCGCCCTCGACCACTGGCCCGACCCTGTCGACTTCAGCCTGGAAGCGGGGCGGCGCTACCGGCGGTGGGAGCACGACAAGCCGACCGTCGTCATGGTGCTGGAACTGCTGGAGCGTCTGCCCGACGGAGGGCACTGGGTCGCGCTGGAGGAGACGGCCGCAACGGCCGGAATCGAGGCTGACGTTCTCGGGCCGGTGCTGCGCGGTATGCGTCCGCCCGGATGGCATCTCGTGCTGGGGGAGGACGGGGAAGCCGGTGCGGGACTTCCCCTGTTGCCGCACGAACGCGACCAGTGGCGCTCCCTGCTCGACGAGGAGGGCCTGCTGGACACCGGGCGCACCAGCCTGGACACCGTCCGCGCTCTGCCCGACCGGCGAATGCCGCTGTGGGACGCGGTCAACGCGGTCGTGTCGCCGCCCGCGGTGGGCGAGCCCGACCAGAAGCCGCCCCCGCAGCTCTGGATCGTCCGGGGTGTTCACCCGGTCACCGGCGTCCCCCTCATCCGAGGCCACTGGCGCGAGAAGTCGGTGATCAGCCTCGACCCGGGATTCCAGGTCCCGGGCCTCGCCGCCGGGGACCTGGAGGGCGTCCGGAAGGCAGTCGACGCGGCGCTGCCCGCCACCGGGCCCGCCCGCCGGGACACCGTCGCCCGTGAACTGCACGCCTTCCTCACCCGTATGCGTGAGGGCGACGTCGTACTGTCCACGGACGGTTACAAGACCTACGTCGGCATCGTGGGCGGACCGGCCCGGCCCGGCACGGAACGGCTGGAACGCCCCGTCGACTGGCGCAACCTGCACAACCCGCTGGACTTCCTCGAAGACCTGCCCTCCGCGCTCTCCGGAGTGGTTCAGGACGCCGACGCCCAGATCCTGGAGGCCACCGAGTACGCGGAGACCGTGCTCACCCTGATCGGCGCCATGCCGCGCCCCGCCACCCCGGTGGCCGTGGAGTGCGCCGAACTCCCCGACGCCACCATCGAACTGGCCGCGAAACTCCACATGCCCGACACCGTCTGGCTCCAGGAGTGCGTCGAACTCCTCCGCGCCACGCCCCAGTTGATCTTCCACGGTCCGCCCGGCACCGGCAAGACGTTCACCGCCCTCCAGCTCGCCCGCCATCTGGCCGGCCCCTCCAAAGCCACGAACGTGCGCCTCGTCCAGTTCCACCCCGCCTACTCCTACGAGGACTTCTTCGAAGGCATCCGCCCCCGGCTGGGCGGCGGCCCCGACGGCGGGCTCGGCTACGAGCTGGTGCGCGGACCGCTGCGCAAGCTCGCCGACGAGGCGGACCGGCGCAAGGCCGAGGTGTTCGTCCTGGTCATCGACGAGATCAACCGCGGCCACCTGGCCAAGATCTTCGGTGAGCTGTACTTCCTCCTGGAGTACCGGGAGGAACGCGTCCACCTCCTCTACGGCTCCGACGACGGCCGAGGCTTCAACCTCCCGCCCAACCTCTACATCCTCGGCACCATGAACACCGTCGACCGCTCGGTGGCGTACATGGACGCGGCCATGCGCCGCCGTTTCTCCTTCATGGAACTGCACCCGGACGTCGCGCCGGTGTCGGGCTTACTGGCGTCCTGGCTGCGGGGCCGGACGACGGAACGAGGCGGAGACCCGGACACGTACGACGACACGCACGTCCGCCTGCTCGACGAGATCAACCGGCTGCTCGCGGCGAACAGCCCGGGCGACCGTTCCTTCCGCGTCGGTCCCTCGTACTTCATGCAGGACCTCGCCCACACCGGCGACGGCGCCCTCGAACGCCTGTGGAAGACACAGATAATCCCCCTCCTCACCGAACACCACTGGGGCGACCCCATAGACGTGGAAGCGGTGTACGGCCTCGACACCCTGCGCGAGCGGCTCGGCATCGAGCCGCCCTCCGGCGCCACCGACGACAGCCCCGTTCCCCCGGACCCCAGTGCCGGTAACACCGGAACCGACGCGGGCGACTCGTGACCCTCCGGCCCCAGCCCCGCCACTGCGGCGACACCGCCCTGCGCATCCGGCTCGCGGAGGGCGGCGGCTGGGCCACCTGGGCGCTCACCGAGGCACAGCTCGCGACGCTCGCCGACCACCCGCGCCTGGTCGCCGTGCGCCCGGACGGCGGTGGCCGGTGGCGGCTGAGGGCCAAGGACCGGGTGGGCTCCGTACGCCTCGGTTCCGGAACCGGGACCGTCCAGCTCACCATCCGGCCGAAGGTACCCGTCGACCGCCTCCTCCACCTCATCGCCTACGCCCCGGACCGCGTCGAGTTCGACCCCCGTCCGGTCAGCGCCGAGCCCCGCCCCGACCTGCTGCCCGCGCTCGCCCACGCCTTCGTCACCGCCGGCGAGCACGCCCTGCGCCACGGCCTCCTCCACGACTACTGGGAAACCTACGACACGCTGCCCGTCGTACGCGGCCGCATCCGCCACACCGACCAACTCCGCCGCAGACCCGGCGTCCCCGTCCCCCTGGAAGTCCTCTACGACGACTACACGCCCGACATACCGGAGAACCGGCTGCTGCTCGCCGCCACCCGTCGCCTCCTGCGCATCCCCGGCCTCGGCCCGGACCAGCGCGCCGCCCTCCAGCGGCTCGCCGCCCGCCTGGACGGAGTGAGTGTCCTCCCGGCCGGAGCCCCGGCCCCCCACTGGAACATCAACCGGCGCAGCACCCGGTACGCCCACGCTCTCGCCCTCGCGGACCTCGTCCTGCGCGGTGCCTCGTACGAACTCGACGACGGCGCGGAGCGTGAGGTCGCCGTGGACGGGATGCTGGTGACGATGTGGCGGCTCTTCGAGGCGTACCTGGCACGAGCGGTCGGCGAGGCGCTGCGCCACCGCGTCGGCGGCAGACCCGAGCCGCAGGACCGCAACTTCTTCCTCGACGCGGATGGCCGGCACGTGCTCAAGCCGGACCTCGTGCACTACCTGCCGTCGCCGCATGACGGGGTGCTCCGCCAGGCCGTCGTCCTGGACGCAAAGTTCAAGACCAGACCCCAACGGGACGACCTGTACCAGATGACCGCGTACTGCGTCCGGCTCGGTCTCGCCGAGGGCCATCTCGTCTACGCATCGGGCGAGCCGGGCCTGGTGGAGGTGCCGGTGGGGCAGGAGAGGCTGAGGATCTGGCGGCATGTCCTCGATCTCTCGCGCCCCTGGCGGGACCTGGCGTCCGATGTCGAGGCACTCGCCGAGTCCATCGACGGCGCGCGCAGTACCGGCGTGAGGTGAGCCGTGGGACCGCGAAGGCCTGGGCGTCGGCGGTGCTGGTGATCTCCCGGGGTTTCCCTGCAGGCTCAGGTCCTGCGCCGCTACGGTGCCCTCATGTCCAGCAAGCGCCACGCCTCCGGCAAGAAGAAGACCTGTAACACCCGGCGGACGTCCCACGCCCGCCGCACCGCACCCCCGTCCGTCACTCCCGCCCGGGCGGCTCAGGAGTACGAGGGACTGGTGGAGCAGTACCCCGAGGATCGGGAGGAACTGCTCCGGGAAGCGGCCGACGCCTGGCGCGAGGCCGGCGAGCACGAGCGCGCGCTGAGGCTCTACGAGCGGCTGCTCGACCCGGAGTCGGGCGGTTGCCGGGAGCCTGACGTGGTGGACGCGTGGCGTATCGACACGCTCTGGGAGGCCGGGCGTGTGGAGGCGGCACGGGCCGCGGCCGCCGCCTTCCGCAAGCGGCATCCCCGGGACGCCGCCGCCTGGAGCCTTGTCGCCGGCGTCTTCGAGTTCGCTGACGAGACGGTGACGGCCGCCGAGTGGTATACGGCGGGCGTCACACACGCTCTCGGCGCCGGTGCCGCGGTGACGGCGGACGTGGTCCAGGACGCGGACGACTCGTTCGGCCTGGAGGAACTGCTCACCGGACGTCACCGGGTGCGGCGCCTGCTCGGCGAGCCGCACGACGACTGGGACGACGAGGCCGACACCGTGCATGAACGGCGCGCGTCCCTCGTGCCCGGCCGGGTGCGTCCACTGGACGAACTGCACGACCCGCTCCGCCTGAAGCGGCTGGCCGAGGGAGATCCTGCCGCCCTGCAGGCGGAGATGGAGGAGGTCACCGCGGAACGGGACGGGGCGGCGCTCCCGGGACCGCTGAAGACGTGCGTCCTGTTCTGGCCGCTGGAGGAGTTCGCGCGGCTCCTGGAACGCTGGCCGACGGTCGTTGACGCGTACGGCGATGACCACGCCGGTCATCTGCGGCAGGTCGAGCGGACCCTGCGGGAGCTGTCGGACCAGGGTGGCACGCGTCTGGCGGTCGGCCGGGGGACGGTGAGCGGTCTGGAGGCGGATGCCCGGGAAACCGGCGGGTCCCCCGACACACCGGCCGCGCGGTCCCGCTACGCGGCGGAACTGGCCCGCAGGGGAGAGGCGACCGACTGGCCCCCGCCGCGCAACGGCCGGTGCTGGTGCGGCTCGGAGCGCAAGTACAAGAAGTGCTGCGGAAATCCCGCGATCGGGTGAATGCGGGGCCAGGCCACCGACTCCGCGTTGTAGGTACAATCGCATGCATGTAGGCACATTGCCTGTCCTGTCGAGGGAGCCCGCCATGAGCGCCATCTCCGTCCGCGAGTTTTCCCACAACCCCAGCGCCGTCTTCGCCCGCGTGGAGAAGGGGGAGACCGTCGAGGTGACCCGGCACGGCAACGTCATCGCGATACTGGTTCCGAGCGGGGGGCCGATGGAGCGGTACGCACACCTGGTGGCCCAGGGGAAGATCAAGCTCAAGGCGGCGACCGTGGCCGACCTCGCGGACTTCCCCCGGTACGACATCCCGGACGGCGCGCCGGATCCGCTGGAGTCCCTGCTCGCCGAGCGCGAGGAGTACTACCGGTGATCTACATGGACTCCTCCGCGTTGCTCACATTGCTGACCGGGAGGATGAACGCCTCCGCACTCGAATCCTTCCTCGCGAGCTTTCCGCAGGCCCCATTGGCCACCTGTACCGTCGGCTTCGTCGAGACGGTGCGGCATCTGGACCGGGCGGGCAGTTTCCCCAGGGCTTTGACGGATCTCGATGAGCGGGTGACGGAAATCCTCCTCGGCCGTGAGGTCCGTGACCTGGCCACCCGCGTCGATCCCGGCCTGCGTGCGCTGGATGCCCTCCACGTGGCGAGCGCCCTCTCGATGGAGCGGGAGCTGGCGGCCTTCGTGACGTACGACCGCAGGATGCTCGACGTGGCGCGCAAAGAAGGTCTGCCCGCCCACGCCCCCGGAATGGCGGAGTGACCAGGCGGCCGACTGTAGAAACCCGACAGCGAGTCCCCCGAGCCACTGTCGATGCCCCAATGTCCCCGGCCGGAACCGGACCGATAGGTTTTCCGGGAAGCCGCCTGCCATCCAGATGTCCGGGCGGGGGTATCAGACCGTTATCGAAAGGGTGATCCGTTGAGCCGCTCGGTTCTCGTCACCGGAGGCAACCGGGGCATCGGCCTCGCCATCGCCCGCGCTTTCGCCGACGCCGGCGACAAGGTTGCGATCACGTACCGGTCGGGTGAGCCGCCGGCCGGCTTCCTCGCCGTCAAGTGCGACATCACCGACACCGAGCAGGTGGAGCAGGCCTACAAGGAGATCGAGGCCGAGCACGGCCCGGTCGAGATCCTCGTGGCCAACGCGGGCATCACCAAGGACCAGCTCCTGATGCGCATGACCGAGGAGGACTTCACCTCGGTCATCGACACCAACCTCACCGGAGCCTTCCGCGTCGTCAAGCGCGCCAACCGCGGCATGCTGCGCGCCAAGAAGGGCCGTGTCGTCCTGATCTCGTCGGTCGTCGGCCTCTACGGCGGCCCCGGCCAGGCCAACTACGCCGCGTCCAAGGCCGCCCTGGTCGGCTTCGCGCGCTCCCTCGCCCGGGAACTGGGCTCGCGCAACATCACCTTCAACGTCGTCGCGCCCGGCTTCGTCGACACCGACATGACCAAGGCGCTCACCGACGAGCAGCGGGCCGCGATCGTGTCCCAGGTGCCGCTCGGCCGCTACGCGCACCCCGAGGAGGTGGCCGCGACGGTGCGGTTCCTCGCCTCGGACGACGCCTCGTACATCACTGGAGCCGTCATCCCCGTTGACGGCGGACTGGGAATGGGTCACTGAACGACATGAGCGGAATTCTCGAGGGCAAGCGCGTCCTGATCACGGGTGTGCTGACGGAGTCCTCCATCGCCTTCCACACCGCCAAGCTCGCCCAGGAGCAGGGCGCGGAGATCATCCTGACCGCGTTCCCGCGGCCCACGCTGACCGAGCGCATCGCCAAGAAGCTGCCGAAGCCCGCCAAGGTCATCGAGCTCGACGTCACCAACGACGCGCACCTGGCCCGGCTGGCCGATGTCGTCGGGGAGGAGCTCGGCGGCCTCGACGGCGTCGTGCACTCCATCGGCTTCGCCCCGCAGGACGCCCTCGGCGGCAACTTCCTCAACACGCCGTTCGAGTCCGTGGCCACCGCCATGCACGTCTCGGCGTTCTCCCTGAAGTCGCTGACCATGGCCTGCCTGCCGCTGATGCAGAACGGCGGCTCGGTCGTCGGCCTCACCTTCGACGCGTCCTTCGCCTGGCCGCAGTACGACTGGATGGGCCCGGCCAAGGCCGCGCTCGAGGCGACCAGTCGCTACATGGCGCGTGACCTGGGCAAGCAGAACATCCGCTGCAACCTCGTCTCGGCGGGCCCGCTCGGCTCCATGGCCGCCAAGTCCATCCCCGGCTTCAGCGAGCTGGCCTCGGTGTGGGACAGCCGCTCCCCGCTGGAGTGGGACCTGAAGGACCCCGAGCCGGCCGGCCGCGGTGTCGTCGCCCTGCTGAGCGACTGGTTCCCGAAGACCACCGGCGAGATCGTGCACGTGGACGGCGGTCTGCACGCCATCGGCGCCTGACCTGACGCCTGACCTGATTTTTTCCGTCCCGGCGACGCCCCGCTCCGCGCACCGCGCGGGGAGCGGGGCGTCACCCGTTCGGCCTACGCGGCCGGGCGGGGCCGGGCCGCGACGGCGCACGCTGGATTACGCGTTCACTCCGGATCTCGCGTCGGATCCCGCGTCCAGCACGCGATCCCTCCCCAGCTCGGCCGAGGAGGTTCCCTTGTGCGCCTGTCCCGAAGCCTGGCCCCAGTGACCGTCGCCGTCGTATTCGTGCTGGCACTGCCGTACGAGGCGGCGTCCCTCGCGCGTGCGGCGACCGGCGAACCGGTCGAGGCGCAGCCCTTCGGCGCCGAGTGCCGCAGCAACGTGACCGGGTCCCACGTGGTCGCGTACTGCCACAACCCCTATCCGCAGACGGACCGCGTCAGCCTGCACGTCGAGTGCGCCCGCTGGTGGGACCTCGACACCGACGCGGCCGGGGTCGACGTCGGCCCGGCGGCGACCGTACGGCTCACCGCCCGGTGCTGGAAAGAGGTCGCCGCGGTGTGGATCAGCCACCGGCGGGCGTGAACAGCCCGGGGCGGCACACGAACGGATAGCCCGCGGCCTCGGCGCCCGCCGCCTCCGCGTCTCCCGCCCGGACCGCGTCGAGCAGCCGCGTGTGGTCCAGGTACGTCTCCGGCGTCAGCTCCTCGCCGACGTCGTCGCGCAGCCAGTCCCGCAGCACCTCGCCGAGGTCCGCGTACATCGCGGTCATCACGTCGTTGTGAGAGGCGGACACCACCGCCAGGTGGAAGGTCGCGTCCGCCGCCACGAACGCCTCCGCGTCGCCCGACGCCCACGCCTCCTCGCGGCGCCGCAACAGCGCGTCGAGCTGCTTGAGGTCCTTCTCCGTGCGCCGCCGGGCGGCCAGGCTCGCCGCGGCCGATTCCAGCGTGGAGCGCAGCTCGGCGATGTGCCGCGGGTCGGCGCCGGCGAAGCGGCGGTGCATGACGCCGGCCAGCTCGCTGGTCGCCAGGACGTAGGTGCCCGAACCCTGCCGGATGTCCAGCAGACCGTTGTGCGCCAGCGCGCGGACGGCCTCGCGGACGGTGTTACGGGCGACGCCGAGCTGCTCGACCAGCTCCGGCTCGGTCGGGATGCGCGAGCCGACCGGCCACTCGCCGCTGGTGATCTGGGCGCGCAGCGCGCTGATGACCTGCTCGGACAGGGCGGAACGGCGCGGATGACTCAGGGGCATGGCACACCTTCGCACGAGCGCGGGACGTTCCGTCCGCCGGATGGACAACCAATCATCCCATCATTCTATGATGGCTGGCATGGTGAGCGAGGAAACCCGGGCGACGATGTCCACCCCGTCCGTCCGTACCCCGGTGGCGCGCGCGTCCCGGGCGCCCGCCGGGCGCGCGTGGCCGCAGCGCCTGCTGGTGCTCGGCATCGTGCTGGCCGCCCTGAACCTGCGCCCTGCCATCACCAGCCTCGGCGCGCTCCTGGAAGAGGTCCGCGACGGGCTCGGCATGAGCGGCGGCGTGGCCGGGCTGCTCACCTCCGTGCCGCCGCTCTGCTTCGCCGTCTTCGGCGTCACGGCGCCGCGGCTGGCCCGCCGGTTCGGACCGGGCGCGGTGGTGTGCGCGGGCATGGCCGCCATCGCCGCGGGCCTGCTGCTGCGGCCCTACGTCGGCGGCACGGCCGGCTTCCTGGCCGGCAGCGCACTCGCGCTGATGGGCATCGCGGTCAGCAACGTCCTCATGCCGGTGATCGTCAAGCGCTACTTCCCGGACCGGGTCGGGTCCATGACCGGCCTGTACTCGATGGCCCTCGCCATGGGCACCGCGGGCGCGGCGGCGGTGACCGTGCCCGTGACCGAGGCGCTGGGCGGCCGCTGGCAGTCCGGGCTCGCGGTGTGGGCGGGCCTCGCCGCGGTGGCCGTGGTGCCGTGGATACCTTTCGTGCGGCAGCGGACCGCCGCACGCACGGCCGGAGAGGCGCCGGCGACGGCGACGGCGACGGCGGACCGGGATTCCCGGTCGGCGGGTGAGGCGACCGCGGGGGGTTCCCGGTCGGCGGGTGAGGCGACCGCGGGGGGTTCCCGGTCGGCGGGTGAGGCGACCGCGGGGGGTTCCCGGTCGGCCGGCGAGGCGACCGGGCGGGATCCCCGGCCCGCCGACGAGGCGCCCGCGCGGGTGGACCGTCGCGCCGACGGGGCCTCCGCGACCGCGCACCATCCGGCCGCGGTGCGCATCACCCGCAGCCGTACCGCCTGGGCGCTCGCAATCTTCTTCGGGCTCCAGGCCACCGCCGCCTACATCACGATGGGCTGGATGGCACAGATCTTCCGCGACGCGGGCGTGCCCGCGAGCACGGCCGGGCTGCTGCTGGCCGTCACCATGGTGATGGGCGTCCCGCTGGCCTTCGTCATCCCGCGCCTCGCCGCGCGGCTGCCGCGGCAGGGCCCGATCGTGGTGGTGCTCAGCGCCTGCGGACTCGCCGGATACGCCGGCCTGTATCTCGCGCCGGCCGGCGGCGCCTGGGCCTGGGCGCTGCTGCTCGGCGTCGCCAACTGCGCCTTCCCGCTGGCCCTGACGATGGTCGGCATGCGGGCCAGGACCGGTGCGGGCGTCGCCCAGCTGTCGGCGTTCGCGCAGAGCACCGGCTACCTGATCTCCATCCCCGGGCCCCTCCTGGTGGGCGTGCTCTACCAGAGCAGCGGCGGCTGGGGGATGCCGCTCGCCCTGATGGCGGGCCTCCTGGTGCCGCAGACGGTCGTCGGGGTCCTGGCGGGGCGCGACCGCACCGTGGAGGACGAGGCGGCCCGCCGACATCACCCCGGCCACCGGTGAGGGCGCGCGGAGTGCGAGACTGGCCGCATGCCAGTCCTGGACCCGAATCCCCGCAACGGCCAGAAGAAGATGCTGCTCGTCCTCGGCTCGTTCTTCGCCATCTTCCTGATCATCGCCGTCATCGCGACGATCGCCGCGCCCTGACGCCGCCGGCCTGAGACGGCTGCCCTGAGACGGCTGTCCCGGGCCCGTCACGCTGACGCCGTCGCCCTGGTACGGCCGCCTCGTGACGGCCGATGGTAGGGCTGGCCCCCCTGTCCCCTAGGGGGCGAGTGTCAGGGTCAACTGGGTGGGTCTCCGGATGGGTTGGGGGCCGCCGGCTCCGTACCTTCGAGTTGTGGCCGCTCGCCGTGGTCACGGACCACTCGAAGACCATCGGAGGCACCCATGCCGGCCCGCACGCACACCCGGCCGCACCCGGCGTCCACGGGCGGCGTCGACATACGGCTGCCCTGGTGGGCCCTGGCCCTGCCCACGCTCGCCTTCGTCGTGCTGCTGGCCGTGGTGCTCAACCCCACGGAAGCGCACGCGGCGACGGGCGACCCCGTGATCAGTCAGCTCTTCGCGCGCCTGCTGCGGCTGACAGGCCGCTGACCACCTGCTCGGCCGCCCGCCAACTCCCACCGCCCCGTGGCCTGTCTCGTGCGAAGCTGGATGCCATGAGCGTCGCAGAACCCCGCAGGATTGTCCTCTTCCGGCATGCGAAAGCCGACTGGCCGCCGGTGACCGACCACGAGCGACCACTCGCCGAGCGGGGCCGCATGGACGCCCCCGTCGCCGGACTCAAGCTGGCCGACACCGGCATCCACCTCGACCTGGCCCTGTGCTCCACCGCGACCCGTACCCGGGAGACCTGGAAGCTGGCGGTCCACGAGCTCCCGGAACGGCCGAAAACCGTCTACGAGGAGCGGGTCTACGAGGCCTCCCCGGGCGAGCTGATCGCCCTGCTCAACGAGACCCCGGACGACGCTCACAACGTGGTCCTCATCGGCCACAACCCGGGCATCCACGGCCTCGCCGAGATCCTGGCGGGCCCGAACGAGAGCGACGCCCGCCGCCGGATGAGCCGCCGCGGCTTCCCGGCCGCGGCCTTCGCCGTCCTCGCCTTCGACGGCTCCTGGAAGAGCCTGGAGCCGGGCGTGGCCACGCTGCTCGACTACTGGGCGCCGTCCGAGTAGGCACCCCCGACGGGACACGACGACCGAGCCGAGGGGCCCGGCACCGTAACGGATGTCGTATCCGCCACGGTGCCGGGCCCCTCGCCGCTCACGGAACGTTTCACTGCTCGTCGAGCGTGTCCGCCGCCTCGACCTCTTCGCGGGTGACGCCCAGCAGGTACAGGACGGTGTCGAGGAACGGCACGTTCACCGCGGTGTGCGCCGCCTCCCGGACCACCGGCTTGGCGTTGAAGGCGACCCCGAGACCGGCCGCGTTGAGCATGTCCAGATCGTTGGCCCCGTCGCCGATCGCGACCGTCTGCGCCAGCGGTACGCCCGCCTCGGCGGCGAACCGGCGCAGCAGCCGTGCCTTGCCCGCCCGGTCCACGATCTCCCCGACGACCCGCCCGGTCAGCTTCCCGTCGACGATCTCCAGGGTGTTGGCCTGCGCGAAGTCGAGGCCGAGCCGCTCCTTCAGATCGTCCGTGACCTGCGTGAACCCGCCCGAGACGACACCGACTTGGTAGCCGAGCCGCTTCAGCGTCCGGATCAGCGTGCGCGCGCCCGGCGTCAGCCGCACCTCGCTGCGCACCTTGTCCACCACCGAGGCGTCCAGCCCCTCCAGCAGCGCCACGCGCGCGTGCAGCGACTGCTCGAAGTCCAGTTCCCCGCGCATCGCGGCGGCCGTCACCTCGGCGACCCGGTCCTCGCAGCCGGCGTGCGCGGCGAAGAGCTCGATCACCTCGTCCTGGATGAGCGTCGAGTCCACGTCCATGACGATCAGCCGCTGGGCCCGCCGATGCAGTCCGGCGGCGACCACCGCGATGTCGACACCGAGTGCCGCCGCGTCGGTCACCAGCGCCGTGCGCAGGGAGCCGGTCTCCACGCCCGACACCGCGAACTCCACAGCGGTGACGGGGTACTTGGCGAGCCGGAAGATCCGGTCGATGTTGCCGCCGGCCTTGGTGATCCGCGCCGCGATCTGGGCCGTCGCCTCCGCGGTGAGCGGGTGGCCGAGCACGGTGACCAGGGAACGTCCGAGGCCGCGCGGCCGGTTGTCGCCGTGCCCGGAGAGGATCTCCGCCTGCATCTTCATGGACTCCGCCCAGCTGTGGACGGTGGCCCGCAGGTTCCCCTCGAGCCCTCGCGGCGGCTCGGTCACGAGCGCGCACAGCACCATCCGGCCACGGGTGACGACCTGCTCGATGTCGACGACGTCGACGGAGTAGGACGCGAGGGTGTCGAAGAGGCCGGCCGTGATGCCCGGCCGGTCCTTGCCGAAGATCTTGACGAGGAGGGTGGGGACGTCAGAGGACGAGGTCTGCGAAGCGCTCATGGTGTAACCACCGTATCCGGCACCCAGTGCACTCCGCCCCCGAGGTCCGCCTGGCGGACAGCGAACAGTGGGTGTCGGCCGGGTGTCCGGCACCTTGCCCACCGGCCGCGACCGCCCTCCGGAGCCACCGCGTCACCGCCGCCGGCCGGGTACGGCCGGGCACCGCACCTCGCGAGCAAGGCTCACCGGTCGGTCTCCGGCTTCCTCGGAGGCGTCTTCGGAGGCGCCTTCGGGATCCTGGGCGGGGTGCGCGGCGGGGCCCCCGGTGGCGGCGGCGGTGGCGGCCCCTCCGGCGCGGATCCCGGTGCGGATCCCGATACCGGTCCGGAAGGCTGCCGCGGAGGGCGCGGCGGGCGCGGGGGATGGGCTCCGAAGTGCCGTGTCACGGTCGGGCCGCCGTACACGTCCGGCTCGTCGGACGGCGGACCAGCGGAGTCCCGCGCGTCGCCGTCGGGCCCCGGCCCGGCCGGCGGCCGCGCGTCCTCCGGCTCCCGCAGCTCGTCCGGTACGAGCAGGTAGGGGTTGGTGGCGGGATTCGGCGGCCGGTACGGCACACCGGGCTCGTACGGCCCGGCCCCACCGGAGACGGACTCACCGGAGACCGGCTCACCGGAGACCGGCTCACCGGAGACCGGCTCACCGGAGACCGGCTCACCGGAGACCGGCTCACCGGAGACCGGCTCACCGGAGACCAGCTCACCGGAGACGCCCCCGCTCGCGCCACCGTCGGCAACGCCGCCCCCGCCGCCCGTAGCCGGGCCCTCCGGATCACCCGCACCGATCCCTGCCGCCACTGCCGCAGCCCCTGCCGCCGCCCCTGCCCCCGGCGCCGCCTGCGCAGCCGACGCCAAGGGCGCCGCGCGCCGTCCCGCCACCCCGCCGCCCCACGCCAGCAGCGCCCCCGCCGCCCCCGCTCCCGCGCCCCACAGGGCGCCCAGCAGCAGAGCCGTGCCCAGCCGCCCGTGCAGCCGGATCCCGGCGCCGAACGCGTCGAAGCCCAGCACGGACAGCGAGGCGTCCACCGACACCTCCGTCAGCCAGGCGAGCAGCGGCAGCGCCACCGCCGTGGCGATCCCCAGCCGCAACGCACACCGCCCCGCGAACCCGGCGGCGGTCCCCGGCTCACCCGTCGGCCCGCCCGCCACCGGCGTGCGCACCGCGGTCAGCACGCCCGCCAGCAGCATCGTCACCGCCGCCGCGACGCCCAGCAGCCACACCCGGCCGTCCAGCTCCGCCAGCCGGCCCAGCGTCACCTGCTGGTCGGTGCTCGCGGTGAGCAGGTCGTCCAGCGGGTCGGGCAGCAGCCGGGCGAGTTCGCCGGTCGCCCTGCCGTCGAACGGCACGAACAGGCCCACCGGCATGCCCAGCCAGGCGCCGTTCGGCGCGCCGAGCAGCGCGGCGCCCGCGATACGCCGGGGACGGTCGTCGCCGATGGCCGCGTACGCCGCCGCCGCGAGGCCCGCCGCCACCGCCGCCAGCACCACCGCGGTCAGGGCGGACACGGCCGGACGCACGACGCGGTGCACCGCCTGCCAGCCGCCCGGCAAGGGGGTGCGGCGCGAGGCCAGCAGCGCGATCAGCAGGACCCCGGCCGACCAGCCGAGCCCGCCGAGCAGTGTCGGCGCCGTGTCGACGGTGAAGCCGACGGCCGCCTTCGCGTGGATGAGCTTGCCGACGTTGTCGGGCAGCAGCCCGCCGAGGTCGCCCAGGCCGCCGAGACCGGGAATGCTGACGCCCCCGCCGGCTCCGGTGGGCAGCTTGCCGAGGCCGAGCGAGCCGCCGTCGATCGTGATGACGTCGTGTCCCGCCCAGGCCAGCCCGCCCAGCGTGGCGACGAACAGCGCGACCACCGCGCCCACGCGCGCGAGCAGTTCGGCCGGCGCGATCACGACACCGGCCGCGCGCAGCGACCGCAGGAAGAACCACGACAGCAGCAGCGCCCCGACCAGGCTGACGCCCAGTGGCGTGATCGTGACGGCCGTGTGGGCCTGAGCGCCCTTCAGACCGAACGCGGACACATCGCCGGACGGCGTGACCGAACCCCCCGCCGCGAGGGCCACGACCGCCGCGGTCATCGGCCCGAGCGAGCCCGCCGAGTCGGCCTCCAGCAGGTGCAGTCCGAGCGCCGCCGTGCCCGCCATCCCGATCAACGCCCAGCTCACGGACGCGATCGCGGACAGCAGGACGTCGGCCCAGGGCACCCTCGTGCCGTACTCCGCGCTCCCGACGCTCTCGACTCTCGACGACGTGCTCGACGACGTGCTCAACGACAGACCCCCCGATCCGCGGCGCGGCCCACGGTGGCCGCGCATGTCCCCCTCGCGTGGATTACCACTCTCCGGGTCGATTTCCACCCCGTCAACGGAACCAGCCGTTGCGTAAGCGCGTGCTTTTCACAAGGCCCGGCTTTCGGTCAGGGGGCGGAGCCTGAAATAGTTCCCGACGATGTTCGACATCCCTAGACTCCCTGCGATGGGGGTAACTCGGGGGACTACTCAGTGGGGCATGGAGTGCCGGAACTCGTACTGGAATCGAATGGACGTACCTGGACGCTCGACGCGTCCAGGACCTACACCCTCGGACGCGATCCGCAGGGCGACATCGTGCTCGACGACGCCAGGGTGTCCTGGCGCCACGCCACGATCAGCTGGAGCGGCCGCAGTTGGGTCATCGAGGACCACGGCAGCACCAACGGCACGTTCGTGCAGGGCCAGCGGATCCATCAGCTGGAACTCGGACCCGGCGCGTCGGTGAACCTCGGCAACGCGACGGACGGCCCACGCCTGAACGTCTCCGGCGCGGCGGCGCCCGCCGCCCAGCCGCAGCAGCCGTACGCGGCCCAGGGGGCGAGCCCGGGCTGGGCCGCGCAGGCGCCGCAGCCGCAGCAGGCCCCGCCGCAGCAGGCCGCGCAGGCCGGCTGGCAGCAGCCGCAGGCCGCGTCGCAGCAGGCCGCGCCCATTCCGCCGCAGCAGGGCCCCGGTGGTGGCGCGGGGGCGCCGCCGGTCTACGGCGACCGCAGCCCGACGACGTTCCACCAGTTCTCGCTCGACCGCGTCATGCGCATCGGTCGCGCCCTGGAGAACGACCTGGTCGTCTCCGACCTGCAGGTCTCCCGGCACCACGCCGAGTTCCACGCCACGCCGGACGGCCGCCTGGAGATCCGCGACCTCGGATCGCACAACGGCACCTACGTCAACGGCCAGCCGATCGCCAAGGGCGGCTCGCAGCTGCTGGGCCCCACCGACATCATCGGCGTCGGCCACTCCACGTTCCGGATCGTCGGCGACCGCCTCGAGGAGTTCGTCGACACCGGTGAGGTGTCCTTCTCCGCCCGCCACCTGACCGTCACGGTCGACGGGGGCAAGCAGATCCTCAAGGACGTCTCCTTCGGCGTCCCCGAGAAGTCGCTGATAGCGGTGATCGGCCCGTCCGGCTCGGGCAAGTCGACCCTGCTGAAGGCGCTCACCGGCTACCGGCCCGCCAACCAGGGCGACGTCCTCTACGACAACCGCAACCTGTACAAGCAGTTCGCCGAGCTGCGTCAGCGCATCGGTCTGGTCCCGCAGGACGACATCCTGCACAAGGAGCTGACCGTCAAGAAGGCCCTCAAGTACGCGGCCAAGCTCCGCTTCCCGGCCGACACCACGGCCGCCGAGCGCGAGGCCCGCATCGACGAGGTGCTGCGCGAGCTGAAGCTGGACATCCACAAGGAGAAGAAGGTCACCTCCCTCTCCGGCGGCCAGCGCAAGCGCGTCTCCGTCGCCCTGGAGCTGCTCACCAAGCCGTCGCTGATCTTCCTCGACGAGCCGACCTCCGGCCTCGACCCGGGCATGGACCGCGACGTCATGCAGCTGCTGCGCGGTCTCGCCGACGACGGCCGCACGGTCCTCGTCGTCACCCACTCCGTCGCGGAGCTGGCGCTGTGCGACAAGCTGCTGGTGATGGCGCCGGGCGGCGCGGTCGCCTACTTCGGCCCGCCGGAGGAGGCGCTGAACTTCTTCGGCTACGACACCTGGGCCGACGTCTTCTCCGCCTTCGAGAACTACCGTGACTACGACTGGGCCGGGCGCTGGAAGGGCTCGCAGCACTACCAGATGTACGCCGCGGACATCGACGCCGTCGCACCGCAGTCCGTACAGGTGCCGCCCATGCAGGCGATGCGGCCGCCCAAGCCGCAGGGCTGGATGTCGCAGTTCGTCACCCTGGTGCGCCGCTACGTGTCGGTGATCGCGTCCGACAAGGGCTTCCTGGCGCTGATGGTGATCCTGCCGGCGGTCCTCGGCGCGGTGAGCCTGCTCATCGACTCGGGCAACAGCCTGCTGCCCAACCCGTTCAACCCGCAGACCGGCCGGATCATCCCCAACGGCACGGCCACCACGGTCCTGCTGATCCTCGCGGTCGGCGCCTGTTTCGCGGGCGCCGCGAACTCCGTCCGAGAGCTGATCAAGGAACGGGTCATCTACGAGCGGGAACGCGCGACCGGCCTGTCTCGCAGCGCGTACCTGATGTCCAAGGTGTTCGTGCTCGGCGCGATCACCGTGTTCCAGGGCGGCCTGGTCGGCGCCATCGGCTTCTTCAACCGGGAGATCCCGGAGCAGGGCCTGGTGTTCGGCGGCGCCACCATCCTGGAGCTCTCCGTGCCGATCATGGCCCTGGGCTTCACCTCGATGATGTTCGGCCTGATCATCTCCTCGCTGGTGAAGACGGCCGAGAAGACCATGCCGCTGCTGGTCATGTTCGCGATCATCCAGGTCGTGTTCACCGGCTGCCTGTTCACCCTGAACGGCTCGATCGGCGTCAACCAGTTCTCGTTCCTGATGCCGTCGCGGTGGGCGGTGGCCGCCGCGGGCGCCACGCTGGACTTCAACAAGATCGCCCCGCCGAAGCCCGGCGAGAGCAACGACCCGCTGTGGGAGCACGCCGTCGGCACCTGGTGCGTGGACATGCTCGCCCTGATCGCCCTCGGCGTGGTCTGCGGCTTCTTCGTGGCCCGCTTCCTGCGCCGCCACGAGCCCGAGGTCATGCGCAAGTAGCGGCCTGAACAGCCGGTGGCACCGGCCGGATCCGTACGGCCCGAAGGGCGGCACCCGTCAGGAGGTGCCGCCCTTCGGCGTCAGGTACCGAGGTCCGCGCCGACCCCGGTACGCGCCGGCCTCAGTACGCGCTGTTGACGTTGTCGATCGAGCCGTACCGGTGGGCCGCGTAGTTGGCCGCGGCGGTGATGTTGGCGACCGGGTCGTAGATGTTCCAGGACGTGCCCGGGACGTGGTACGCGCTGAAGGTCGGCGGGATCACCTGCAGCAGGCCCTTCGACGGGATGCCGTTGATGGCGTTGATGTCCCAGTTGTTGATCGCGTTCGGGTTGCCCGAGGACTCCCGCATGATGTTGCGGTGCAGGCCGCTGTAGCTGCCCGGGATGCCCTTGGACCGCATGATGTCCAGGGACTGCCGGATCCAGCCGTCGAGGTTGTTGGAGTACGTCCTCGCGGCCACCGACTCGATCGCGGGGCGCTGGGCGGACCGGTTCGCGGCCTCCGCCCTGCGCTCCGCCGCGGCCTTCTTCCTGGCCTCGGCCTCGGCGGCCGCCTGCTTGCGGGCGGCGGCCCGAGCGTCGGCCCTGGCCTTCGCGTCCGCCTTCGCCTTGGCGGCGGCCTCGGCCTTCGCCTGCGCCCTGGCCTTGATGGCCTCGGCCTTCAGGCTGGCGCCGGCGAGCTGGTCGGTGACGCTGGCCCGGACGTCCTTGATCTGCTCGGTGCTGTAGGCCACGCGTGCCGTGGAAGCAGCCTCGCCGGTGGTCTTCGTCCCGGTGCCGCCGGGCACCGCGGTGAAGGCGAGGGCTGCCGCGCCGAGGGCGGCGACACCGCTCAGTGCGATCTTGTGGTGCCGGGTCAGCGCACGACTGAGACCTCGAACAGGGGTGTTTTCGAGCATGGCAGACGGACCTCTTCGAATAGCGCGGGAATCGCTCTGTGTCCGGCGGGGGACAGGGGTCCGCCCCGCACTAGGGCCGCGGCGGAAACCGCGGCGCTGAGCGACGGGAGCAATTCTTAGCGGCCGCAAAATTCTGTGGCAACGGTGTGACGTACGACCCCGGGTAGTGGATCAGGTGTGGGTAAAGCGGGACAGACCGGGGTGTCTTTCCCGCTCATGAGCGCGGCCCGGGTCTCCTACCGCCCTTCGTAGGTGACGTGCGCCCTGTGCGCGGCGTCACACCCGCCGCGCGCCCGTCTCACAAGAAGTTGCGCCCGCAATGCTCTGCGTGAGGATTCCGCCGGGGACACCGGACAGGGCGGGAGACTTCCGGCCTAGGACCACGGCCCCGGGCGGCGGCCGTCGTCGGTCCGATCCGGCTGTCACACCCCGCCGTTACCGTGAGGGCATGAGTCGAGGTCCCCGGTCCGGTCTGGCGGCGGTCAGTTCCGCGCTGCTCGCCATGAGCAGGCATCTGGAGGTGCGCGACGTCCTGAAGACGATCGTCGCCTCGGCCCGTGAGCTGCTCGGCGCGCGGTACGCCGCGCTCGGCGTCCCCGACGACCACGGAGGCTTCGCCCAGTTCGTGGTGGACGGCGTCAGCGACGCACAGTGGAAGGCCATCGGCCCGCTCCCGCGCCAGCACGGCATCCTCGCCGCGATGCTGCACGAGGCCGGGCCCGAGCGGCTCGCCGACGTGCGCGAGGACCCCCGCTTTGAAGGCTGGCCGTCCGCGCACCCCGAGCTGTCCGACTTCCTGGGCCTGCCCATCCGCGACGGCGACGAGACCATCGGCGCGCTGTTCCTCGCCAACAAGCAGTGCCCGAAGCCGCAAGGCGGCTGCGGCTTCACCGAGGAGGACGAGGAACTCCTGTCCATCCTCGCCCAGCACGCGGCCATCGCCCTCACCAACGCCCGCCTGTACGAACGCAGCCGCGAGCTGACGATCGCCGAGGAGCGCTCCCGGCTCGCCCACGAACTGCACGACGCGGTCAGCCAGAAGCTGTTCTCGCTGCGCCTGACCGCCCAGGCCGCCGCCGCGCTCGTCGACCGCGACCCCTCCCGCGCCAAGGGCGAGCTGCAGCAGGTGGCCACGCTCGCCGCCGAGGCCGCCGACGAACTGCGCGCCGCCGTCGTCGAGCTGCGGCCCACCGCGCTCGACGAGGACGGCCTCGTGGCCACCCTGCGCAACCAGGTCCAGGTCCTCGACCGCGCCCACACCGCACGCGTGACCTTCACCAGCGTCGGCTTCCGCGCCCTGCCCGCGGCCCAGGAGGAGGCCATGCTGCGCGTCGCCCAGGAGGCCCTGCACAACGCCCTGCGGCACTCCGGCGCCGAGCACGTCGACGTGACCGTGGGCCGTCGCGGCTGCGGTGCCGCGCTGCGGATCACGGACGACGGCCGGGGATTCGACCCGCGGTCGGTACGGAGCGCCGGGCGCCACCTGGGCCTGGTGTCCATGCGCGACCGGGCGAGCGGGGTCGGCGGCACGCTGGCCGTGGAGTCGGCGCCCGGCAAGGGCACCACGGTGGAGATGGAGGTTCCCGGTGGCTGACGCGATCAAGGTGCTGGTCGTCGACGACCATCAGGTCGTCCGCCGCGGCCTGCGCACGTTCCTGGAGGTCCAGGAGGACATCGAGGTCGTGGGCGAGGCGGCCGACGGCGCCGAGGGGGTGGCCCGCGCGGAGGAGCTGCGGCCCGACGTCGTGCTGATGGACGTCAAGATGCCCGGGATGGACGGCGTGGCCGCGCTCCGCAGACTCCGCGAGCTGGACAACCCCGCGCGCGTGATCGTCGTGACCAGCTTCACCGAACAGCGCACGGTCGTCCCGGCCCTGCGCGCGGGAGCCGCCGGTTACGTCTACAAGGACATCGACCCGGACGCGCTGGCCGGAGCCATCCGCTCGGTGCACGCCGGACACGTCCTGCTGCAGCCCGAGGTGGCCGACGTCCTGTTGTCCCAGGAGGACACCGGTCCGGGCCAGGGAAGGGCCGGCTCGCTCACCGAACGGGAGCGTGAGGTGCTCGGCCTGATAGCCGACGGCCGCTCCAACCGGGAGATCGCACGGGCCCTGGTCCTGTCCGAGAAGACGGTCAAGACACACGTGTCGAACATCCTGATGAAGCTCGACCTGGCGGACCGCACCCAGGCCGCGCTCTGGGCGGTACGCCACGGAGTGGCCGACAGTTCCGCTCCGGAGTGAGATTCATACTGTCGTGGGAACGTCCCCCGTCCGGCGCATCCTCCGGGAGCCTCCGCCGTTCTCCAGTGCGTGCCGCGGCGACTGCCCGCGGCAGTCACCAGGAGGGGTAGCAAGTGAAGAACCTGAAGAAGGCAGTGGCCGTGACGATGGTGGCCGGCGGACTGGTCGCCGCCGGATCCGGACTGGCCTCCGCCACCGACGGCGCGTGGGCCGGCGGCGCGGCCCAGGGCTCCGCGGGCGTCCTGTCGGGCAACGTCGTCCAGGCCCCGGTGCACCTGCCGGTGAACGTGGTGGGCAACACCGTGAACGTCGTCGGCGCGCTGAACCCGGCCTTCGGCAACCTGGGCGTCAACCACTGACGCCCGCCGCACACGATCGCTGATCTCCGGCCTCCCGGGCCCCACCCGGGAGGCCGACCACCGCACGGCGTCACGCCCGCACGGCCACCGGCCGCCGGCCCATGGTCCCGACCATGGCCCTGACCGTGGTCCTGGCCCGGACCACCGGCCGCCGGCCCATGGCCCCGGTCCGGGACCACGGCCGTGGCCGTGCCCGCCGCCCTCGCACCGCGGTCACGGAGACGGCCGGTTCCGGAGCGACGGCGCCCGGAACCGGCCGTCCGCCGTCGGTCCGTCCGGTGCGCCGCCCCGGCTCACCGTCGCTCCCGCTCCTCCACGACGGCGTTGTACGCCGCCACCTGCGCCCGCCGGGCCGTCCGTTCCACCGGCCGCAGCGCCTGCGAGCGCGCCGCCATCTCCCCGGCGCTCACCGCACCCCCGTGCCCCCTCTCGGACGCCAGCGACACCAGCAGCCCCACCCGCTGCGCCAGCTCCAGCACCCGCACCGCGCGCGGCGGATACCCCGGCGCCAGCACCTCCCGGCCCCTCTCCGCCCGCGCCCGGTACGCGTCGATGGCCGCCTCCGCCACCGGACCCGCCCCGGCGACGTCCAACCGCGAGAGGACCTCCGTCGCGTCCCGCAACGCCTCCGCCAGCTCCCGCTCGGCCTCGCCCAGCGACGGCACGTCGGCCGGCGGCGCCTCCCGCACCGGCAGGCAGTGCCAGACGACCTCGACGTGCAGGTCGCCGTCGGGTCCGGCCTCGTGCACCTCCGGCACCAGCCCGAACGCGGCGCCGTGACAGATCACCGCCTCCCCGGCGTCCAGCGCCCGGGCGTTGAACTCCGGCGGCCCGCTCAGCCCCAGCGGATGCCCGGGCGCGGGCAGCGCCACCCGCAGCCCCGTCACCCCGAGCGCCCGCAGCCGCCCCAGCGCGAGCGTCAGTCCGACGGGCCCCGACTCACCGGGCAGCCCCTCCATCCGGTGCACGGCGTCGTCGCCGACGATCGTCAGCACGGCGTCATCCGGAGAGACAAGTCCGGCCAAGAGGGCGTTTCCCCAAGCGGCGAGGCGTCCTGAACGCGGTTCCGTGAGCATGCCCCCCACCCTAAGGACCGGACCGATGGATGGGAGCGGCCGACCGGTGGCGTAGATTTCCTAGAGGGCTGTGCCACAAAGCGCACGCGACCGCCGAGACGCCGAAACCTGGTCACACTGCAAGGGGAGACAACGCGCTCATGAGCGATGTTCTGGAGCTTCAGGACGTATCCGTCATCCGTGAGGGCCGGGCTCTGGTGGACCAGGTCTCCTGGTCGGTCAAGGAGGGCGAGCGCTGGGTCATCCTCGGCCCGAACGGCGCCGGCAAGACCACTCTGCTCAACGTCGCGTCCAGCTACCTCTACCCCAGCAAGGGCACCGCCGCCATCCTCGGCGAGACCCTCGGCAAGCCCGGCACCGACGTCTTCGAACTGCGCCCGCGCATCGGCATCGCCGGCATCGCCCTGGCCGACAAGCTGCCCAAGCGCCAGACGGTCCTGCAGACCGTGCTGACGGCCGCCTACGGCATGACCGCGCACTGGCAGGAGGACTACGAGGAGATCGACGAGCAGCGCGCCCGTGCCTTCCTCGACCGCCTCGGCATGAGCGAGTACCTCGACCGAAAGTTCGGCACCCTCTCCGAGGGCGAGCGCAAGCGCACCCTCATTGCCCGCGCCCTGATGACCGACCCGGAGCTGCTGCTCCTCGACGAGCCCGCCGCCGGCCTCGACCTCGGCGGCCGCGAGGACCTGGTCCGCCGCCTCGGCCGCCTCGCCCGCGACCCCATCGCCCCCTCGATGATCATGGTGACCCACCACGTCGAGGAGATCGCCCCCGGCTTCACCCACGTACTGATGATCCGGCAGGGCAAGGTGCTCACCGCCGGCCCCCTGGAGCTCGAACTCACCTCCCGCAACCTCTCCCTCTGCTTCGGCCTCCCGCTCGTCGTCGAGCAGGTCGGCGACCGCTGGACGGCCCACGGCCTGCCGCTGTCCTGAGGGCTGTTGCGCCCTGTCCGAGACCCGACAGCGGCCCTACCATGACGGTGTGAACGACATCGACGCATGGGTGTGGTGGCTCGTCGGCGCGGCGGCGCTGGGAATCCCGCTCGTGATGACCGCGATGCCGGAGTTCGGCATGTTCGCGGTGGGCGCCGTCGCCGCGGCGGCCGTCGCCGGTCTCGGCTTCGGCGCGGTGGCACAGGTGCTCACCTTCGTCGTCGTCTCGGTCGCCCTCATCGCCGTGGTACGCCCCATCGCGTACCGGCACCGCACCCAACGGCCCCAACTCGCCACGGGAATCGACGCCCTGAAGGGCAAACAGGCCGTCGTGCTGGAACGGGTCGACGGATCGGGCGGCCGGATCAAGCTCGCGGGGGAAGTGTGGTCGGCCCGTTCCCTCGACACCGGCCGCGCCTACGAAGCGGGTGAGGAAGTGGACGTCGTGGACATCGAGGGGGCCACGGCGATCGTCATGTGACCTCGCACGACCCAACTGGATCCCAACTGCTCCGAACACCCCACGAGTTACGCGACGGTCTGTCACACTCGACCAGCAAGATCTTCAACGGAACAAGATCTTCCATAGGCGCCGAGGCGGAGAAGGGTACGGGGAACGACGATGGAACCGGTCATCATCGTCCTGGTCATTCTGGTGGTGTTGGTCTTCATCGCCCTGATCAGGACTATCCAAGTCATCCCACAGGCCAGCGCCGCCATCGTGGAGCGCTTCGGCCGCTACACGCGGACGCTGAACGCGGGACTCAACATCGTGGTCCCGTTCATCGACACCATCCGCAACCGCATCGACCTGCGCGAACAAGTCGTTCCGTTCCCGCCGCAGCCGGTGATCACCCAGGACAACCTGGTCGTCAACATCGACACCGTCATCTACTACCAGGTGACCGACGCCCGGGCCGCCACCTACGAGGTCGCCAGCTACATCCAGGCGATCGAGCAGCTCACCGTCACCACCCTGCGCAACATCATCGGCGGCATGGACCTGGAGCGCACCCTGACCTCCCGTGAGGAGATCAACGCGGCCCTGCGCGGCGTCCTCGACGAGGCCACCGGCAAGTGGGGCATCCGCGTCAACCGCGTCGAACTCAAGGCCATCGAACCGCCGACCTCCATCCAGGACTCGATGGAGAAGCAGATGCGCGCCGACCGTGACAAACGCGCCGCGATCCTCCAGGCCGAGGGTGTCCGGCAGTCCGAGATCCTGCGCGCCGAGGGCGAGAAGCAGTCCCAGATCCTGCGCGCCGAAGGTGAGGCCAAGGCCGCCGCCCTGCGCGCGGAGGGCGAGGCCCAGGCCGTCCGTACCGTCTTCGAGGCCATCCACGCCGGCGACCCGGACCAGAAGCTGCTGTCCTACCAGTACCTCCAGATGCTCCCGAAGATCGCCGAAGGCGACGCCAACAAGCTCTGGATCGTCCCCAGCGAAATCGGCGACGCCCTCAAGGGCCTGTCCGGCGCCATGGGCAACTTCGGCCCCATGGGCGGCGGTTCCGGCGGCAACGGCAACGGCAACGGCAACGGCGGCGCAGCCGCCGAGCGCCGGGAGAAGCCCCAGATCGACTGACGGCACCCCGAAACGACGTTCCCCGCGCCTCTGGTCAAGGAGCGCGGGGAACAGTGCTGTTCAGCACCGAAATCCTCAGGCGACGTCGCGAGCCAGCCAGTCGGGCAGCGAGGCGGCGTCCTCGGCGCCCAGCGCCAGCAGCATCGCGTCGGCGGGCGTCGGCTCGAACGGCTGCCTCAGCAGCGGCATGCCCGCCTCCTCCGGAGTCCGGTCGGCCTTGCGGTGGTTGTCCTCCGCACACGAGGCGACCGTGTTCAGCCAGGTGTCCTGACCGCCCTGTGACCGCGGCACCACGTGGTCCACGGTCGTCGCCCGCCTGCCGCAGTACGCGCACCGGTGCCGGTCACGCACCAGGACACCCCGCCTCGACCAGGGTGCTTGTCTTCGGAACGGCACCCGTACGTACCGGCACAGCCTGATCACCCGGGGCGCGGGTATGTCCACGGCGGCACCCCGCATGCGCAGTTCGGGGTGGGCCTGCTCGACGACGGCCTTGTCCTGCAGCACCAGGACGACAGCCCGGTTCAGGGTCACCGTCGACAGCGGCTCGAAGCTCGCGTTCAGCACCAGCGTGTCACGCATCCAGCCCACCTCCCGTCTGCACCGGCCCACCCCCTGGCGGGCTCGGACCAACTCTGGACGGGCACGCCGAGATGGACAACGCAATAAAAAAGTGCCCGCCCCTGATCAATTCCAAGACCAGGGGCGGGCAAACGTTCTATGAACGTTCCTCCTGCTCAGCTCTCCGCGGGAACCTCGTACTCCCCGATGAGCTGGGCACGCGCGAGCGTGTGGAAGCGCAGGTTGAAACCGACGGCGGCCGGCGAGGTGTCGGAGTCCGGACCCAGCTTCTCCTGGTCCACGGCGTACACCGTGAACACGTACCGGTGCGGCCCGTCCCCGGGCGGCGGAGCGGCTCCGCCGAAGTCCTTCGTCCCGTAGTCGTTCCGCGCCTGGACCGCGCCGTCGGGCAGGCCCTCGAACGCGCCGCTGCCCGCACCGGCCGGCAACTCGGTCACCGAGGCCGGGATGTCGAACACGACCCAGTGCCAGAACCCGCTGCCCGTCGGGGCGTCCGGGTCGTAGCAGGTCACGGCGAAGCTCCTGGTCTCCGGCGGGAAGCCCTCCCACCGCAGGTGCGGCGAGGTGTCGCCCTCCGCGTGGACCTGAGCGCTCTTGAGCGTCGCGCCCTCCTCGACGTCCTCGCTCGTCACCGTGAACGACGGCACGGGCGGATGGAAGTCGTGGGGGAGCGGCCGCCTCTTGAGCTCGGTCACCTCGGTACCTCCTGATCGGTTCCGTTCAGTGGGTCCGAGCCTAGAACCAGTTGCGCTTGCTGCCGACCTCGGACAGCCACTGGTTGAGGTATGCCGCCCAGTCGGTCCCGTGGTAGTCGTGCAGACCCACCTGGAACGACCGGAAGGTGTCGCTGCCCTCGCTGAACAGCCCCGGCTTCTTGTCCATCTCCAGCACGACGTCCATCTGGTTCGCGTCGGCCACGAAGCTCAGCTCGACCTGGTTCAGCCCCCGGTACTGCGACGGCGGGAAGAACTCGATCTCCTGGTAGAACGGCAGCTGCTGCCGCGTACCCCGGATGTGACCGCGCTCCATGTCCGCGCTCTTGAAGCGGAAGCCGAGCTGGATGAACGCGTCGAGGATCGCCTGCTGCGCCGGCAGCGGGTGCACGTTGATCGGGTCCACGTCACCGGAGTCGATGGCACGCGCGATCGCCAGCTCGGTGCTCACACCGATGCTCATCCCGCGCAGCGACTGCCCGTCGATCATCGTGATCGGGGTCTCCCACGGGATCTCCAGCCCGAACGGCACCGAGTGCACGGCCTTCGCCTGGAGCTCGAAGGCACCGCCGATCTGCAGCTTGGCGAACTCGATGTTCTGGTGGTACTCCTCCTCGCCGCTCTCCACCTCCACGCGCGCCCGCAGCGCCACCGACAGGCCCTCGATGTTCTGGTTCACGGACCCGCCCTGGATCCGCACCTCGCCCTGGACGACGCCACCCGGAACGACGTTGACCTCGGTCAGTTCGGTCTCGACCGAGGCTCCGCCGGCCCCCAGACTCGCGAGCAGCTTCTTGAACGCCATGTCTCTCCTCTTACGTGCGGACCCTTGATCCCTACAAACGCGATCCGGGTCCGGCCGGTTCCGCCTCACACCCTCGCAAGACGGCCGAATCTTCGCCACCCCCTGGCGTCCACCCGTCTGGACTACGCTCGTAGCCCATGATCGCGCCCCCGGACCGTACGCCCCTCCCCAGAGAGTTCTTCGACCGCCCCGTACTGCAGGTCGCACCGGACCTCCTGGGCCGCGTCCTGGTGCGCACGACCCCCGACGGCCCGATCGCTGTGCGCCTCACGGAGGTCGAGGCCTACGACGGTCAGAGCGACCCCGGCTCCCACGCCTATCGCGGCCGCACACCGCGCAACGACGTGATGTTCGGCCCGCCCGGACATGTGTACGTGTACTTCACCTATGGCATGTCAGGCAGTCAGCATGAACGTTGATCTCCTCTCCCATCCTGCTGAAGAGGTCGCCCCCAAGCTGCTCGGGTGCGTTCTTACCTGCAAGACCCCCGAGGGAACCGTGAGCATCGCTATCACGGAGACCGAGGCGTACTCCGGTACGGCTGACCCAGCCTCCCATGCCTACCGAGGCCAGACGCCCCGTAACGCCGTCATGTTCGGACCCGCAGGACACCTGTACGTCTACCGGTCCCACGGTCTCCACTGGTGTGCCAACGTCGTCACCGGGACGGACGGCATCGCCTCAGCTGTCCTCATCCGGGCAGGCAAGGTTATCGAGGGGGAAGACCTGGCGCGCAAGCGGAGAGGGGAGAGGGTCGAGAGCCCACGTCTTGCCCGAGGTCCGGGGAACTTCTGCCAGGCACTCGGCGTCACAGGAAAGCACAACGGCGCAGACCTCCTGACGGGTACATCGGTCATGTTGTCCGAGGGGGAGTCGGTGCCTACCGCGCTCATCCAGGTTGGTCCTCGGGTAGGCGTGAGCAAGGCCCACGACTGGCAACACCGGTTCTATCTGGCCGGTGATCCAACGGTCTCGGCGTACCGACTGAGCCCGAGAGCCAGACCGTCCGCCGGGGCTTGAGCCGCTGTGCGCCTTGCAGGCTGCGGGAGGACGTGGAGATCCTCAAGCGGGCCACGGCTTTCTTCGCGAAGGAGACCCGGTGACGGTGCACCCGTTCATCGAGGCGGAGAAGCATGCGGGCCACAGCGTCAAACGCGCGTGTGAACTGCTCAAGGTCTCCCGAGCCGCCTTCTATGCCCGCCGCACCGGCACCCCGGGACCCCGCGCAGTGCGGGACGCCGAGCTGACGCGGCAGATCACGGCCGTGCACGAGCAGTCCCGCGGGCGGGGCCCCGCGCGTCCACGCCGTTCTCCAGCGCGAGGGCGCCGCCTGCGGACGCCGCAGGGTGGCCCGGCTCATGCGCCTGGCCGGACTGGCCACACCAAGGGCGTCGAGCTCGCGCGCAAACGCCGGATCTCGGCCCGGACCGAGCACGAACTGGCCAAGGGCCCCGCCCGCCTGGCCACGGCCCTGGGCGTGGACCGAGAACTCAACGGCACGGACGCGTGCGCTCCCGGTGACACACCCCTGCGGATCGTGACGGGCGCCCCGGTGCCTCCCGGCCAGGTCCTCAACGGCCCGCGTACCGGAGTCGCGGGTGACGGCGGCGTCCACCCCTGGCGCTTCTGGGTCGGCGACGACCTGACCGTGAGCCCGTACCGGGCCCACGTGCCGCGCCGCCGACGAAGTTGACTCGCCCAGCCGAGGTGCGTAATGTAGCCCGAGCCGCTTGAACCGGGTACGGCGATCGCCTGCAGCCGGAAGCGGCCAACCCACTACCTGACGATCACCCCTCAGCGGGGTCGAATTCGACGTGTTCGCACGCCCGAATTCGAGCCGGCGGAACTCGATTATGAGTTGCCGAGGGAATCGGCTAACGTAGTGAATGTCGAAAGGCCCCGCCGACAGGGAATCAGGCCCGAAAGGATCTGATAGAGTCGGAAACGCAAGACCGAAGGGAAGCGCCCGGAGGAAAGCCCGAGAGGGTGAGTACAAAGGAAGCGACCGTTCCTTGAGAACT